>CAYWRA010000012.1:0-40802 GCA_964460305.1 uncultured bacterium
TTATGCAAAACTGCCAACATTCCGCACCAGACTAGTCGGTGCGGGGCTAACCCCGCCTCAAGAGGTGAGGCTTACAAGTGTTAATAGATCCGGTCTGCCCCTGAAGTTCAGGCGGTCTTTTCTTTCAACCGTTCGGAAATCCAGACCTTGATGATGGATTGCCGGGTTACCCCGAGCCGATTGGCTTCCTTGTCCAGGGAGTGAATCATCCAAGAGGGGAAGTCAACGTTTACCCGTTTCGGCTCCTGGTTCGTTCTCCTGGCCCGCGAGAGGTCAAGGAACCTGGAGACGTCTTCCCCGGCGTCAAATTTCTTGTCCAGTTGTTTAGCTTTCATACAGATCCCTCTCTTCCTTTCGTGATCGCCGGACGGAGATGATCCTGATTCGTTCGCCGCGTTGAGTGACGACTGCTGACCAGTGTTTCTCTCCAATCCTTCCCATCACGACCGTCCTGGGCTCATCCTCTGTTCTGGCTGGGATCTCCAGCATAACCACGTCTTCCCAAAGCGCTTGCGCCTCGGAGAAATCAATCCCATGTTTCGCCGTACTCGCCTTGCTTTTCTGCTCGTCAAATTCAAATTCCATAATGGTATAATTATTATATCATTTTGGTGATTGCCGTCAATACGAGAACGCTACCTAACCACGGATTACAACTACAGCGAAAAGTTGAAAGCAATAAGCTTTCGGCCTTAAACCTTGGGCGGTTTTTGCAATCCGCATCCATCCGCGCTAATCCGCGGCTAAAATTAACTGCCTTCTCAGTGTCCTCTGTGGTGAAAAATCCGCGTTTATCCGCGGCAAACAAACGTGTTAATCCCCCGAAGGGGCCCCTTTCCCAAAGGGATCCCTTCGGGACGGGGAACGTCTCTGCGGTGAAATTTAATGAACCTGTCAATAGATGAGGTTTGACCCTGAATGTGTTCCAGCCCGGCCACTTTTTCCTTTACCATCGCTTCCAGTTTAGCGTATTCGGCCGGGTCGTGTCTTCTGATCCGCTTCGGCTTCCCGAGCGCGGCATGGATCACTTGCAAACCGCGGCGGTATTCTTCCAACGCCTCCGAGGGCCTGCCTGTTTTCTCAAGCCAGTAGGCGAGAAGGAGATGGTAGTCGACGTCGTGCGGGTTGACCGCAATGGCCTTCCTGAGTTCCCTTACGGCGGCCGCCGTTTTGTTCTTGTCGGCACCGTCATGCGCGTAACGCCAGTAACAGGCCGCGAGGCGGAAATGATAGGCGGGAATTCCTTCGCCCAGCGCCGCGGCCTGTTGATACGCGGCAAGGGCGCCCGCAACATCCTCTCCCCTTTCCCATATCTCCGCGAGGGAGCTCCAGTAGACAGGATTGTCGCCCTCGAAAGATAGTGCCCGGAGGATCTCTTCCCTTGCCTGTTCAGGCATTCCGCTCATTGCAAGCTTCTGCGCCAGTAGATGGTGCCGCTCGGACCTCATATGCGGGACTAGCCATAAAAGAGCTGCGGCAAGGACTAGCGATCCCAGCGCTACACAGGGAAGCTTAGGCAAGCGTCGCGCCGGTGACCGCGCCGTGGAAACGCCTAAGCCCAACCCCGCGAGCGCCCAGAGCGTAAGGCTGGTCTGCGGCACACTGAGATTTACGTCTATCGCACCGTGCAACAAGAATGCACAGATCGAAATCGTCACCGCAAACGGGATGATATTTTCCCCCCAAGTCCCATTGTATAAATAGTTGCTTTGGGATTTGGGATTTGGGATTTGGGATTTAATAAGCGCCCATATGCACGAGACCCAGAGGCAGATGAATGTCGCTAGTCCAATAATACCCATCTCCGAAGCCAGCCCGAGATAGATGTTATGCGGCATCCTCCCCTCTTCGGAACCCGGCGTCCTGAAACGCGCATACGCGCCCCCAAAGCCTCCCGGGCCGACACCGCAGACGGGACTCTCCCGCCACATGCTTAGTGCAGCCCTCCAGTAATCGATACGCGCGCCGGCGCTATCTTTCATACCCGATGGAGCCAGATTGGCGAGCAGTACGACCGCTATCGCCGCAAGGACCACCAGTCCGATAACGGACGCGAGCTTGTATTTACGCAAGATTAAAGGTGGAACGATAAGGGCTGAGAAAAACAATGCGAGCCACGCACCCTCGGAAGCCGTGAGGGAAAGCGCCCACATCGGCAAAATCACGAGTGGAAGGGCGCACGGGATAAGCCAGTTCCTCCTGCCCCGTTTCTCGGCGAGAGAGAGGCTGGAGAGGAGTGCGCCTGCAGCGACTAAGAGGCATACGAGTAGGAACGGCTTCCCCCATAGCTCGCTGAAAAATCCCCATGCGATTGCCGAGGCAAGGAGCACGCCGATATAGATACCATAGTACGCAGCCAGCGAATCGGCCATGGGCAGGAAAAATATCGACGCTGCGAAAGGGATTATAATAATGAGATACCCCGCAAGGGCGTTCGGATAAAAGAAGGTCGAGAAAACGGCGTTCGAAGAGACCCTGCTCATGAACGCATCGCTCCGGTCTCCGCCTTGCATTGCGCCTAAGAACGCGCGCGTCTCGCTCAAGCCGCAGAAGTATTGATACAGGCCGTACAGCGACACGAGTATTGCGCCCGCGACCAGACCGGAAGCGATGGCCCTCCCGGCGCGGCTGGATCCAAGGTTTGCCGCGAGGAGATAAACAATGGTGCAGGCGGCGACCTGAAAAAGGAAATCCCTCGCAAGCCACTGATGCTTAGAGCAGATGGAGAGAAGAAGTACGACAAGGAAATAAAGCAGGGCGAAGGCGTCAACTGACCTGATGCGCCAAGCCATTCCTCCCGTAAGGGCCGAACAATACAGCGAGCCAGCCAGGAGCAGAGAGAGGACGAAGAGGATGATCGCGTTGCTCTCGGGGTAAGTTACTCCACACCAGAGAACTCGCAGGATGAGGACCGCGCCGAACATTACGCCCAGCGCGAGCGGCAGGGCCGATCCGTTTTTATCTGTTCCGTTGTACAACTACCCCAGCCTCTCTTTTAGAAATGACAAATGTCAAATGACAAAACACCATGAGGTTTTGTCATTGGGTCATCTGTAATTCATTTGTCATTTGGTATTTGTCATTCTCCGTTATGCTTATTATTTGACGGTGCGCCTCCGAAGTATTCCAGCACGGCGATCACCGACACGATGAGTATCGTCTGGGCGAACACGATCATTCCACCGCCCCAGCCCACTCTGGGGAGAAGCAGGGCCGACAGGCCCGTGGCGAGAGTCACGAGATAAATGAAGCAAACCGCGCCACGCTGCGACATCCCGAGCGCAACGAGCCGGTGCGAAAAGTGGCGCCTGTCCGCCTTGAATATGCTCTCTCCATGAGAGACCCTTATCGCGATCACCGAGAGCGTATCGTAGAGCGGCACGGCGAGGATCACCAGCGGCATGAACACGGCGAGCGCCCCCCCGTCATCGGGGCCGTAGTAGGTCTGCATGATGGTCATGACCGCGACGAAGTAGCCGATGAACATGCTCCCCGCGTCGCCCATGAATATCGTCGCCGGGTTGAAGTTGTAGCGGAGAAACCCCAGGAGGCTACCCGCAAAAACCAGGAGCATGACGGAGATGAAATACTGCCCACGGAAAATCGAAATCCAGAGGAACACCGAGGATGCCACGAGCGCAACGCCCGCGCAGAGGCCGTCCATATTGTCGAGGAGGTTGAAGGCGTTTACGATCGCCACTATCCATGCGATGGTGACCGCCGCGCTTAAAAAATAGTTCGGGATGAAGACGGTCGCGCGCACGTCGAGGCAGACGAGGCCGATCGCAACCATGATCTGCCCCAGAAGCTTGATGCGCGGCTTGAGATCGGTCACGTCGTCCCAGAGCCCGATACAGAAGATCGTGAACCCGCCGAGCAGGATCGCGGCAAGCCTGGGAGAGACCGCCCGCGCGCCGGGCAAGTACGCCGCAATAGATGCTGGAACGAGCGATGAAAACCAGGCGCAGCGCGAGGCCAGAATTACGAGCGCCGCATTGAGAAGGAGCGCGCCGGCCGTAGCCGCGAAAATAGCGGCGCCCCCGAACAGCGGGATCGGGCGCTGGTGCGGCTTCCTCCCGCCGGGCAGATCCAGCATGTTTATGCGCCCGGCGATGCTTCTCGCTATAGGCGTCAACGCAAGGCTGAGCGCAAGCGCCAGCGCGAACACGTAGAGGTATACGACGATCCACATGGCGGTGATAAGTCTAGGCGTTTAGGGCGTTTTTGTAAATGGCGATTCGCACAGCTACAGACAGTCCAGCCTTTACACGTTCGCCGCGGAGTCGAGCGCGCCGGGGAAGATCACAATCTACCTACTGCCATAGAATAGTCCCATGACCTTGCGCGGCTCTTCGAGTTTCAGGAGGAGCGCGGACAGAATGAATGCGGTCACTCCCGCGAGACCCGTCGCTGCCACGCGCGCTATCACAGCCGCATCAGAAGTAGCAGCGCTGACATGCCGCGAGAGGCCAAGCACCGCATACATCACCGCTCCCATAATTACGGAACATATCGCGGCCTTGGCGAGGCCGCGCAGAATGTAGCTTCCTCCCAGGTGGATCATCTTTTTCCTGAGCAAGGCTAGCATGAGGGACATGGTGATGCCATAGACTACCGACGTGGCGAACGCGATACCAGCGGCGGGAGGCGTGAAGAGCCTCATAAAGATAATGTTCAGGAGTACGTTCAAAGCGACGCCCAGGCTTGTCATCATTATGAGGGTCGCCATGTCCTGGAAGACAAGGTACACCCTTGCGAGGATCAATCCCGCGCCGAAAAAGAAGAGTTGAAAGGAATAACAGACAAGGATGATCGCGGTGAGCTCTGTCGCCTGCGGGCCGAATGCGCCCCGCTGGAACAGAACCTGGATGACGGGTTTGGCGAGAATGACCAACATGACGGTCAGGGGCATGAATATACATCCCGACATCCGTATGCTCCTGGCAAGGGAATGTTTCATCTCCTCGATCCGGTTCTCAGCCACCTGGACGGAGAAAAATGGGAAGACCGCGGCCGCGATCGAGGCCGAGAAGATTATCGTCGGTACTTGAACCAGCTTGTCGGCATACCCCAGCGCGGCGATGCTCCCGGGCGCTAGATATGATGCCATGATCCGATCGACCACCACGTTCATCTGCCCCGCAAGCATGTTCACGAACAAAAGGAGCGACAGGTATGACATCTCCCGTATCGCGGGGTGCCGCCAGTCAAGGGAGAGGTGATGGCGGTATCCTTTTCTCACGACAATGGGAACCAGGATGAGGAACTGGACTGTCAGCCCCGCAAGCAGGCCCCAGGGGAGAACGAATACGCCCCACCTGCCGACGAATAGCGCGATGAAGATGATCGTAGTCGCGGTAATCACCATCTGCGTGAATGCGGGCGCTGCAAAATGCTCATGCGAGTTGAGGATGCCGGTCATAACGCCTATCAACCCGCTCAAAACGACCGTGGCGCAAAGTATTTTCAAAATCCGCACCGCGAGCGCCGCGGTTTCCGCTGAGAGTCCGTGAAAAACGGATCCCACCACCAAGGGTGCAAAGGTGAAAAGGAGCAGGGTGGCGAACAGCAGTGCGAGGAACAGGTAATTCACAACCACAGAGGCAATATGGTCCGCCTCGCCTCCATCCCTCAGTCTATACCTCACAAAGATGGGTATGAAGACTGCCCCGAAGGTCGCGAGGAGTACGTTATTGATCAGCGTGGGGAACGCGACCGCGGCGTAAAATGCATCCATTGTCTTCGTAATGCCGAAGTAGTTTGCCACCATGATTTCTTTGACCAAAGAAAGGACGTAACCGAGACTGCTGGCGGCGATCAGAATGGCCGAGGCCTTCGCGATTTTACGGTTCGTGCTCATCGCGATCCGTCCCCCCCCGACAGTTCGGTATAAAGGCGGGCGATGTCTGCGAGGAGCCGCTTTTTATCATAACGCGCACGCACGAATCGCTTCCCCTCTTCCCCCATCGCCCCAGCGCGCGCCCGGTCTCTCAAGAGACCGAGCATCAGAGCCGCCATCTCTTTCGGATCGCGCGATCGCGAAAGCAACCCGCTGACCCCATCCCGGACGACGTCGCTTACCCCGCCGACATCCGTAGCGACGATCGCCCTGCCCGAGGCTGCCGCCTCGATGAGAGAGACGGGGGTCCCCTCGTTGATGGAGGCGAGCGCGACCAGATCGGAATCGGCATAAACCCGTTCAAGGTCGCCGCGCCAGCCGAGGAAAATTACGTTTTTTTCCAACCCCCGGGTGCGGACTTTACCTTCGAGCTCCCCCCTCAGCGGTCCGTCCCCCACCACCAGGAACATAGCGCCGGGACGTTCGTCAAGGACGCAGCGGGCGACCGCGAGAAACAGCTCGTGATCCTTGATCGGCGCCAGCCGTCCCACCGTGGAAACGACGGGTGAATCGGGAGGGATGCCGAGTTCCCTCCTCAGCCCGCCCCTAAGCCTATGCGCATGGTCGAACCTCTCCAGATCGAAGCCGAGTGGGATGACTGCGTACTGCGCCGCGCGCCCTATCCCGTAACGTTCCAGGATCTCCGAGCGCTGGGATTCGCCAAGGACGACGATCCTGTCGGTGTGACGGGCGAGCCACCGTTCGAGGTTCAGATAAAGCTTCGTGCGGGCGGGAGAAAAGTAGCCGCTGAACACGTGCCCGTGATAGGTGTGGACCGTTTTTACCCCCGGGCAGAAAAGCGCCGCGATCCTACCGATCGCCCCCGCCTTTGCCAGATGCGTGTGCAGGATATCGGGCCGTTCTCTCCTCATAATGCCGGCAATATTGACAAGGCTCCTGACGTCGTTGAATGGGTCTAGTTCCCGATGGAGGGAGGGGATGACTACGGGCGCGAGGCCCCGCTCCTCGGCGAGAGCGCGCATGTCTCCTTCGCGCGGCCCCGTACGGCCGCACACCAGCGTCGTCGTAAAATCATCAGCCGGCAGATCGGCGCTGAGCGTAATCGCCTGGATGGATGGCCCGCCGACGTTCAGGCGCGTGATGATCCTCAATATCTTCAAGGGACGAGAACTCATTGCAGCCCGCCGTGGTCGATGAACGCCCTGTGCCACAGCTCCAGGACCAGCAACGCCCAGAGGCGGGGTGCATGATCGGTGATCCCTTTTTGATGGGCGTCGACAAGCGTCCTCACGCGCGCAGGGTCGAAATATCCCCTCGATAGAGAAACGGGATCGAGAAGAATATCGCGGAGATATCCTTTCAGTTCTCCCCTGAACCATTCGCCGATCGGCACCCCGAACCCCATCTTCCCGCGATGCCGGATGCGCGGCGGCAGAAGATCGGAGAACGCGTCCTTGAGAATGTACTTGCTCTTCCTGCCACGGAGCTTCCATTCCGTGGGGAGGGCGGCCGCAAACTCGACTAGATGGTGATCGAGAAATGGAGAGCGTCCTTCCAGCGAATTGGCCATTGTGGCGATATCGACTTTTACTAGAAGATCGTCCGGCAGGTAACTGTGGATATCGGCAAAGAGCAGGCGGGCTATTTCATCGTCGGAACGGCATGACGCGAACAGGCGCCGGAGGAACCCCCTCGCATCGTTGGCATGGCTAAGCCGCCGCATCTCGGGCAGGTAGAGCTGCTCCCTCTCCTCGTCGTCGAAGAAGACCATGTAGATCAGGTAACGGTCGGTCCCCTCATGGATGATGGAGGGCATGAAGCGCCTCACCTTGCCAAGTAACGAACCGCGCCGGGAGCTTCGCAGGAAACGTTTCCAGAATTGCGCATGTATCTTCAGGAAAGGGAGCCGGTCAATCCGTCCGGCAAGTTTGTAGGCGAGATAGCGGGGATAGCCGGCGAAGAGCTCGTCCCCGGCATCACCGTTAAGAGCAACGGTTACGTGCCGCCGGCTCATCTCCGCGACGTGGTATGTGGGCAGGGCGGAGGAGTCCGCAAACGGCTCGCCATAGTGCCAAACAAGCTTGGGAAGAAGCTCTATGGCGCTCGACTTGACGATGAATTCGTGATGATCGGTTGAATATCTGCGCGCAACCTCTCTCGCGTATGGGAGCTCGTTGTAACTCTGGTCCTCGAAACCGATGGAGAAGGTTTTGACCGGAAGATCGCTGAGGCCGCTCATGAGCGCCACCACGACGCTCGAATCGATCCCGCCGCTCAAGAAAGCCCCCAAGGGGACGTCGCTGATCATGCGCAAGCGCGTAGCTTCGGTCAAGAGCTCGCGAAGACGCTCCCTGCTCTCATCGTATCCCATTTTCGATGTCTCGGAAGGATTCACCTCCCAGTAGCGCACGATCGAAAGCAGCCCGTCCTTGAACAAAAGGTAATGTGCGGGGGATAGCTTCTTCATACAGTCGAAAATCGACAGCGGCGATGGGACGTACTGGTAGGTAAGATAAAGATCCAGCGCGCGCAGATCGACGGCTCGATCGAATCCGGGGTGCCTGAGGATCGCAGCGGGGGTAGAGGCGAAGACGAAATCGCCGTCCGTGACGCTGTAAAAAAACGGCTTCACCCCCAAACGATCGCGCGCGCAGAAGAGCTGCCGCTCTCGCCCGTCCCATAGCGCGAACGAGAACATCCCCCTCAGGCGGCTAAGGCACGCCGTCCCGTACTCCTCGTAGAGATGGAGGATGACCTCGGTATCGCACCGCGTGGCGAAGGTGTGCCCCCGCGCTTTAAGCTCCTCGGTCAATTCCTGGAAGTTGTATATCTCGCCGTTGAACACAAGCCAGAGGGTTCGGTCTTCGTTCGTCATCGGCTGTGTGCCGCCCTCGGTGTCGATGATGCTCAGGCGCCGATGGCCGAGCCCCACGGGGCCGTCCAGATGATACCCTTCGCCGTCAGGCCCCCGGTGGGCCATCAGCCGGGTCATCGCCTCGAGTGTCGCGCGATCGACCGGCTTCGCGCGATCGCCGTGTACGATTCCACAGATCCCGCACATGAGTCATCCCCTTTTCAAATAAGGCGTCAAACTCCATACTCACACAGCTTGTCCGAAACGGGCACGCGCACCGCGTGGCGCGCTTTCTATCATCGTGCAACCAGATCGAAGAGCATCCTCTTATCTTCTTCGATAATCCTGTTTATATCGTGGTTTTCTTCAACGTATCGATAGGCCTTGCCGGATATCTCCCGGCACAATCCGTCACTCGCCAGCAACTCTTTAAGACAATCCCGCAAACGATGGATATCCCCCTTTGCGCATATGCCCATCCCGTCTCTGCCGAGAATGCCGCCTGGATCCACCTCCAGAGATAATATCACGGCTTTGTTCTTCGCCGCCTGAATAAAAGTATTGGGGAACCCCTCCATCCCCGAAGTATTGACAAAAACCCTGGCGTCGAGAAAATAATCGTCCACTTCGCGGAAAGGGACATAGCCAACGAACTCCATGTTCGGCAGGAAACAAGCCCTGGCCCTGATCATATCGAAATAGTTTTTATCGCTGGATTCGGGACAGATCATCACGAACCGCACGGCGGGAAACTGCTCCGCCAAGCCGATGAACGCCTCCGGTCTTTTCCATTTCTCACAGCGCGCCACCCACAGCACGCGATTCTTCTCCAGAACGGGAACATCCTCGGGGATCGCATGGGCGGACCGGCGGACAACGCTGGTCCTATGATATCCCTCCTCCAGCCTTTCCTTCTGCCCCCGATGCTGGCTGACAACCAAGTCGGCATGGCGCAGCCCCGCCCTGAATATGGCCCACCACAACCAGCCCTTTCCGTATTGAGGTTCCTTTTTCACGTCAACGTCATGAGCTATCATGTAGACGAATTTTTTGCGCGCGCACTTGCAAAACAGCGCCAATACCCCGGTTATCGGCCCGGCGGCGCGCTGCACATAAATATCAGCGTCTATACCCGAGAGCAATCTCATCAGCCTCGCAGTCGCACCTATCCCCCTGATGAATCTAATCCCTCCGGCCCTACCGGGGTATTTGAACAACCTTACCCCGTCTCTCATCTCGATGTCAGGCTGGCCGAAGTCGCCGACCACGAAGTTGACATCGAAGGCCGGATCTTCCGCCAACTTGGTAGCAAGATAGTAAAGTTGCACCTCCGCGCCGCCGAAGACCGTCCTGCACGCCCCATTGAAAAGGTGATATGCGTGCAGCGAAATAAAGCATATCCTGACCGGTCTCATTTCTGTATCCTCACGATGAGGGCATACCCAAGCGGCATCGAATAAAACTCGTTTCTCAAACCGACCGGCGCCCCGGCCAGCAAAAAGCGGGTTAACGCTTCGACTATAACCGCCGTCAAATTGGTCGCGCTATAAATCATCTGCTTGATCCCGTACAGGATCCTGAAAGGGCTTGATTCCAAAAACAGGTTCGGCGACACAATCGCGGTCGACAGCGACGAGTTGGACTCTCGCAGTAAAACGATCTCCCCAGCTTTAAAATATCTCCGATAAAAGTAGCGGGACAATCTCAAAAAATCGTATGGGGCGCCGTGTTCCGGGAACACAAAAGGCGACGATATGTAGATCAAAGCGCCATTTTGGGCCACCCGGCGCATCTCCTCCAGCGTGCGGGGCAGATCGGTTACGTGCTCCAGGACTTCCGAGCAGATAATGGCATTAAAAGAATTATCGGGGAAGGGCAGGCTGCCGGCCGATGCGACCGCATCGGCGAAGGACATTTTTTGATCGAAGTCTATACCTACATAGGTCGCGTTGCAATCGCACAGCAGACGGGACCATGGCTTGCATCCACAGCCCAAATCCAGTATTCCGAGCCGCCCTTGCCCAAGAAGCAATCTTTTGAACTCCCTGAACACACGAAGGTTATTCCTCAAAAGAAGATATGAGTAGTCGAATATCCTCGGCCGTATCCTCTGGCGGCCGATTTTTCTCCCGATCTTTTGAATTTCTGTCGGCATCTTATTTGCGATTCAACGAAGTCCCGTGATGACGCGCGCGCCTCATCGCATCAGCTTCTCGTACAACGTTTCATATGATTTTACCATGCGGTCGATGGTGAACCGCTCCTTCATCCTCTCCAGACCGCGGCGCCCCATCTCAATAGCGTCATCTCTGTCATTTAGGAGACGGAGTATCGCCGCGGCAAGCGCCTCAGGGTCGCGAGGAGGGACCAGCAGGCCGGTATACCCATCCTCCACCGCCTCCGGCACGCCGCCGACTCGCGTAGCTACTACGGGTTTGCCGGCGGCCATCGCCTCCAGGATTACGTTAGGAAACCCTTCCTCATGGGAGGCGAGCACAACCAGATCCGAGAGGCCCATAATCATCCGGACGTCGGGGCGAGTGCCAAGCATGACAACGTTCTCCCCCACTCCAAGCTCCCGCACCCGGCGCTCGATCTCGGGTCGCTGCCTCCCTTCGCCCACAAGCAAGAAGGTGGCTCCTGGAAAACTCTTCACTACGATAGAAGCGGCGGCAAGGAGTTCGCAATGCCCCTTATAGGGGAAGAAGTTTGCCACGCAGCACACGATGGGTCCCGCAATCTCCTTCCCCAAGCCCGCACGTCGATCTCCCGGCTCGCGCCCTTCCGGCGCCCTCACGCCGTTATAGATGACGCTGAGCTTCGCGCCATCGATCCTCTCACGGGAAAGCGTGTCGGCCTTCACCGCCTCAGAATTCGCGACCACCGCGTCGGCCCAGCGGTTAACCATGTTCCCCAGTCGCCTAAAAAAGAAATGCCTTTCCATGTTATATCCCAGGCCGCGCCTGCTCGTTACAAGAACGGGGACATGCGCCAATCTCGCAGCGAAACCCGCGGTCACATACGCACGGGGAAGAAAAGCGTGGACGATCGCCGGTTCGACTTCACGGAAGAGTCGTGCAAGCGCTCTTACCTGAGACAAAAAGATGTGGAGGGCGCGGATATTTCGAGGGGAATCAAGTCGCGGATACCGAAAAGTGACGATGGGTATGCCGGCCTTTTCAAATTCCACTGCCAGCGGACCGCCCCCCCACAGGCAGCAGACATGCGGCCGGAATCTCTCCGGGTCAAGCCCGACGGCAAGCTCATAGAGCTGCCGTTCGGTGCCGCCCAGCTCCATGTTTAAGGTGACATACAGTATCTTGATTCTCGGCTCCACGATAATTTCCACGGATATACGTGCAATGGCGCAACCCGAAGGATGAACTACGCGGTGGCCTGCGGGCCGCCGGTAGGCGTCTCCGCCTCGTCGATGAGCATGATGGGGATGTCGTTCCGTATCGGGTACCTGCGCCCGCACTTCGTGCAAACGATCCGCTCGCCTTCCAGTTTCACGTCCGCCTTGCACGCAGGGCACGCTAGTATGTCCAAAAGTTCCTTATCGATCATCAGATGCCTCCTTTCAGGGAAAATCCCAATATTGAGAATGACAAATGAATTACAAATGACCAAATGATAAAAACTCGCTGCGTTTTGTCATTTGACATTCGTCATTTTACAAAAGACCCTCCTCGGCAAAGCTGAAATAGCCGTTCCTCCCGATCACCACGTGGTCCAGGACGCGGATATCCATGGGGCGGCAGGCAGAGGCGATCGCATTCGTGATGGCCTTGTCCTCGGCGGAGGGTTCCGGATGGCCGCTTGGGTGATTGTGGATCAGGATCAGCCCCACCGCATGGTGTGCGAGCGCCGATTCAATGATCTTCCGGGGATACACCACCGCGCGGTCCACCGTCCCTTCATGAATGGTCTCATACGTTATTATCTCATTTTTGACGTTGAGGAATATGACCATGAAATCTTCATGCGGGAGAGCCGCCAGCTTCATTCTGGCAAAATCCACAACTGCGCCAGGAGAGGAAAGCAGATCGCGGCTCTTGAGTTTTTCGGCCATATATTCAGTGCAGAGTTCTTTGATCAGCGGGATGAGCAACGCAGACCGCTGGCCGATTCCATCCACCGATGCCAGTTCACGCGAATTCGCGTCTAGGACGCCCGAGAGGCTCCCGAACTGCGCGATGAGACTTTTGGCCAGCGGTTTGACGTCCCTTCGCGGGATCGCATAGGTCAGGAGGAGCTCGAGTGATTCGTAGTCGTGAAACCCTCCGACGCCGCTCTTCTCGAACCTTTCCCGAAGCCTCTTGCGGTGCTTGAGATAGTGAGGTTGTCTCATGCTTTATCCCGAAACGGCGAGCGGGAGAATGGGCGAATCGACGACTTTCAATTCTTCACCGTCTCGCCGTTTCTCCTATGCGCCGACCCAATCTTTCACCCACTCGCCCCTTCTCCATTTCTCCGTCTCGAATTTTGGGATTTGGGATTTGGGATTTGGGATTTATTTAGGTACTCCCCCACTGCCTCTCTCCAATGCCTCAATGGCGCGCCTGCCAACCCTGCGTAGCGCGAGCCGTCGAGCACCGAGAACGGCGGGCGTGGCGCCGGGCGCGAGAGGCGCTCACTGGTAATTTCACTCACGGTCACTCCGTCAACCCCCGCTATTTCGAGGATCGCGCGCGCATACTCGCACCAGGAACAGACACCGCTGTTCGTCACGTTGACGATGCCGCAATAATCCGTTGCCAATAACCTGCCGATAGCCGCGGCCAGATCGCGTGTATAGGTCGGGGCGCCATGCTGGTCGCCCACCACCTCCAGGATCTTCCGCTGGGATGCCGCGTTCAGTATCGTATCGACGAAATTCTTCCCGTGCGCGCCAAAAAGCCACGAGGTCCTGACGATGAGATAATCCCCGAGCGCCTCCCCCACCGCCCGTTCCCCGGCCAGCTTGGACCGGCCATAGACGCTCTGCGGATTCGGTTTGTCCGACTCAAGGTATGGCTTGCCCTTGAGACCGTCGAAGACGTAGTCGGTGCTGACATGGATCATCCGGGAAGCGATCCCGCCGCACGCGGCGGCGATATGCGCGGCGCCGCGCGCGTTGACGGCGAAGGCGCCCTCCGGGTCGCGCTCGCACCCATCCACGTCCGTGCGAGCGGCCGCGTTGATCACGACATTGGGCTTAAGCGCTCCTATGTACGCCGCCGTACCATCCCGGTCGGCGACGTCAACCTCGCCGATATCGGCCCCAGTGAGTTCCCACCGAGGGGAAAGAAGATCCATCAGCTCGTGCCCGAGCATGCCGTTGGCGCCGAGCACCAATATCTTGTCATGTGTCGCCATCGCTAAATCCTGCGGTAATGTCCATCTGTAACGACCTGATGTGCGACAACGCGGAGCGCAGGGCGTGACGGCGTTGGGCGTAACCACACAAAGATCATAAGTTATCCACGCCGATACGCCCGACTCCCCACGCCTTACTGTTTCTCCCTTTCCACGTACTGCTTCCTATAATACTCCCAATACTCGCCGCTCTTCAGCTTCTCCCACCACCACTCGTTGCGGACGTACCATTCGATCGTTTCTTCCATCGCCTTGTGAAAATCCCCCCGCGGCCTCCAGCCGAGTTTTTTCAGCTTATCGCAGGCAAGCGAGTAGCGGCGATCGTGCCCCTGCCTGTCCTTGACGCGAGTGATGAGCGTGCGGGGCTTCTTGAGATAGTCGAGTATGAAGTGGGTCAACTCGATGTTCGGCGCCTCGTTTCCCCCTCCGATGTTGTACACCTCGCCGTCCGTTCCGTGGTCGAGGAGGAAATCGATCGCCCTGCAATGGTCCCCCACGAAAAGCCAGTCACGCACGTTCATTCCATCGCCATAGAGCGGGAGAGGAATGTCCCTCAGCGCGTTGGTGACAAAAAGCGGTATGACCTTCTCGGGATACTGGTAAGGGCCGAAGTTGTTGGATGCCCTGGTAACGACCACGGGTAGACGATAGGTCGCCCAATAGGAATAGGCGAGCCGGTCCGCCCCTGCCTTGCTAGCGGCATAGGGATTTCTGGGCATGAGCGGGTCGGTTTCTTTGAACGACCCATTTTCGATGCTCCCGTACACCTCGTCAGTCGATATCTGAATGAATTTTTTGATCCCGTGCGTGCGTGCGCTTTCTAAAAGGACGAATGCGCCGTAGACGTCGGTGTGGATGAAGTCTCCCGCATGGCCGATGGCACGGTCGACGTGGGTCTCGGCAGCGAAGTTGACGATCGCATCAACGCCGCCCTTCACGATCCCCTCCACGAGGGAGGCGTCGGCAATGTCCCCCTTGATAAACCGGTAGCGCGTGTCGGCTTCGACGTCCTTCAAATTATCGAGATTGCCCGCATAGGTGAGCTTATCGAGATTGATTATCTCGCAACTCTCATGTTTGCGCAGATAGTGCCTTACGAAATTTGAACCTATAAAACCCGCACCGCCAGTCACAAGCAGCTTCATTCTTCACCATTCCCTTCTTAAAAAGCTATCGAGAAATCCAGCTAAACTCGAAATCCGAAACCCTAAACTCTAAACGAACCCAAAGCTGATGGAAATCAGGCTGTTAGTTTTGTGTTTTGTGTTTTGGATTTATTTCGGATTTAGGGTTTAGAGTTTAGAGTTTAGAGTTTAGAGTTTAGGATTTCAATTCCATCTTATTTGCGCCGTTCTCGTGCACCAACATATTGACCTTCATCAGTCGATCGATGGACGCCCCCGCATCCGCCCACCACCCCTTCAATATGTCGTAGGTCATCATACCCCTCTCGATGTAAATGTTGTTCACATCGGTGATTTCGAGCTCGCCGCGCCCCGAGGGTTTAACGGTCCTTACGATATTGAACACGTCATTATCGTAAAGATAGATACCGATGACGGCATAGTTGCTGACTGGTTTTTTGGGTTTCTCCACTATATGGACGATCCTGTCTCCCTTGATCTCCGCCACGCCGTAATCCTGAGGGTTATCGACCTCCTTCAGGAGTATCTTCGCTCCCCCGGCTTGCCGCTTGAAGGCATGCACCGCCTTGGAGATGTTCCCTTCGATAATGTTATCGCCCAGCATGACCACGAGTTTGTCATCCTCCGCAAAGTGCTCGGCCAGTGAGAGGGCCTCGGCAATCCCCCCCTCTTTCTCCTGGTACGCATACTGTAGTCCTTTGAGGCCAAACTCCTTCCCGTTCCCAAGAAGCCGGAGAAAATCCCCTGCGTTATTTCCCCCCGTCACAATGAGGATATCGTCGATTCCGGCGTTGACAAGCGTCTGGAGAGGATAATAGATCATCGGCTTGTCATAGATGGGAAGAAGATGTTTGTTGGTGATCTTAGTGAGCGGTGAAAGCCTCGTCCCCAGGCCCCCAGCGAGTATTACGCCTTTCATAATGCCTCCATGTTATCGGAGAAAGGGCGAGACGGAGAGTCGGCGAGCCGGTGACTTAAAAAACAGCCATCACCGCTTCGCCCATTCTCCCACTCGCCGTTTCAAATCGCATCCTCCCGTTTCCTCAGCGTTCCTTAATTCCCCACGAATACGGTATGTCGTTATCGTGTGGAGGGATCCGGTACTCATCGGGCTCGCTCCTGTTATAGGGACGCGTGGGCAGATTGATCAGTAGGCAGGATTCACTCCCTATCGTTTTGTAACCGTGCATGACCAGCTCGGGAATGCGGACGAGGATCCTGTTATGCTCCCCTACGAAGAATTCATTCACCTCGCCGCGGGTCGGGGAGCCCTCTCTCCCATCATAAACCACGACTTTAGCCATCCCCTTGACCACCGTGATGAAGTCGACCTGCTTCTTGTGATAATGCCATGCGCGCACGACGCCAGGATAATTCAACGATACGTAGAGCTGGCCGAACGTCTCGAAAAACTCCTCGTCGCTGCGCAGGATCTCCTGTAGGCAACCCCGCTCATCCGCGTGAGGTTTCAGCTCTTTGATTTTAATCCCGTCGATCATCTGTATCTCCTTTCGGGCAAACGCCTACAACCAACAGAGAATCGGAAGCATTATATCACGCTGCCCCCGCGAATCGGCACTGCTTTTCAAGGCTGACTTTTACCACGCCCCAAAATGGCCCCTTCGGGAGAGAATTGGACGCAGATTGCCGCAGATGGATTCAATTACAATCAGCGTTCATCTGCGGCAAACAACTCTTTCTCGTTGGATTCTCCCCTCATGCTCCATCGGGAACGCTCAAACGCCAATGCGGGAACGCGTAGAGGATCCCTCCAACGAGGCTCCATGATATCGTGATTGTACGCACCACAAGGTCAAGCGCAAGGGCCTGGTCCGCCGGGATCCCCAGTGCCCCGAAAAAACCGCAATATGCGATCTCCCCAGTCCCCCAGCCCGATGGGGTGATGGGTAGCGCGCATATCGTCCCCAGGAGGGGGACGAGGAGAAGAAGATGCCGGTAGGCCAGCGCCGCTATGGCGAGTTCCCTCGCGATCCAGTAGAAAATAGCGATCGTCACGAGCTGCAGTACGATCGAAACAAGCATCACCTGGCAAAGGGTGGACGGGCATGTACGATATGCATACAGCGCGCGATAGAGGCGGCGGATGTTTTCTCCGACTGGAAACCTATCCAAGACCTTCTGCGCAAACGGCATCTTTTTTAACAGGTTCTTGCTGTAGAGCACGGCGAGCCCCCCGCAGGTCGCGCAGAAGAACGCGAACAGGAGCCATGACGCGCCGCGGAGTTGCGGATTGCGGCCATTTAGCGCGATGCCGACGAATCCTATGCCGAAGAACGTCAGGAACCCGATGGTCCTGTCAGCGATGACCGAAATGAAGGCGCTCTCCCCCTTCCCCGGGGCATTGCGTGCGAGGTAGTATGCCTTGAGCACGTCGCCTCCCATGGAGCCGAGCATAACGTTGTTGAAGAAGAGACCGATAAAGCAGTACCTCACGATGTTTATGTAATGGACTGCGATCCCCTGGACTCTCACAAGCATCTGCCAACGCCATGCGCTTATAAGCCATAACATCCCGTAGACGGTCCAGCAGGCAATGATCCCCCACACACTCACGCCGCGAAGCCGGCCGGCGAGCTCGTGCAGATCCACCTTCTTGCAAATGATAAATATGATGATCCCAACGGCCAGGCCGATTTTGGATAGTTCGATAAGTTTATTCCTGAGCAATCTGTTCATATGGTGGCCCGTGGCACGGTGGGGCGTGAGATGGTTACGCACGGCCCCCCCGTGAATGACGCCTCTCCGCTTGCGTATGCACTATCGCGTATGATAGCGTATTACTGTATAAAAATTCCGAAACGGAGAAAAGCACAATGGTGAAGAGATACGTGTTATCGGGGTTGTTTCTGACCCTCGCGCTAAGCATCGGCGGCACGGTATGGTCGCAAGGGCCTCAACCGGGCCGCTCGCCCGAGCCCTTCTCGATCATGTCCGCCGGCAAAACGGTCGGCTATAAAAGCCGCGACGCCTTTCTCGCCACGGGGGATTTTTTTAGAAAAATCGCCGTGAAGGGAGGAAAGGGAACTGCACAGCTTTTCATCAAGCAGGGTAAGTTCTGGAAAAGGGTCGGCCGCTCGTTCGCCGATTTCCAGGAGCAACCGGCCGGCCCGCCCGGGAAGCTCGATCAGCTATGACGGGCAAGAGACGAGCCGGCGCCCGTTTTCCACGCGCACCGTATCTCACGGCTCACATAGGCCTTGCCGTCGCCCACCGCCCTCACGAGCGGCATCCCCTTTGCCAAGCCAGCAGCGATCGCGGCGGAGAGAATGCAGCCCGAGCCATGAAGTTTCCCGCGCATTTTCCGCGGGGCTTCCAGCGACGACAACGCCTTTCCGTCGTAATACCAGTCGGTCGCCCCCCTCTCGCCATGCCCCCCCTTGATAAGCACTGCGCGCGGGCCGTAGCTTTTCAACCGTTTAGCCGCTTCCAGGATATCGCTCCGGCTCTTGATCGCCATCCCCGCAATCTCTTCGGCCTCAGGCAGGTTTGGCGTTACCAGTTCGGCGAGGGGGAATAAATAATTCACCAACGCCTTCCCGGCGCGCTTTGAGAGGAGGCGGGTCCCGCCATGCGAAGCGATAACCGGATCTATCACCAGATGCGCGGGCCGATGCTTTAACAAACCGCGCCACACCGCCTTGACGATGCCCTCACTCCAGAGCATCCCCGTTTTCACCGCGTGGACGCGCATCTTTCCGAGTACCGCATCCATCTGTTTCGATACGATACGGGGCGGAAGCGGCAGCACGCCCGTCACGAGGTTCCCGTCCTGCGCGGTGACCGCCGTCACGGCGCACACCCCGTACACCCCGCAGTGTTGGAACGTCTTGAGATCAGCCTGGATCCCAGCCCCACAGGAGGAATCGGAACCGGCAATCGTGAGTACTACGTGCATCAGTTCATACCCCCACTGCGTAATCGAGGGATAACCACCGCAACATACATGGAACAGGCACACTACAACGGGATATACGAAGAGAGCAAAATAATAACGCCTTACAAAGAATAAAAGAGTTACAGAGAGAGTGTTCCATTGACAGTTTTGATTAACTATTTGCGCTACAGTAAGTATTTATCGGCCGATCAAAGTTGATGAATAGATCAGGCTAAAGAGGAAGATATTCCCTCGTCTTGTTCTCTTTTACTCTTTGTGAAAAATCTATTGTGCCGTGGCCGCTCTTTTACTCCCTGTGCTTCCACAGCCGCTCGCGGATCTTTGCGACGATGGGGATGTCGGCCGCGGCGAAGTCGTAAGCGCCTATATCGTCACCCCCCACCCATCGTATGTCGTTGCATTCGATGGGGCGGGGTTGGCCGCGGAGATACTTACAGAGATAGCAGAGCAACAACACGTGGTACGTTTCACCGTCTTTTTGGTAGTTGTGCGATACAACCTCGAAGATATCGTTGACCTCGATATCGAAATCCATCTCCTCCCTGATTTCCCGCTCAAGGCATAGCCGTGGATCCTCGGTGAATTCTATTTTCCCCCCCGGGAACTCCCACTTTAACGCCTCAAGCCTGGAGTCATGCTCCCGCTGCGCAATGAGTATCTTGTCTCCCCTTCGAATCACCGCCGCAGCGCATATAATCGGCCTCACGGATTTTCCCTCGCCTCTCTGATCAATCCCATGACGCGCGTTCCTATCTCCTCCCGCGCCTTACGGTAAGCGGAATAGGCCTTGCCTCTGGGATCGGCGATGTCTCCCCAATCCCGCCGCTCCCCGGAAGAGGAGGCGGGAAGGCCAGCCCGCCTCGCAAGCGAGAGCGTTGCGGGCAGGCCCGCCTCAGGGCATCCGAAATGCACTACGAGGTCGATCGTTTCGCCGCGGATCGAATCAAGCCCTTTGGGAATAATTTCTCCGAGCGCAAATCCGCGCTCTCTCATCACCGCGGTCGCCATCCGGTCGGCTTCCTTAGCAGGCGCGATGCCGGCGCTCCAGGCGTCAATGACGCCCCTGCCGAACCTCGCCACAAACGCCTCCGCCATCAGGCTGCGGCAGGAATTGTCCTCACAGATGAAAAGAACCCTCTTCACCGCAGGGATCCCCTTGGGACATGGTTAAAAAATCGGTGGATAAAGCAGCTCAAGTTGCGGGAACAGCCGCGGGGCGCACGGCGTCGAGCAACGCTACGATTTTTGCCTCAACTTCCGAGATCTTGCGTGATGCCTCTCCCGGATTAGTGCGCGATGCCGCGCGTGCCTCCCCTATCTCCGCCGCGATTTTTGCAAGCGCGTCCGCCTCCGCCTCATCAACCAGGTAGCTCCCCTTCCTGATTTTTCCAGCGCCGCGCCGGAGCGCCCACCCCGCCCGGCAGCGCTTCCCGTCATGCAGCATGAGCCGCGCGTGGGCGAGGATTATCTTTGCCTGGGTGAGCCTCGCTCCCAGATAAGCCCTGCGGAGTGAATCTTTCGCTTGGTCGATGGCCTTCACCGTCTCCATCTCGCAGCCCTTCGAGTGCTTTTCCCGCGCGACTTTTAAGCTGGCGGCGGCGTGATCAAGGCGCCTCTGCAAAGGGTCGATCCTGACGAGATCGGCGAGCGATTGTAAACGCGCGAGCGCCGCCTGTGAATCTCCCTTCTCCACGAGCGCAGAGAGCTCATCCATCTTCGCCTTCGCGCCGCCGACGTTCCAAACGTCCGAGAGGTTGCCGAGTTCATCCGCCGCGCGCTTCACGCTCCACGCCGCTTTCTTCATTTCCCTCTTCTCAATGTACCATCGGGTATCGGAGAGCCTATTTTGAAACTCGGCAGCCGGCAAACCGCCGTACACGTCGGTCAGCGCGCTCTGTGATGACGCTAGCAGCCAGCGGCCGATTGTCTGGTGATTGGTGTCGATAGCCTGCTCGGCCTCGGACACGACGGTGATAATGTCCCTGATCCTGCGCGATGTGGCATCGCCGGCATAGCGCATGAAACACTGAGAGCGCGCCACCCCTGGATGCAGCAGCACGATCAACGCCGTTAAGGAGATCGTTTTGCACAACAAACGCCTTATCGCCACTATGGACATAATTTTCCTCCTTGGCAGGAAATGCGCCGACCATCCAATCGAACGTCGCCGATAAACATTTTCACAACGGCGCAAGAAACACCAGCCCCGTATCATTGGTTGGCAAAACGGCCCCGGTAGTGCCCCTGCCCTATGGTCTTCTCAAAAACAAACTGGCAGATCTTTGTCCCCGGATGAACGGCGAGGGGTATCGGGCTTGCGTTATACATCTCCAACACTTGATGGTTGGATATTCCCGGGTGCATAAACGAAGCGGTGATATGAACCAGGAGCCCCAACCTCGAGAACCTGCTTCTGCCTTCAAGCCTCCCGCAGATGTCATCGGGGAGCGTAATCTTTTCAACCGTCTTAGCGAGCGCGGACTCGCCGGGCATGAGCACAAAAAAATCGTGCACGCGTATCGTCTCGCTGATCATCCGGTAATCGGTATCATCATTGATGTGAAACACCTCTCTTACCCTCTTAAACACTGTGAATTCATTGCTAAGATGTAGGTCGACCGAACCGGGGCCGAGCTGGTCCCAATCAAACGGGTCAACCTTGATGATCCCCTCTCTCAACAGCCGCTCAAGCTCGGTCTGCGCGATGACGCTCATTGTTCCTCCTACTGTTGCAGATTTGTCATTTGCCCGCCCGCCCCAAAGGGATCCCTTTGGGACGAGGCCGGTTGTCGGGCGGGGTATTTGTCATTCGTCCTTGGTATTTAGTACGTGAGTGTATCATAACATCAGCGGGGCGGGAAACGGACAATTCCCTCAATGAACCCATAACTAAACCACATCCCAAAGGGACCCCTTCTGGGTGTGGTTACACGCCGTCGTGGTCCCGATGCCATTCCGGCAGCTCTATCAGGTCGAGGAGTTGGTCGAAACGATCCAGGGTATGGGTGGGCGTGTATGAGACATCACCGGGTTGCGAAACATTCCTCCTCTGGATTTCGGGAGCCGAGTAGTAGTTGAGCTTGTCTTTCAGCTCCGGCGATACCACCGTCCCGTAACGGGCCCAGACGTCGACGATCCCAAGCTCCTGGGCAATGCGGATGTCCTTCTTCACGCTGTCCCCGATGATCAATACCCTCTCCGGCTTGAGCCGTTCGTCGTCAAGTATCTTCCGTATGCCACGCGTGCTCGGTTTCTCAAAGCTCAACGGCAACTCGACGACCCTCTTGATGCGCGACTTGTAATAGCCCACGCTGATCCTGTTCACGATGGCCTCGTCGAGCTCGTGGCTCTTGGGCACGGGGTATGACTTCAGGGCGTAGAAGGCTTCCAGGTATTTGTCCACGCCCAAGTGCTTCAACCTCTGCTCCACGGGGAATGCGGGCGCGTCGCTGAGCCCGATGACCCGTATGCCGTGGCTGCAGAGGACGTTGAGCGCCTTGTGCACGCCGGGATAGACGCGGAGGCTCTCTTTACGGGCCCTATTGAAAGAAAAGCGTGAGGCGTTCACCACATGCTCCTGGAACCAAGCATAATCCCGCCGTTTTATGTCCTCAAAAATATCCGCTTCCTGCAGCACGAAGGCATACTCGTTTGTGCTGTACTTGCTGAATACCTTTTTCATCGAGTCGACAATGGCGTCGCGATCGAAACCGGTCGCCCGGCAGAGCGTCTCGGTCATCGCCTCGAGGCTGGGTACGATGTATTCGACCCAACTATAGAGCGTGTTGTCCGCGTCCGTAATGATTGCCTTGATCCCTTTGAGTTTCTTCATCAAAATCCCTCCCGATGGGAAATTCCAAATCCCCCGCCCGCCTCGCAAGCGAGAGCGTTGCGGGCAGGCAAACCCCAAATAGAAGTTTTGTTATTTGGATTTTGTCATTTGTCATCATCCAATTCGTAAATCCCCACCCCTCCCTCATCGTATATTTTCTTGAGATAGCCGGCCCCCTCGAGGCTGAAGGGCCCCCTCATGCGTTCAAAATTCCCAAAATAGATGTACTTGATGCCGTGGGCCCTCAAAAATTCCTGCTTCTCTCTCCCGGTCCCGGGACCATAGAGCACCCAGTCCGCCAATCGCGCCTTTTCATTGAACTTCAACGTTTCAGACCAATGCCCCACGTACACCCTATTCCCGGTATATGCCGGCAGATAGAGACCGCTCTTGTACGTGGAGAGGATTGCGGCATCCTCATTGTGGTTGTCCATCATCCACTTCATCGCTTTTACGTCACCATCGTACAGGTAAAACTCGAGCGGTTTGGTCTTCATGTCGGTGATGCAACTCATGACCTTGACGACGTTCGAGGGGGCGCTCAATAAAAATATGATCAGGAGCACAATCAATTCGACGCGATGCAGCCTATGGGCATCTGAAGACGCGGCCGGAGAAACCATACCCGCCACCCAGGGGAGGACGTACCGGAACGTCCCTTTGCCTGCGAGGATGCACAGCGGCACGTGGACGGCCGTCGAGAGCCTGCGCTGAAAAGAGGTCGGCGCGTAGAGCAGTATCGCAACCGCGACCACCCACACCAGAAGGAACCAGTCGTCCCGGTTGCCCCGCTTTAAAATCCATACCAGCTCCGGCAGGGCGAGGAAGAGTACTATGCCGTAACCGGCGACGTAGCTCAACGGGTGCGGAGACAAGAATTTTTCTTTCGACCACTCGATGAATACCGGCTCCGTCCTGAATAGGTAGAGCATGTAGAGGAATGCGGGAAGCGCGACAAAAAAAACGATGCCCGCGGACTTGAATGCGCGCGTGACGTCCTGTTTTGATCTGAGACAGAGCGTGCAGCAATACGCCGCTATAACCACCGCGACCGTCACCATGTCGACGGTGTGCACAAAGCTGAGGGCGAAGAAAGAAAGGCCGGAATAAATGCTATTGACCGCAAGCTTCCCTCTGAGGGCCCGCAGTAAAAATCCGAATCCGAGAAGCATCAAAAGCGCGGTGGCCGCGAATTGGGGGAAGGAAAAGATCGTCTCGAACGTGATCGTCTCCGCAATCCAGTAGTCTATCGGCACGAGGTTGAACCTCTGGAGCAACATCTCCCATCTATTCATGGGGACCAGCCAGCAGAGTCCCGACGAGAACGCCGAGAGCGCAAAAGCGAAGACGCGCGCCCGCCGATCTTCGATAAACAGGCCGATGAACCAGTAGATAACGTAAAGGAGCAGGAGGGCGTAGAACGCCAGCGCGCCGTAATATACCGCGAGCGGGCTTAACCGGGAATAGCGAGCCACGATCCCGAGCGTCCAGGTAAGCGGGTTAAAGAAGAGCGGCCGCTGCGGCTCCAGGGTGAAATCACGCCTGATAAAAAATTTCCCCTCCGACGCCTGCTGGATGCGCGATAGATAGCTATTCTGATCGTACGGATGGTCGGGGAACCCCATGTACACCATCCCCGGGGGCGCATTGAAGTATCCCCAGACATAGGGTATGAATACGATCGCCACCACCGCAATCGCGATCGCCTTGATCAAACATGCGTGCGTGTTTACGCTCATATGCGGGTAGGCCTCATTGCCGAACGTAACCGTTCTTTGTCAGATAATCGATCATCGCACCGGCGACGATCTTGTGGCCATAGGCATTCCAGTGCCCCACCCTCCTGTGCTCGATCGGGCATAACCTCCCCTTAAGGTGGGGCTGGAGATCTATGTACGGGATCTTTTGCTCGACGCAAAAATCCCTGAGTAGCGGGGAATAGTACGAAGGGACGTCGGCGACAACCAGACGGGCGCCGTTCTGTGCGCAGAGCCCATTGATTTCTCCTAGCAGCATCTTCGTCAGATGCATGTTTTTTTCCAACTCCCGCCGGTCGCTTTGCGTCCCGGGCGACTCCGGCTTCGACCAGATGGGGTGCGCGAGCCGGAACATAATCCAGTTATATAACTGCGACTTGATGAATACCCGGTCCCTCCAGTATATCCAGGAGCGTGGCGAAACGCCGTCATCGGGAACGCCGTAACTACTGGCGAGCATCCCCTTCTTCATCCAGTATGCGCCGTCGAAGGGCACGGGGTTGTTCTTTATCACCAAACGGCCGCCCTCCTCGACGAAATATGGCTTCGGCTGCATCCCGTCTATTATCTTTGCGTTATTGCCCTCGACCACGTCATTCCGGTCAAAGAGGAGTATCACGATGTCCGGGTGATACTTTAGCCCTTCCGTCTCAAGTACGAGCAGTTCCTGATCCGTAGAGTAACCGGCCTGGGCGAGGTTGATCACTTCCCATCCATTGAGCCGCTTCTCCAAAATATCCGAAAATCTCTCTCCCGATTCGACCCCCCATCCCCACGCAGTCGAATCGCCGAGGACGACGATCCGCTTCCGCTCGCCCTTATCATATGCCCTCTCCCGGTCCCTGAAGCCGCTGGAGTTGTTGACGATCCGGTGCTTGAAATCCGGCAGGATGAACCAGGTATCAAGGCCGGGGACACCGGCAAAACCGAGGAGCGGATGGTACTGGTCGGGGAAACAGCGTATGCTATACATGGTATAATCGGGGAAGGGCGCAAACAGGCGCAAGGCTATCTCTCCCGCAACCGCGATGAAGGCCACCGCGATGAGAAGCGCCATTATCCTCTTGCCCAGAGAAATGGGTTTATGATCAGTCACGATTACACCTTTTCGTAAGAAAATACCGATAGGGCAGGATTAAGGATTAAGTTCGCACGAAACACAAACACATTTGCTTATTGCTTAATCCTTACCACTTAATCCTTATTTATTGCTTCAGTGCCATCAGTGGTTGTTTTCGGATCACGATCATCTCGGCAAAAGCTCATAGACATGCAACTGCCCATCATAATACGTCGCCACCGGCACGAAGCGGAATTTTTTCCCCAGCTCCGCGCGATATCGCGCCCACCAGTTGAAGGTAAACCCGTCCATGTAGACCTTTTTCCCGTTTGCCAGAAGGTTCCCGACATAACCCGGGTCCTCCACGGCGACCGGAATGGGTAGATTCCGCTGCCTGATATATTCCACCTCTCTTGAAATAGGCACATAGGTGCGGCGGGTGCCTTCTATAAAATAGTGGGTTACATAAACTCCGTCAATACCAGATATCAAAACGGCATCTTGTGGAGCGATCCGATTCAGCGTTTCGAGTCCCTCGTACCACCATGTCGGGGCATGGTGCGCGGACTCTCCACCCATGAACGGCCTCGCGCAACCCCATACCGCAACCAAGATAAGGAGCGCCACCGGAATCCGAAGAAGGCGGCCCTTTATGCTGCTATCTTTGAATACGTTGAGAAGCGTCACTACCCCCAGCGCCGCAAGCACGCATATAAACGGCACGACCGGGAGAAAAAATTTTGACATCTGGAAGCTGTAGAAAAATAGCACGAGGAGCGTGGCTATCACAAGCGAAACGCTCATGGATGCGAAACAGAAACCGCCGCGCTTCAGGCGTCCCCCCTTCCCCATACACGCGGACGCCCCTATGCAGGCAAGCAGGAGTACTCCGGGGAAATAAGGAGCGAAAAACGTCGGCCAACTGAGCCCCAGGAAATGCCACAGGTAATAGGTGACGTTCGATCTCCCGTCGCCCCTTTCGGAAACCGCCGTATTCGATAATGCATAGGAAATAGAAAAATTACGCTGCCCCTCGCCCCACCTAGCCCAATAATCGTAGCCCGTGGTGCGCACACTACCGAATGCCATCAAATTGTAAATGAGCACGGGGCTGAAGCCAACGATGAAACCGCCCAGCGCGCAAGCCAGCAACCGGATGCCGTCACGTAGCCTGCCGCGAGCTCCGCACACACAGGCCACACAAAGCGGGACCACCGTGATACCGCTTAACATGTGAACCGTTGCGGAGAAACCACAGCACGTTCCCGCAAGAATCCAGACCGGCGTGCTTCTCCTCTCGCGTGCCGCGGCGGACCACGCAAGCCATAGCCCAGCGACGATGAAAGTATTGGAAACCATGTCGCTGATGAGCACCTGGCTGTAGCCTACGTAGAGGGGCGCTACGGTGAGGAGGAGCGCCGAGACCAATGCCACAAAGGGTCCAAAGACGCCGCGCGCGAAAAGATATGCCAGGAGGATCGAAGTAAGGCCGAATGCCAGGACCACATAAATAGCGCTGTGAAGGGCCGCACCCGTAGTCAGATAAAACAGCGCGAGGATCATGGGGAACCCGCACGGGTAGTTGAGCGGAAGTTTTGAATCGTTTATATAAATCCACAACCCTTTGCCGTGTGCGAGGTTGTACCCACCCACGGCATACTGGGCTGAGTCCGGAACTATGGGGAGGTCGGAAATGTAATACGGGTCGGTGGCCCGAAGCCAATAGGCCAGCGCGAGTACCGCAATGAACGCCAAAATCTCAAGTGCCTTTTTCATCGATTGGGACATTATACCCCAATCATCTCGCATATTTCAAATGCGGTAATCATCCCTCTCTGATTTCTCTTTCCCTCTTTTACTCTTTGTGAAAAATTGCTCCCCCTATTCAGGGGCTCCGGAGTGACGGGCTTGATAAATCAAGCCCCTACAAACCCTTCGTGACCTTTGTGGTAAAGGCTTCTCTGATTCTCAGTGTACTCAGTGCCTTCTCTGTGTGCTCCCTCAAAGGGGCCCCTGCGGGGTGTGGTTGCCCTTGAAAGTGATTGCACGCTTGACCAAGCCGTGTCAATGTCGTATCATGGTTTTACTTTTTCATAATTGCTCTTTTTAGAGGGAAGGCGGTTAAAAGCCGCCGCTGCCCCCGCAACTGTAAGTGGCGGAAAAAACAGCTTAAAGTTAAAGGTTTAAAGTTTAAAGCAAGTTCCTTTATGCCTTACACTGTTCCACCTTAAACTTTTTGCCGCAGTAAGCCGGTCACTGGACCAGTGGATCGAAAGGTTGCTGTTCCGGGAAGGCTGCTTACCATCATATATATAAAGCCACGAGCCAGGAAACCTCTGATCATTTATTCTCCGGGGTGGGAGAAGCTGACATCAAATCGGCAAGGCCCTTCGCTCCGGCGGAGGGCTTTTTGTTTATAGAGCTATCAAGACGCCGAACATTATTTTTGGGATTTGGGGCTTGCCTGCCCGCAACGCTCTCGCTTGCGAGGCGGGCGGGGGGATTTGGGATTTCGCACTTGCGTATGAAACTTTGGAAAATCTTGCTCCTCTGCGGTTCTCTCGCATTCCTTGGGATAGCCGTCCCTTATTTCCACCGGACGGTCCAGAGGGCCGATCGCCACCCGCGCCGCGCCGAATGCGGACAAGAAGCCGAGTCCCATCGCATGAAGCGGACGAAACAACAGATGCATAAGTTCACGACCGCCAACGCCGATGGGAAGCTCGCATCCGTTTCCCATGACAACCGAGCCAACGGGGGACCCGCGACTCCGTCTCGTAAAACCAAAATCTCCCGCTCTACTCCCATGTCGGGGACCGCTAATGAGGCCGCCCAGAAGAACCCCTCCGAAAACCGTACGGAGGATCAAACCGCTGACCCCGATAACGCAGCCCCCACCCCTGCGCCGCTCGTTATCGCAAGCACCACCCTCCCGATCGCCTTTGTGGGGGCCGACTACTCCGCCTCACTCGTGGCAGACGGGGGCGCATCTCCATATGGCTGGAGCGCTCCGGAAGAAATGCTCCCAAAAGGACTCTCACTCGATGGAGATAAGGGGATCGTGTCGGGAATCCCCCAGGCGGCCGGCATCGCACAGTTCCCTCTCACCGCGACCGACGCCGCCCAATGCAGCGTGTCCGCATCGTGCACCCTGGAGATCAGGGCGAAAGGAGACATCCTCGTCCCGATGGTCGCCGGCCTCCGCTCCGAACCGCTATATCTCATCACCGGCACGCTCCCCGATGCAAAAGTCGGCGAAGCATACCGTTCGCAATTTGCGGCGACGGGCGGCGCCCCTCCCTATCTCTGGTCAATCCATACCGGCAATCTCCCTGACGGTATCACAATCGACCGTCACAGCGGCGCGCTTTCGGGAACCCCTTCCACACCCCAGCTTGGGGTATTCCAGGTGAAGGTAACCGACAGTGAAGCGCGCGCCGACATAGCCGAAAACCGCATCGCCGTGCTGGGACCCGACCTGGTCATCACCACTCTTGCTCTCGAAAGCGGAATGGTGGGCTCCCCTTACGAACAAAGGCTCGCGGCATCGGGCGGCACTCCGTCCTATGTCTGGAGCCTGCCGTCAGGCGCGCTTCCCTCCGGCCTCTCGCTCGATACGGCGGCCGGTCTGATCATCGGCACGCCCTCCGAGCAGTTTGACGACATCCTCACGCTGGAGGTTACCGACAGTCAGGGAGTCAGCGCGCAAGAAGAATTTGAGTTTGTTGTAGACTCACCCGGCCTGGCCATCGTGACGGACAGTCTCCCTACGGGCGAGTTGGATAAACCATACGAGGCCGGGCTCACCGCGGACGGAGGTGTGCCACCTTACAACTGGTCGCTAACGGCAGGCCAGCTTCCGCCGGACCTCAACCTAGATTCCTCCACAGGCATTCTCAGCGGAACCCCCTCCGATGAAGCAGGAGATTATCCGCTTACGTTCAGCGTGACCGACGGGGAGGAAAACCAGGCACAGCGGAGTTTTACCCTATCAATCACCGAGTCGTCGACGTTCGCGGTGACTAAATTGAGCTCAACCCCCAGCGACCGGAAGGTGGGGCTCACCTGGAAAAATCCCACCACGCAAGATTATTCGCACACAATCATCATCAGAAATACTGCGGGCTATCCGGCGGGCGCAGAGGATGGGGTGATAATCTATAGCGGCAGCGGCGACAATTTCCTCGACAAGGAACTTCAAAACGGCGTCACATGCTACTACGCCGCGCTCCCCTACACGACCGCCGATGCTCCCGGTGTGATTACCAAACGGGCCAAGGCATACGCTATGCCGCAATCCGTCGACCTCTCGGGTTCCGCGGGTCCGTTCGCCGATGCGGTCGTCTCGTTCAATCCCCTTTCGCCGGGAGGCTTCGGTTCCGGCAACATCTCCTGCGTCCTCGGCCCGCCTGTGGGCGGAGGAGTTACGCGCGGCTCGACGCATGTGGTATCCCTCCACGCGCGCGCCAACAATGACGGCGGCGCCTCTCCTCCCTATGGGGGCAGCATCACACTCCAGTTCAACGACAATATCGTGGTGAACGGCCCAGGAGCCGATTTCGTCGTTTTTGAGAATGTATTCTACGTGAGCGGCGATCCACAGCGGCGTTGGATGGAGCCGGCGATTGTCTCCGTCAGCCGCGACGGGTCCCGTTACTACACCTTCCCCTTTGATTTCGTTCCCCATTACACCGAGAGCGGAGAGATCAATTGCTACAACCCATACTGCTACAGCAGAGGGTTCGCCGGAGTCAACCCCGTTTTCAGCAACAACGGCTCGCCCGATCCGCGAGTCCCCTCAGCGGGCGGGGGTGACGCATTCGACCTAAGTGCGCTCAACCAGCCTGAGCTCGATTGGATCCGCTACGTGCGGATCACCGCCACCGGCGACAACTGGCTCACGGACATGAACGGCGACCGGGTGCGGCACGTAACGGACACCGGCGCATGCAGCGGCGGCGGCTCTTCCGGTTTCGATCTGGATGCGATATGCGCTATCAACTATTAGTCGATGGCCGATAGTACACTGTAAACTTATTTTTTAGTGTATGCCATTGCGGCACAGTCAATTTGCTTCATTGTAAATTGAGAATGCAGCGTGTTCCAAACTGCCCCAATTTTTGAAATTTACAATTTACAATTTGATATTTACAATTCGGCGCAGCAGCTTCGCTTCTCGCAATGACAGTTGCCATCATAAAAATTAATTTTACGCTGTAATAGTCGATGGCCGATAACCCATAGCATTGAGGGAGAAAGTGACAATTAGAAAGATGCCGATACATCACCTGCTGCTCATCATGCTCGCGTGGGCGTGCGGCGCGCGGGCCGATGGAGAGCCCCATCTGACGCTCCACGTAAGCCGCGATTTCCACACTCCCCCTCTCATGGAGAAAAGGGTGAGCTGCTCCGGCCAGTCCGTCATGAAGCTCCTGAAAGAGTGCGCAACCGTGGGGACGGCGTTCGGGGGCGAATTTGTACAATCGATCGACGGCATGGCCGCCGGGAAAGGCAGCGACTCGCGGCGATCGTGGATCTATTACGTCAACGGCCTGATCTCCGACGTGGGCGCCGCGCAACGCGTTCCGGAATGCGGCGACTGCGTCGTGTGGGACCTCCATGCGTGCGACGGCTCGGGCGCCGTCCCCAGCCTGATCGGCTGCTACCCGGAGCCGTTCCTCAGCTTCCAGAAACGTGGAACCGCTCCCTTGTTCATCCTCCATGACAACCGCTCTCTGGAAACGGCAACCGCGCTCGCCCGGTCGCTGGAGCGGCAGGGGGTGGGGAAAACAAACGTGCAACTGATTTCAGAAAACCCCCTTCCCGGCGACGCCGCCTCCATCGTCATAGGGAGCTGGGACAACATCATCGGCAATGCGACCTTGAAGCAGATTTACGAACACCGCGAGGCGTGCGGTATTTTCGTCGAATTCAACAAAGAAGGTTTACGCATCCTGTCCCTGGACCGAGCCCCACGTAAGTCCCTCCCCCGCGCGGGCGTTATCCTCGCCGCGAAGGTAGGCGTCGCAACCCCGATGCCGCTTATGATCGTCTCGGGAACCGATCATGAGCAAACGATGAAGGCCGCCGAAATTCTCATACACGAACCGGAAAAAATACGGGGCATGGCATCCGCCGCGCTTTCGGGAGGAAAGCTCTACCCGGCGCCGATGATGGACGCGTTCAACGAATAACCACAGAGGGCACAGAGAAGGCACTGAGAACACAGAGGCTAAAAACCGACTGGTTTTCACAAAGAGTAAAAGAGAGGGAGAGAGACGAGGAGAACTACCAGTATCCACGGATTTCACAGATTGCACGGATTTAACGATGCTTCAAATAAAACCAGAAACCCAAAACTGTAGGGTCCCTTTGGGGTGTGTATCTCTCTGTGCACTCTGTGGTTGCACATTAATATTGGGATTTGGGATTTACCATTGGTAATTTGATGAATGAGCAATCGCCGAGCCGCCGCTTCCACCCCATAGCCGCGTTTTGCTACACGGGGACGCTCTTCATCCTGGCAATGTCATGGTCCAGCCCGGCATGGCTCATCCCCCTGCTTGTGCTCGTATTGGCGTGCCTTTCCATCGCTTCCGACTGGCGGGCCTGGCGGAACGTGCTCGCCCTCTCACTCTCCATGGCGCTCATCGTATGCGTGGTGAACTCGTTCTTCGCCGCGGGGGGGGGCCGGATCAGCGTCGAGTCGCTCCTGTTCGGTCTCTCAATGGGCTTAAAAATCCCTCTCTCCGTCGGCATCTTCATCCTCTGCGGAGAGCTTATGGATGGTGATGATGTACTTTCCTTCCTCTCTCGTTTTGCCCCGAAATCATCCCTTGTCGCTACACTCGCCGCACTGATGATCCCCAGGCTCAGGCGCGACATGGAGAGGATCCGCACCGTGATGAGCATGCGAGGCGCAAACGTCGATGACCGAAATCCGGCCGCCCGCGTAAAGGCCCTTCGCCCGATCCTCCACGTCCTCCTCCTCTCCTCGCTCGAAGGCTCATGGGACACCGCGGTCTCTCTCAACTGCCGCGCGTTCGGCTCCGGCAAACGGAGCTCGTACGGGAATGCGCCCTGGAGGGCCAGTGACGGCGTACTCGCGGGCGGGGCGCTTGGCGCGCTCATTCTCCTTGCGATGGCTCTCTGCTATGGCAGGGCGTGGGACACGACCGGAATCCCCGGCCTCGTCTTCATCCTATCCGTCATGGCGCTTGCGTTCGCCATCGCATGGAGATCGAAGCGATGAGCCTGTTCGAGATCGAACGGTTGACCTATTACTACCCGGAGACGACAAGGCCCGCGCTCGACCGAGTGGATCTTCTTCTCAAGGAAGGAGAATTTACGCTCGTCGCAGGGCCGTCCGGCGGCGGCAAGACGACGCTCGCGCGCGCCCTCTCGGGTCTCGTGCCGCATTTCTTCGGCGGCAAGATCGGCGGCCGCGTGAGCTACCGGGGGGGGGCCCTTGACGGCCTCGACCGCCGCGCGCTCCACTCCCAGATCGGCGTGGTGACTCAGGATGCCGAGAAACAGATCCTCATGACGCGCGTCGAGCATGAGCTCCGTTTCGGCCCCGAGAACCTCGGCCTTCCCCCCGACCAAATCGGTCAGAGAGTAGCGGAGATGGCTGATATCCTCGGCCTCTCTAACCTGCTCCGCCGACGCACCGATGAGCTATCGGGAGGCATGAAGCAACGGACGGTACTGGGCGCCGTCATGGCGATGGGGGCGCGCATCATGATCCTCGATGAGCCGACCTCGCAGCTCGATCCCGCGGCCGCCGAAGACCTGCGGGCGTTCCTCTCCCGCGCGAAGAATGAACTCGGCTACACCATCCTGCTCGTCGAGCATAAAACCGAGCCGTTCCTCCCGATGGCCGACCGCCTGCTTTTCGTCGAGGAAGGGCGTCTTGCGTTCGACGGCGCGCCGGATGAATTCCGCCGATGGGCGCCGGTCCATGCGCCGTATGCGCTGTCTCACTCCACGGAGACCGATGCCGCCAGCCTCGCTGACGGTAAACCCCATTCCACTTCCCGGGACGAAGAGCGCGACACATCTTTGGAACCCGTCGCCGAACTCGACAACGTCGCTTTCAGCTACGGTAACAACGGCCCGGCGCTCAAGGAAATTAATCTCACCATCAACCGCGGCGGGATCATCTCGATCCTCGGCCCTAATGGGGCGGGCAAGAGCACTCTCTTAAAAATCCTCTGCGGCATCCTGCCTCCCTCCGAGGGAACGGTCACCATCGCGGGCAGAACGCCGTCGCGCTGCCCAAACCGGGTCAAGGCCGAGCTCTGCGGTTACCTCTCGCAGAATCCCGATGACTTCCTCTTCCATGAGACCGTGTACGACGAGGTAGCGTATACATTGCGCAACCTCGGCCGTTACGACGGGAATGCGGTCCGGTCGGCTCTTGAACGCTGGGGAATTACCCATCTGGCCGGCAGGAACCCCAGGGAATTGAGTGCTGGAGAACGCCAGTGCGTCGCACTCGCCGCGGCAACGATCGCCTCGCCGCCGCTCCTCCTGCTCGATGAACCGACGAGGGGACAGGACGGCCGTCTCAACGCGCAGACGGGACGGCGGCTTAGCTCCTTCGCACGCAACGCCGCGGTGGTCGTGGTCACCCAGGATGTAGAATTCGCGGCCGCGTGGTCGCAGCGCATCGTCCTGCTCTCGGACGGCAGGATCGTTTCGGACGGACCGCACGGCTCGGCCCCCGGCGGCGTGCTGTGCGATCCTTCCCTGATTGAAAAACTGTTCCGCGGGAAGGCGGCGCCGGGATCCGGGGAGCACTCGATCCGGACGTGCGGCGCCGTGTCCGTGGGAGGGCGTTCGCCATGAACAGGGGATTGGTAAGTCTCGCCGGAGCGGTCGCGATCGTATGCTATGCGTTCTACCGCTTCGAGAGGAGCAGGTTCTCCTCAAAGGAGATCTCGCTCATCGCCGCCCTCGCCGCCATCGCGGCGGTCGGCAGGATCCCGTTCGCCGCGGTCCCGAGCGTCCAGCCTACGACCTTTTTCGTCATCATATCCGGTTTCGTCTTCGGCCCGGCGACGGGTTTTCTCGTCGGCTCCGTTGCGGCATTCAGCTCGAATCTCATTCTCGGTCACGGCCCCTGGACGCTATGGCAGATGCTTGCGTGGGGCGCGTGCGGCGCTTCTTCAGGCATTCTGGGAATCATCATGCCCCGCGCCGGCAGGATAATGCTCGCCGCTTTTGCCGTGCTCTGGGGCTACCTGTTCGGATGGGCGATGAATTTCTGGTACTGGTATTCCTTTGTCTACCCCTTGACCCTCTCGTCATGGCTCGCCGTCAATGCCGCCTCATTTTATTTCGATACCCTTCACGCCGCCGGGAATGCCGTTTTCATCCTCTTCCTGGGCAACGGCTGCATCAGCGCCCTGCGATATTTCAAGAAACGGCTTGAATTGTCTTACATTGCGGATTAAACTATTCTCATCGATAAGTGCGCATCCTACGGGCGCATCGGCGCAGGCGGCAATATAAATGAAAGCGATCCTTTCCATCACGGTACTTGCCATCCAGGTCTCGGCATTCATCCCGCTCGGCGCTGGGGCGGAAGGCGAGCAACTCGCCAAGGGGAAATATGAGATCACCTGCGAAGGCGCCAAGGTGACCGTCCGCGCCAACGACGCTAACACCGTGCAGCTCCTTCAGGAATTCTCCCGGAAGAGCGGGATTACCTTCAATAAATACGTCGGGAAGACAAAGACCGTCACTCTCGATTTGAACGGCGTCAAGGTGGAAGAATTTCTCAATCGGGTCCTGGGGAGCTACGTGGCGACTTCCAAGAAAAAGAACGGCGCGGCCCAGATAAGTAAGGTCACGATAATGGACGAAGGGGAAGAAGGCGCCTCGCCACCTCGCGCAGAAGAGAAGTCAACGGAGAAGCCGAGCAAGTCGAAGCGGCCGAGTCGGTCATCCCCGTGGAAAAAGAAACGGCCCGGTAGGCCATCCAGCAAGCGCGGGCCCGATGAACCGCGGCCGCCTGAACCGTCCGAGCAACCGGCGGGAGGCTCCATGAATGAACCGCAGCCGCCGGGCCCGTCCGAACAACCGGCGGAAGAGCCCAACCCGGCCCCACCGCTGCCGGAACCGGAGCAGCAGGTAGAGCAACAACCGGAACCGTGAGCCTAAAAGAAAACCCCAAATCCCAAACCCAAAAGTAAGCTGTAAGCTTACAGCTCATGGGACAGGTTGCCTATTTCGTCCAGTCGGGATAGCGGGTGTAATCGCCATGGTAGGTCAGGCGCGTTTCATTCGCGCCATCGCGGTCCATCACGTAGAGCTCGTAGCGCCCCGTCCTGTTCGACGCGAATATGATCTTCTTACCATCAGGCGCATAAGCGGGATCGTAGTCATGCGCCCGATCCTCCGTCAACCGTTTCTTGTTGCCCCCGTCGGGATCCATCTCCCAAATATCCACGTTCTGCCGCAGCGAATACCCTCCGTCCGAATAGGCTAGCCTATGGCCGTCAGGCGACCAGCGCGGGCGGCAAGCGCCGCGGGGATTGCTCGTAAGGCGCTTCTCATTCCTCCCGGTCACTTCGATCGTGTATACCTGATGACTTAGATATCTATCCGATGTAAAGGCAATGGACCCCCCATCAGGCGACCATGCGGGAACCCGCCGCGTGCCCTTCTCCGAATGCGTGACGTTGATCAACCCGGTCCCGTCCCTGTTGATGATGAAAATATCCTCGGGGGCCGCCTTCCCATCTTGCGCCCAGAAACAGAGCCTCGCGCCGTCGGGCGACCAGCCTGGGTCCTCATTGACGGGATAGCGGCCCGTCACCCGTCGGACGTTCTTCCCATCGCCATCCATGACGTAGATCTGTCTCGTCCCGTCCCGGTCGGAATAGAAGGCGATCTCCCTGCCGTCTGGCGACCAGCGGGGATACTCGTCCAGCGCGCCGTTTTCAGTCAGCCGCCGGCTGCGGTACGTCGCGAGGTCCATCACCCATATCTCGCTCTTTTTCCCCTCTCCCCTCTGATACGCCAACCTTCCCGAGAGCGGGGGGCGCTGCGGGATGGTCTTTAATTCGGAAATCGCATCGCGGTCTCCACAACCGTAGGCGAAGAGTGCGGCGGCGAGCAGCAAGCTGCATATTTGATTTTTCATATTATGTAACCACAGAGGGCACACCCCGTCCCGCCCCGTCCCGAAGGGATCCCGTTGGGAAAGGGATCCCGTTGGGGGATGTGAACTACAGTTTTTAGTTTTGGGTTTCTGGTTTTATTTGAAGCATCGTTAAATCCGTGAAATCTGTGCAATCCGTGGATATAACGCTTCAGTTTCTTATTTTTTACCCAGCACCCGCTTGAATTCATCGACTCTACACAACGCATTGCAGAGCGATGCCAGAGCCGCCATGCCCAGTTGCTCCGGCCGCGCCAGCGGACTGACACCGGCGGCGGAAAATATTTCAGCAAGCCGTCCCTCCTCTCCAGTCCCCCTCACGGCCCGCCTGAGCACCGCGTTGATCGTCTTTCGACGCTGTGAAAAGAGAAGTCGAACCATCGAAAAAAACGGCCCGTCGCCTATGACGTCCACGGGGGGGCGGCGGCGCGGGGTGAACAAGAGCACGGTCGACATGACCTTCGGCCGTGGATAAAAGGCCGACGGCGATATCGTGAAAAGCCTTTCCACGTCCGCATGATACTGGCAGAAGACCGTGAAGGCTCCATAGTCCTTGCCTCCGGGGGGGGCGGTGATGCGCGCGGCGAGTTCCCTCTGAACGGTCAGCACAAAAAGCGCCAGGCCCTTTCCCGCTTCGAGGAGATTCCCGATGAGCGGGCCGCTGATGGAATAGGGGACGTTGGAAATGGCCTTCACCGTACCCCCCATCCGCCTCACAAGGTCATGCAGATCGACCCGGAGCGCGTCGCCTTCGATCAACTCGAAGCGCTCCTCATCCTTGAAACGAATACGCAAACCCTCCGCGAGGCGCGCGTCGCACTCTATGGCAACGAGCCGACCGGCTGCGCGGAGGATTTCATCGGTGAGAGCTCCGAGTCCAGGCCCAATCTCGATCACTGCGTCTTCCCGCGTGAGACGGGCGGCCTGGACGATGCTCGACGCGGCGCGTGGGTCGGTAAGGAACGATTGCCCTCGCCGTTTCCGGGGGCTTACGCCGAGAGAATCGAGCTGCCTCTTGACGGAGCCCGGCCCCCGATCGGGGGCGTTCGATTCACTCATGGCCATGGCCGCACAGTTTAGCGGCGAGCATGATCGCTTCGACCATACTGCCCGCATCGGCGATACCCCTCCCCGCAATGTCAAACGCCGTGCCATGATCCGGCGACGTCCTCACTATCGGCAAGCCGAGGGTGACGTTCACCCCGACGTCGAACGCGAGCATCTTGAGCGGGATGAGACCCTGGTCATGATACATGGCGACGATGACGTCGAACCGCCTGCGGTGGGATCCAACAAAAATCGTATCGGCCGGGAACGGGCCGTGCGCATAAATGCCCTCGCGGACGGCCGCCCTGATCGCCGGGGATATCTCCTCGATCTCCTCTCTCCCGAATGCGCCACCCTCGCCGGCATGGGGATTGGCCCCGCACACACCCACCCTCGGACGCCTTATGCCTAGCCTCACGCACGCCCCATGTGCGAGCCGTATCGCATCGAGGATCGCGTCCCGGCGGAGGCGGCGATGAACCTCCGCGATCGGGATATGGATGGTCACAAGCACGACCCTAAGCCCACGCCCTGCGAGCATCATGGCATGCCGCGCGGTTCCGGTCAGGTGCGCCAGGTAATCCGTGTGTCCCTGAAAGCGATAACCCGCCCGGTGGATCGCCTCCTTGCATATCGGGGCCGTAACGATGCCGTCAACCCTTCCCGAAAGGGCTGCGTTGACGGCGTAGCGGATGTAGCCCATTGCCGCCTCGCCGTAGACTTTCCTGATCACCCCCCACCGGTGCTTTCTGATGCGGCGGCATGGATCGATCACGGGAACGACCGGGCCTCCCGGAGGGATATCGGATACGTCGCGAACGGGGACGAAGAGCACCTTCCCCCTCGCGAATGAGCAACACCTCTCGAGGAGGGCCATATCGCCGATAACCAGCGGACGGCATGCCTTCCTGACCGCGCGCTCGGCGAGGGATTTTACGAGGACTTCCGGCCCGACGCCGCCGGCATCCCCCATCGTAATGGCAAGGAGAGGCTTTTGTTTCACCATTATCCCTTATCGTTCGCGACGCTATTTCACCACCGATATGTACGCCTTGCTCTTCAGCTTAGCAATCCACTCGTCACGTTTCTTGCCCGCCTTTATGTTGAAGAGCTTGCTCTCGATCGCCGTGTAAACCTGTGCGAGCGATTTGACCGTGGGCGGTTTTTTCTCATGGAGCAGGATGATGTGATAGCCGAGTGAGGACTTGACGATCCCACTGTGCGCTCCCGGCTTCAGCGCGCACGCGGCATCCTCCAACTCCTTGTTCCAATGCCCGTGCCCGATGAATCCCCAATCCCCGCCCTTGCTCGCATATGGGCAGTTTGAATATTTTTTCGCCAGTTCCGCAAACGGCTCACCGGCGTTCAGCCGGTTGAAGACCTCTTTAGCCGTCCGCTCCGCCTCTTCCGGCTTCCCCGGGGTTTCCTTGATCCATATCTGGCTAACGTGCATTTTCTCGCCTTCGGTGAACTCGTCTTTGTGGGAATCATAATATTCCCTCACCTCCATCGGGGAGATACTGCACTTCGAGGATGCCTCCTTGATGAGCATCGCCTTCACAAGGGTCCGCTCCTCCTGCTGGGCGCGGAAACGCTCCACCGTGGTGCCCTCCCGCTTCAGTTGTTTGATGAACTCTTCCTCGGACGGGAACTTCGCCTTGATCTCGGCGATCGATTGATCAACGTCCTTGGAGAATTCGTCGCCCATCAGTCCCTTAATGTTCAGCTTTGTGGCCTCCTGGACGATGAGCTTCTCCTCGATCAGGTGGTTAAGCACGTCGCGGCGCGCCTTCTGGAGCATGGAGAACAGCTCCGCCCCGGAATAGATGCGCTCGTACTGTTCGAAGATGGGAGCGAGGATCTTTTCCAGTTCGGAGTAGGTGATGATGTCATCATTGATGACCGCCACGATCTGCTCCTTGATTTCACCGGATACGGGCCCGGCGCAAAGAGCCAGGACGATGAAAGGGACCGCGGAAATGACGCGGAACAGCCGTACATAGTTGTGTGCGCTTTTGAAATTCATGTCATTCTCTCAATCGAGCCGGGATATTATGGCATACACGTAATGGCATCAACAAGGTCGAGTTTCCGGGCCGGAAGACGTGGAGTTAACAAAGCACCTGATTTGCCCGCTTGCCCTGAAATGTCTCCGAGGGCCACCAGTTTTCACAAAGAGCAAAAGAGCGAAAAGAGATTACTGCAGCTTCCAGTTGCTGGTTTCTCGTTGCGTGTTTCTTCTCCTCTGTTTCTCTAAATCCGCATCTATCCCCGCCCGCCTCGCAAGCGAGAGCGTTGCGGGCAAGCGTGTGAATCTGCGGCCGATTACGGTAGCTTCCCTATCTTCTCCCGTATCTCCCTCACCGCATCTAGCGCCTTCCGTTTCGTGAGGCGGGGGTAGCGCCCTCCCGGGCGGATCTCCTCGCCGTGCCTCACCGCGACTATTTTATCTTCCTGGATGGATACGGAGCGTATGCCCTTCTCCCGCGCGGTTAATTTCAACCTGCACATCTCAAGAAGGAGCACCGTCTCCTCCGGCAGCGCCCCGAACCGGTCTTCCATCTCCCCGGCGATTTCCCCGATGTCTTTTTCGGTCCGTATCTCCCCCATTCTCTTGTACAAATCGATCCGCTGATCCTCCGCTGGGACATAGCTCCCTGGGACCTCGGCGGCGAACGGCAGGTTCACCTCGACGTCTTCGATCCCGCCTGTCTCCTTCCCTTTGAGGGTGTCGATGCTCCGTTTCAGCAGCTTGCAGTAGAGGTCGAACCCTATCGCGGCGATGTGACCGTGCTGCTCATGG
>CAYWRA010000013.1:0-39165 GCA_964460305.1 uncultured bacterium
ACCATCACCCAGCCCCTCCTCAGGGACTTCGGGATGACGGTGAACCTCGCCGACGTCCACATCGCAAAGAACAACCACAAGCAGTCCCAGGAGCAGTTCCGGCGAGTGGTCATCGACTCCATAAGCCTCGCCAAGAATGCCTATTACAATCTCTACTATACCCGCGACGGCTACGCCATCGCCGAAATGTTTTTGAAGTTCGCCCAGGACCTTCTCGAAATAAACAGGGCGCGGTACGCGAAGGGGCTCGTGAGCTCCGTGGACGTGCTCGAGACGGAGGCCGCCGCCGCAGAGCGGGAAAAAACCCTCCTCTCGGCGGAGGAAGCCATGAGGAGGGCCGAGGACAATCTGAAGCTCGTCCTAAACCTGGGAGAAGACCCCGAGCTCTGGAACACCCATATTGAACTCATCAACAGACCGGAGCTCAGAGTGGAAAAACCGGATCTTGCGAAATCCATCAATGACGCATTCGCAAACCGGCCCGATTACCAGGCGAAGCTCCTCGACCTCAAGAACCGTGACATAAAGATAAAGGTGACGCGGAACGCCCTATTCCCCACACTCGACGCCGTGGGCAGCTTCGGCATGAACGGCATCGAGGAAACGTATGCGAGCGCCATCAACAAGATAAACAAAAACTTCATCGACTGGAGCGCGGGGGGGAAGCTGACCGTTCCGTGGGGCATGGGCGACCGCGCCAAATACGACCAGGCGAAACTGGAGAAGGCCCGCGCCATCCTCGACCTGCAGAAACTGGAGCAGGACATCATCTACGCCGTGCGTGACAAGGCCCGCGACGTTGACATACAGTTCCGCCAGGAGCAAGCGTCCCGCGTGTCCATGGAGAAGGAGAAGATAAATTACGCGGCGCAGACGGAGCGGTACGCCGCCGGGCACGTGAGCACCCACGACATGCTGGATTATCAGGAGAAGCTCTCCCGCGCCGAATACGATCACACCAAGGCGCTCGTAGATTATGACATCGCCCTCATCAACCTGGACAAGGAGACGGGCCTCACGCTCGTGAAAAACAACGTAAAAATCGAGGAGCAATATAACAATGCAAAAAAGTAGGTTGCTACATGTTCGGCGCCGGCAGTCGGTAGTCCATAGCCGCTTCAAAGTACCATGGACTATGGACCATGGATTGCTGGCTGCCGCAGTTCTTTCCCTCGTCATCATGGCGCCGGGCTGCGGGAGAAAGGCCGAGGAGAAAAAAGGGGTCATCCCCATCAGGGCGATGCGCGTCGAGCCGCGGTCGATATCCCGGACCCTCGACTATGCCAGCAACATCGAGGCGTGGGACAGGGCCGAGGTGTTCCCCAAAGTGAGCGGAAAAATACTCGAGAAACTCAAGGAGGATGGGAGCCCCATTACCAAGGGAGAAACCATCGCATACATCGACCGTGATGAGGTCGGCTTCAAATTCGAGAAGGCGCCGGTGGAGAGTCCCCTATCCGGCATCATCGGACGCGTTTACGTGGACAGGGGCACGAACGTCACTCCCCAGACGGCGGTGGCCGTCGTCGTGGACATCGACCGGGTAAAGGTCCATCTGGACGTGCCCGAGAAGTACCTGCCCCAGATCTCGATCGGGCAACAGGCCCGCGTGCGCGTGGAGGCTTACCCAAACGAGGTCTTCACGGGCACGGTGACGCGTATCAGCCCGGTCGTCGAGACTGAGACGCGCACGGCCCCCATCGAAATCTCGATCGACAATAACGGCCACCGCTTGAAGCCCGGCATGTTCGCCAGTATCCAGCTCGTACTCGAGACGCGGAAAAACGTCCCATCCGTGATGAAGGAGGCGGTCATCGGGAGAGAGCCCTCCACCTACGTCTTCGTCGTAAACGACGGCGTCGCCCACATGAGGGACGTCACCCTCGGCATAGGCGAGAACGACCGCATCGAGGTGCTCAAAGGCCTGAAGGCGGGAGACCTTGTCGCCGTCATGGGGCAGGAACGCCTGCATGACGGCGCGGCTGTGAGCGTCGAGGTGGATAAGAATAGTCGATAATCCATTGACCATGGACAGCTCAAGCGGAGTGAGAACATGAGTCTACCCGAATTCGGAGTACGAAGGCCCGTCACAAACCTGATGATCTTCTCGGGGATCATCGTCATCGCCCTCTACTCCCTGATGAACCTCGGCGTCGACCTGATGCCCGAGATCGAGCCCCCCGCCATCACCGTCATATCAACCTACGCCGGCGCCAACCCGGAGGACATCGAGACGAAGGTGACGGAGCCGCTCGAGAACCAGCTCGCCACCACGCCCGGGCTCGATAAAATTACTGCGCGCTGCATCGAGGGGCTCTCCCTCATCACCCTGAAGTTCAACTGGGGCACCAACCTCGACGAGGCCTCGAACGACATCCGCGACCGGATTGATCGCGCCAAAAAATACCTGCCTGACATCCCCGACGAGATGGATGAGCCGTTCATCTTCAAGTTCAACACTGCCATGATCCCCATCCTCTTCATGGGCTTCAGCGCCGACCGCTCCTACCCGGACCTCTACGACATCATCGACAAGCGGATCGTGGATGAGCTCAAGCAGATCCCAGGCGTCGGGACGGTCCAGCTTCAAGGAGGCCTCCAGCGGCAAATTAACATCTGGATCGACCGGAATCGGCTCGAGGCATACGGCTTCTCCATCCTCGATATCGAGGACATCTTAAAGAAAGAGAACTTCACCCAGCCGGCCGGGAGTGTCAAGTACGGCCTCACCGACTACCTCGTGCGGGTCCCGGGGGAGTTTGCAACGCCTGGGGAGATCAACAGCGTCATCCTCGGCCAGCGGAAGGGGAACCTGATATATCTGAAGGACGTCGCGCGCGTCGAGGACGGCTTCAAGGAGGTGACGAGCGACGTCCGTGTCAACCACAATCCCGGACTGATGATGATCATCCAGAAGCAGATCGGCTCGAACAGCGTGCAGGTGGCCGAGAGGGTCAAGAAGCGGCTGGCTTCACTCATGGGGAACCTCCCCGCCGACGTGCGGATGACCACAATCATGGATACCTCCGGCGATATCATCAACTCCCTCAACTCTCTGAAAAGCACCGTCTGGCAGGGTGGGTTCTTCGTCATCCTCGTGGTCTGGTTCTTCCTGCGGCGGTTCATCCCAAGCCTCATCATCGCCCTCACCATCCCGTTCTCGCTCCTCATCGCCTTCATCTATCTCTTCCTTACCGGGCGCACGATCAACATCGTGAGCCTCTCCTCCCTCACCATAGCCATCGGCATGGTGGTGGACAACGCGATCGTCATTGTGGACAACATCTACCGTCACATGGAGCGCGGGCGGCGGCCGCGAGAGGCCGCCATCTTCGGTACGAGCGAGATGTTCCTCTCCGTGGCCGCCTCTACCGCCACAACCGTGGTGGTCTTCCTTCCGATGCTCTTCATCTCGGGGATCGTCGGGATCTGGTTCGGCGAACTCGCCATTACCATCACGGTGACGCTCACCGCCTCGCTCTTCACGGCGGTGACGTTCAGTCCCATGCTCTGCTCCAAACTGATGATGGTCGTGCCAAAGGGAGGCACCGAGGACGCCCCACGCCTCGCAGCCTATGCTCCGCAACAAGAGAATGTCCACAATCGATGGTCGATAGTCCATGTCACTTTCAAGAAGCTATGGACTATGGGCCATGGACTATTGACCAGATCATTCTCCCGTTTTTATGACCTGTCCGAACGCTGGTTCACCTCGTGGGAGAGCGGCTACTCCAAAGCCCTCGCCTGGTGCCTCGCGCACCGCAAACTCGCTATCGGCGGCTTCACGGGGGTGTTCCTGGCCAGTCTCCTCCTCATCCCGTTCGTGGGTTACGAGTTCTCCCCCGAGAATGACCAGGGCGACATCCGAGCGACACTCCAGCTCCCGCTCGGCACGCGCATCGAGGAGACGGAGAAGGTGGGGCGCAGGGTGGAGGAGCTCTTTTATCGCGAGATCCCCGAGCTCCGCTCGATCTACGTCCGGAGCGGGCTCTCCTCCGACATCGGGGCGGTGTTCGGCGACGTCTCGGGCTCGAACGTCATTACGGTGGGGGCGAAGTGCGTGCCGAAGACCGCGAGAAAACGCCCCATCCAGGATATCGCCCAGGCCGTCCGCGCGGAGGTGGAGAAGATCCCGGGAATCGTGAAAACCGATTTCACCATCGGTAATCCGATCGGGCGCGCCATTTCAGGGACGGGGGGAAAGGAAATCCAGGTCGAGGTGATCGGCCACTCCTTCGAGGACACCGGCGTCGTCGCGGAGCAGATCAAGGCCATCATGGAGAAGGTCCCGGGAGCGGTGGACGTCAGCATTTCCCGCGAACTCAAGCGTCCCGAACTCCGAATCCAGGTGAACCGCGAAAAGGCGGCGGCCCTCGGCCTCAACATGCGCACGGTCGCCGACACAATCAAGACCTACATCGAGGGCGAATCCGCCACGCGCTACCGGGAGGCTGGCGACACCTACGACATCTACGTCCGCCTGGACGAGGCCTCCCGATCGAAGAGGGAGGACGTCGAGGGGCTCGTCATCGTCTCTCCCTTCACGCAGAAGCAGATCAAACTCGCAAGCATCGCGAAGATATACGAGACGGCCGGCCCCCTGGAGATCGAGCGGAAGAACCGCGAGCGGGTCTTAAGGGTGGAGTGCAACACCTATAACCGCTCCACCGGCAAGGTGAGCGACGACATCCTGGCCGGCATGAAGAAGATCGCCCTCCCCGCTGGCGTCACCCTCAACTTCGGCGGGCAGGCGGAGGAGCAGTCGGAAGCGTTCCTGAACCTGACCTACCTGCTCATCCTGGGCACGCTCCTCGTCTACATGGTCATGGCGGCGCAGTTCGAATCCTTGCTCGACCCGTTCGTCATCATGTTCGCCATCCCGTTCACCTTCACCGGCGCCATCCTCGCCTTCGTGCTGACCGGCACAACCTTGAATGTCATGTCGTTCCTCGCGATCGTCATGCTTATGGGGATCGTGGTGAACAATGCGATCGTCCTCATCAGCTACATCATCATCCTTCGCGCGCGCGGGCACTCGATGGTCGAGGCGATCACACTGGCGGGAAAGGACCGGCTCCGGCCCGTCCTCAGCACGACCATCACCACGCTCGTGGGGCTGCTCCCCCTCGCAATCTCGCGCGGGGAGGGGTCGGAGACATGGCAACCGCTCGGCATCACGATGATCGGCGGGCTCAGCGTCTCGACGCTCATCACGATGCTCTTTGTCCCGACACTCTACGCCGTTTTCGAGACGCATCTGAAGAAACGCGAGGAGAAGAGGAAGAAGACGGGCGCAGTGGCTGCGCAGTCGATAGTCCACAGTAGCTGAAGTCTATGGACTAATCTGAACGGAGTGAGAATATGAAGATGGTCATGATCTGCTACAACGAGGCGATCGACGACGAGGTGATGGAGATGTTCGAGGCATACGCCCAGTCGAACTACACGAAGGTCATGGGGGTCTTCGGGAAGGGGACGGGTTCTGGCACGCACCTCGGAAACGACATCTGGCCGGGAAGGAACAACGTCCTCTACACGGCGTGCGACGACGACTCCGCCGCACGGCTCCTCAAGGGCGTGGCGGCCTTGCGGCAGGAGTACCGGGACGAGGGGATCAAGGCGTTTTCCTGGAAGCTGGAGGAGGCTACCGAATAGTCGATGGTCGACAGTCCATAGTCTCCTATAGTTACTATCGACCATGGACCATCGACTATGGACTAATTATATGGCCTGCTTCGAAATGAGGATCTGGATGCGGTCCCCCACGTTCTCGACGGCGTCCGCGACCTCGGCAATGAGAGTCACGAGGTTCCCGACGATGATCTTCTCCGCGAGCGGAATATCGATCTCCCTGAAAAGCCTTTTAAGAAGCCTGAACTCGATCGAGTCCGCCACCTGTTCGCGGTTGGAAATTTCTTGAATCAGCGCGAGCGACTTTGACTTATCGAGCAACGGAACGTCAAACAACTTCATAAGGGGCTCCAGGGTGATTACCGCTTTATTCGTGAGCGCCCTGATATCATCGTGCATTTCCCCTGGTATCTTAGGTCCTTCGATGATCATCGTCTGCGTCACGGTCTTCGCCCGGTTGGCTATCTTGTCCACCAACTCCACGATCCCGATATAGTCCTCGCGGAAAAAGGGGAGAAACGCACCCTCGGAAAGCTTCGCCAGTATCTTCCTCCTGCACTCGTCGGCCTCATGCTCTTTCTTGTGGACATTGTAGGAGCTCACGTTGGCCTCCTCTTCCTTGCCGTCGAGGTAGAGCGCGATCGTGGTCTCGAAGAGGTCAAGGCACTCCTTGATCTTCCCGAGGTGCTCCTTCATAAAATCCTTCACCTGCTGCTCTTTCTTGTCCCAGAACATGTATAGTACCCTCCTTGTGTTAACGAACGCCCAGTATATATGCAATAATAATTGCCAGAATAGCTGAAATGACAGGCGATAAAAACCACGCTGAGAAGATGGATCCCAGCTTCTTAGCATTCACAGTGTTCATGCCCCTAACGAACCCAACACCCGCCACGGCCCCCACGATCGCCTGAGAGGACGATACCGGCACGTGCAGTTGCGTGAAGAAATGAACGACGAGGGCGTGTGCGAGCACGGCAATGAGCGCGGAAAACGGATCGAGCGCGGTGATGTCCTTGCCGACTGTCCTGATGACGTTTTTTCCATAAGTGAGCGCCCCTACCGCCATGGCGATCCCCCCGAGAGTGGCGGCCATGACGGCGTGTGCATGGGTCGGGTCGCCGAAAAATCCCGCCTGGTAAAACGGTCCCGTCGTCACAACGACGTTATTTGCCCCCATTGCGTATGCCCCGTAGCAACCACAGACGATGAGGCCGATCTTGAAAACCAGGTTCAACAACACCATTCTCTTTACGGTGCGCTGGATAACGTAACCGATCCACTTCACGCCGAGATACGACACGACGCCCGCCGCAACGGGGAGAATGATCCAGCAGAAGAGCCACGCCAGGAGCTTCATCCAGCTTATCCCGGCCAACCCCATGGAGAGGATCGAGATGCCCATCACTCCGCCTATCGCGTTTTGAGTGGTGGAGGTGGGGATCCCGAGGTACGTCTGGAACACGATGCTTACGGCGGCGGCGAAGGTGCAGACGGCCGCCTGGGAGAAGGTTACCTTGAACTCCCCGCTCTTGTCAAAATTGTAGCTGTCGTAAAGCTTGTACCCTTCGAGGACGGATCCGATAATGACAAAAATCGCGACGCAGACAACGGCAGTCTTATATTTAACACTCCCCGTCCCGACTGCCGTGCCGAACATATTGGCGGCGTTATTCGCGCCAATACCCCAGCCGAGGAAGAGCCCCCCGAAGAATTTGGCGAACAACAGCATCACGGTCCCCCATTAGCGAACCGGAGCACTTATCACGATTTCGGAATAATTCAGAACCACCAGTAGTATAATCAGTCTTCAGCGCACAGTCTATAGTTACTTCTCCATGTTTTTCCATTTCCCGATGCATCCCCCTTCACGGCAACCACAGAGCGCACAGAGAAGGCGCGCCCAAAGGGGCCCCTGCGGGGAAGCACACATCTACAGATGCGCCGCCGTAAGGGCGGCGAGCCCGATGGCGAGAAACGCCGACACGAGCGGCGTCAATACCCACCCGCCAAATATCGTCCAGAGCATCTTTGAATTCACCGTCCTCATCCCCTTTGAGAATCCCACCCCCGCGACAGCCCCTACCGTGGCCTGGGCAGAGGAAACCGGTATGTGGAGCTGCGTTGACAGATGCAGCGCAATTGCATGCGCTAGAACCGCCACGAGGGCCGAAAACGGGTCAAGCGCCGTGATGCCATGGCCCACTGTCCGCATCACCTTGCGGGCATAAGTGAGTGCGCCGACGGAAATGCTTACGGCCCCAATGGCCGCCGCGATCACGGCAGGCCAGTGGTGGGACGGATCGCCGAAAAGGCCGGCCTGGTAAAATGGCCCCGTCGTGACGACGACGTTGTTCCCGCCGAGGGTAAATGCGGCATAGCAACCGACGATGATAAAACCTGTCTTGTAGATAAAGTTGAGAAACTCCACATTCCTCACATTGCGTCGGATGATCGGCCCCACGCATTTCATAAGTAGGAATGCTATGCACGCCGCAGCGAGCGGGCTGAGCACCCAGCAGCACGCCCACGCGCCAAGTTTTCCCCAATCGGCTCCCGCCGTTCCATTCGCCCAGATGGCGATCCCCATGATGCCTCCCACGGCCGCCTGCGAGGCGGATGCCGGGAGGCTCAGGTATGTGAGGCAACAGATGGTCACCGCCGCGCTCATGGTCGCAGCGAAGGCGAGGGGCATGGTGATGGTTGTTGAGAAGCGGTAACCATGGTACAGCCTCGGGCCTTCCACAATCGCTCCCAGCGTAACAAAAATGGCGATGAGGATGATGGCGGTCCTGTAGCGAACTGAATTGGTGGCCACCGCCGTCCCAAAAATATCGGCGGAGTTATTAGCTCCGACCCCCCACCCCAGGAAGAGTCCGCCCAGAAGCAGTGCAAAAAGGATCACGAGAGCTCCTTTTTCATTATAATAGTGTGGATAATCTGCTTGCAATAAACGGCCATTGGTGCAAGCATCGCATCCCGCATAAAAAAGTTATCAAAAAAAAACACCCGCCTCCCGGACGGATGCCTCAACGGCGACGCCTATACTTGCACGCCGCGTAAAACACCTCTGCGCACGCACCCCTCGCATATGCTCTTCACCCGGGACATCTAAAGTGCAACAACGCGCGGCATGCGCACAAAACGAGCAACGCCCTTAGCTGCTCAGAATTTATCCTGCCTTCTCACTCGCCTGGGTCTTTTACCTCGATCTCCCTGGTATGCTCCCATGGATAAACCGTCAACCCGCTTGCCGTTCAACCCCTTTCCCCCTTGCGCCTTCCTGATCTTCTGCACCCTGTCTGAATCGTCCTCCCACTCTTCGTAATCAGACCCCAGATAGTGGTCACCCGGTTTCATCCCCGACGGCCTCCTCCTTTCCTGGTTTGAACCCTATAATGGGCTCATATTATCACACCCTGCGCCGCAAGGAAATAAAATTACCTGTTGCGCGCATAAAATACAGCAGCTACCATTTACATGTTCAATGACAAAGCGCCATGAGGCTTCCTCATTTGGTCATTTGTAATTCATTTGTCATTTGCCTGCCCGACGAAGCCTTGGCGTAGTCGGGCCTGCCCGCCGGTTGTTGGGCGGGGTATTTGTCATTTTATCTGCGTAATCCGTGGATAAAAACTCCGTGGAGGCCGCCATGACTAAAGATCGGACAGTCTACGTCACCTGCCCCATATGCAAGGGAATGATCGAGGTGAACGCCGAGAATGGCAAGGTCGTCCGCCATTTCGAGGCCAGGGACAAAACCCAAACCGGCGATGCGCTTGAGGAAGCGGTTGCGGCCGCAAAGTCCAGCGCGGCGCGGACGGAAGAGAAGTTCAAGGTCGCTCAGGAACAGGAAAAGCACAAGCTGAAACGCATCGAGGAGGCTTTCCGAGAGAAGAAGAAAGAGGTCGTGGAATCCGGAGATACGGGGAGGCCGGTCCGGCCGATCGACCTGGACTGAATGCTGATTTACAGAAACTAGAATCCGGAAGCCAGAAGACAACTTCCAGGAGACAGCATTCAAAATTCTGGATGCTGAATTCCGGATTCTGTGAGGTGAGCATACTATCGGCGGTTAAGGAAGATATGCCTGAGCTACGTAGAAACATCACCACCGGCGAGTGGGTGGTACTCGCCACCGAAAGGGCCAAGCGCCCTGAGGAATTTTCCCGCCGGGACGCCGTCACCACCGATCTCCCAGCCCGGATGAGCAATTGCCCCTTCTGTCCGGGCAATGAATCCATGACCCCACCCACCCTCGCGCAGACGGGTGACGGCAATGGTTGGCGCGTCCGCGTGGTGAATAACGCCTTCGGCGCATTTTCCGCAACCGGAGATCTCTCGCCGCGCGGGAACGAATACCTGCGCTCCATGGACGCGGTGGGACACCACGAGGTTATTATACAGACGCCGGCGCACAATACGCCCGAGCCGCTTCTCGACTCGGCGCAGATGCGCGAGATTGTGCTGATGTACCGGGAGCGCCACCGGTTCATGGAGGGGGATTCCAGGGTCGAGCTTGTCATCCCATTCAAAAACCACGGCCTGATGGCGGGGACTTCCCTCGCGCATCCGCACGCCCAGATCGCCGGCGTCCCCATCGTCCCGACGCACCTCGTCCATCGCATCGAGGAGCCGCTCCACTACTACCGGGAAGAGCGCTCCTGCGTCTTCTGCGCAATGCTCGCCGAAGAGCTGAAAGGGGGCGAGCGCATCGTCGAAGAGAATGACTCCTTCGTCGCGTTTATCCCTTACGCCGCGGCGACGCCGTTCGAGACCTGGATCATGCCGCGGGGACATCGGGCGTCATTCGGAGCGATCGACGACGATGAGGTTCCCCTTTTCGCCGCGCTCCTGAGATCCGTATTACGCAGCCTATACTACGGCCTGCAGAACCCCGACTACAACTATATGATACGCTCGGCGCCACGCCAGCACCGGGATACCCCTTTCCTCCACTGGTACGCCAAGATAATCCCGCGGCTGACGAACGTCGCCGGCTTTGAGATGGGCACGGGGATGTTTATCAATACCGCGCGGCCAGAGGAGAGCGCGGCCTTTTTGAGAAGCGTAAAGCACCCTGAGACAGCCAATGACAAATGACAAATACCAAATGACAAAACTTAGACGCGTTTTGACATTTGTCATTTGGAACTTGCCCTTCCTTTGACATTTGTCATTTGGTATTTGTCATTGAAAACAGTGGGCACGATATCAGTGGAAGGTATTCCAGCGATGAACATAGGCCGCAAGGGATCGCTTCTCATACTCATTGCCGTGTTTGCCGCGATGCTGATCGCTTTCAACATCGCAACCGCGAGAGCGGTCGCCTCCGGCAAGGCAGGCAGGCTCATCCACCGGGACACGATCGTACATGGGGACGGCGCCCGCCTCTACGCATACCTGCGTTCCGCATGGGTCGACGGCGACGTCAATACGGCAAACGAGCTCGATCACTATTTCAATTACCCCGGGAGCCGGGAACCGGTCGAGATCGTCACTACCCCCACCGGCTATGCCTGGAACCATACGCCCATAGGATGCGCGATCCTCTGGTCCCCGTTTTTTCTCATCGGGCATGTCACCGCGGTCCAGATGCACCATGCGGGGAGGGCCGTGGCGGTGGACGGATATTCCCATCCATACACAATGGCCGTCGCGATCGGGACACACGTCTACTGCTTTCTCGGCGTCATCCTCCTCTTTCTCGTCTGCGCCAGATACTTTTCAACTCCCGCCTCCCTACTTGCCGTCCTCACCGTCTGGCTGGCATCGTTTCTCCCCGCATACATCCTCCTCTACCCCTCGATGTCTCACGCACAATCTTTCTTCTCCGTGACCCTCTTCATCTGGCTATGGCTGAAGGTGAGAGAGAGATGGGAACCGGCGCTCTGGTGCCTGCTCGGCATTGCCGGCGGCCTGATGGCGCTCGTGAGGACGCAGAACGTCATCTTCCTCTGCATCCCGGTCTTGGGGGCTTTAGGCGCGGAGCAACCGATCCCGCTCGGGCAAAAGCTCCGCGGCGCGGCCCTCATGGTCGCATGCGCCCTCATCGCCTTCTCTCCGCAAATGTACGTCTGGAAATTGACCTACGGCTCGTTCCTGACAATCCCTCAAGGGGGAGGCTTCCTCCACTGGACGCGGCCTGCCGCGTGGGAGGTGCTCTTTTCCCCACGCCACGGCCTCCTGAGCTGGAGCCCGGCCCTCATCCTTGGATTCATCGGCCTGCCGGCCTTCGCAAGAAGAGAGAGGCTCCTCGGCCTATCGCTTATCACGACGTTCATTCTCCAACTCTACCTCAATTCGATCGTCGATGACTGGTGGGCGGGGACGGGATTCGGCGCGAGGAGATTCGACAACTGCCTCCCCCTGTTCGCGCTCGGCATCGCCGCCGTCTATGAATGGATGCGCTCGAAAAGGATTGGTTGGCTGGCGGTCATACTCACGGCGGGGTCCATCGTATGGAACGGCCTGTTCCTCTGCCAGTACGCCCTGAACTGGGTGAGCCACACAGACGCCATCGACATGGGAACGATGGCGCGGGATCAACTACGAATGGTCAGTTATCTCATTAAAAAGGCGGCATAATCTCCATCGGGGAATCCATTTCCACGGTCGTCGTCCCCACAATTCATACTTCTTCAGGCATCATACGATACCCGATGCCGGGCTCCGTTTTAATTATGCGCGGCCGGGTCGGATCCGCCTCGATTTTCTTGCGAAGATGGTTCATGTACACACGCAGGTATTGCGACCGGTCCTCCGCATTGGGGCCCCAGACCTCGCGCAAAAGTTGACGGTGTGTCACCACCCTCCCGCCATGCCGGGCCAGGACACGGAGGAGAGCGTACTCCGTCGCCGTGAGACGAATTTCTTGGCCGTTGATGGCGACCCTCCGTCCAGCGAAATCAATGAGCAATGCCCCCAACTCGAATACGGACTTCTCCGACTCCGGGGGCGAATGACGGCGGAGCACGCGGAGGCGCGCCATCATCTCATCCGCGTGAAACGGCTTGGTCAGATAATCTTCCGCACCGATGTCCAACGCGGCGACCTTCTCCTGCACGTCCGCCCTGACGGAGAGGACCAGAACGGGGACCTCGCTCCATTCCCTGAGGCGCTTGAGCACTTCCTTGCCGTCCATGTCTGGGAGGCCCAGATCGAGGATGATTACCTCCGGACGCCTGAACACGGCGCTGCTCAATCCCTCCTGCCCCGACTTCGCTTCGTACACCGCATACCCCTCCGCCTCAAGCGCTATTCGCAAAAGCCGCCGTATCTGGGTTTCATCGTCAATCACAAGCGCCACCGGTTTGCCGTTCGCGCACGTCATGTTTTCACTTTGATTATCCTTGTTTCCACCGGGATCCGCATGGTGAAAGTGGCGCCGCGCTCCGGATTGTTCTCCGCCATTACCTCCCCGCCGAGCGCGTGTATCAAGCCGCGCACGATCGACAGGCCGAGGCCGATTCCGCCGGGGGGCGCATTCGGCCCACGGTAGAACTTTTCAAAAGCGCGGCTCGCCATTTCCGGCGAGAGGCCGGGGCCCTCATCAATCACCCGAAGGACAAGGTACGGGCCGTCCATATGCGCGGCGATCTTTATTTCCGTACCCGTGGGGCTGTATAGCGCGGCGTTCGACAATAAATTGGTCAGCGCCTGTGCCACAAAGCCGGGGTCTACCTTGATGGACGGCATCTCTTCCGGCACAATGATGAAAATCCGGTGATTCTCGAGCAGATCGTCAACTTGCTGGCGCGCAGAATCGATGATTTCATCCACGTCGCACCACGCCGGTTCGAGGCAGTACCTTTCCGATTCGATGCGCGTCATGCTCAGGAGGTTATCCACGATTCCGCTCAGCCGGCGGGAGGCCGTTTCTATTTCATCAAGAATATTTTTCCCCACACCAAGCCCTTTGATTCGATCAAAGATCAGCCCTAATTCGGTGGTGGCTGCCTGGATCACGGCCAGGGGCGTTTTCAGTTCGTGGGAAACGCAATCGAAAATGGTTTTGTATAACTTCTCCGATTCTTCGATCAACCGGCTTCGACCGGTCTGCTGGATCAACCAATAGCGTTCAATCATGACCGCAACCTGATCCGCAAACGTCTCCAACAATTCGCGCTCATCGAGTCCCAGGGACCGCCGGTCACGAAAATGCACCGTCAAAACACCCAGCTTGTTCTTGGTCGTTTGCAGAGGGAGGTGCAGGGAATCGGCCTCGGGCAAGGTGTCGGTAAAGCGACCCGCGGGCTGTCCGTGCAACAAGGCCCAAACAGCCAGGCTTTTCTCTTTGTCGCTCATGGACCAGGCGCTGGCGGGATGCGGGCGGGCGCCGAGCTGACCGTCGTCTCCAACGAGGAAGATCGCGCACTGAGCATGAAACGCATTTTGAATTTCCTGCATCGCCCTGTACAACCCCTCATCAAGCGTGGTGCTCTCAACCACGCCCTGTGCGAGGCGATAGAGGGCGGCGGTGCGCTGCTCGCGCTTACGCTCGGCCATTTCCCTGAGGCGCAGTCTGGCGGTCAGCTGACCTATCACCATGGCAACCATGAAGTACATGATGAACATCAATGCGTCGGGGAAATGGGATATCCGGAACGTGAATACCGGCGGGATGAAAAGATAATTCCAAAGCAACGCGCTTGCGGTTGCCACAAGAAGCATGGTCACGCGTCGCAGCTTCGTGGCGAGAAGAACCACCAGGCTGAGATAGATCAATGCGATGGCCCAGTAACCCGTGATTTGCCGCAATAGCCAGCAAATCCAGGTGACGGCACCGACCGAAAGCGCTCCCGTCCCGATTTCCACCGCCCATGTCTTCAATTTTATCGTCTTCCAGGCCGATGGGCATGGCCTCTCCCTCTTTTCCTCGGCCCGTACCACGCATATGTCTATGCCGCCGCTTCGCTGGATCAGTTTCTGCACCAACGACCCTCCCTTGAAAAATTCTACGATGGGGTTACCGGGGGGCTTTCCAACCACTATCTGAGTAACGTTCTCCTCCAAAGCCACGCGCAGGAGCGCGTCGACAAGATCGTGGCCGGCGATGGAGATTGCTTTAGCGCCCAACTGCCGGGCCATGGAGAGGGTTTTCGCAAGCCGCAACTTTTCATCTTCGCTCAGGGACACCGCAGGCTCCACGTAGACGGCGATCCATTGCGCGTCAAGCGCCGACGCCGTGCGACGCGTCCAGCGGATCAGCTCCTCGGAGAAAGGGCTAGGGCCGACGGCGACCATGAGTTTCGCATTGATCCGCCACGGGCCCTTGATCTGCCGGACCGCCATGGCGTCGCGCAGATCCTGGCCGACGTGTTCCGCCGTGATGCGCAACGCCATCTCGCGCAAGGCAGTCAGGTTCTCCTCGCGAAAGAAATGGGCTGCGGCGGTCTCCGCCATCCCTCCCAGATAAACCTTCCCTACGGCCAGGCGTTCGCGCAAATCCTCGGGCGTCAGGTCCACCAATTGTACCTTGTCGGCCCGGTCGAGGACGGAATCGGGGATGGTTTCCTGGACGGCCACTCCGGTGATCTGCCGGACTACGTCCACCCGGCTCTCGATATGCTGCACGTTCAAAGTCGTATAGACGTCGATCCCAGCGTCCAACAACTCCAGAACGTCCTGATAACGCTTGGGGTGGCGGCTACCGGGCGCATTGGCATGCGCCAGCTCATCGACCAGAATGAGTTGAGGTCTACGTTGCAAGACGGCGTCCATGTCCATTTCCCCCAAGACGACGCCGTGATATTCTATCGGACTCAGCGGGATGCGCGGCAATCCATCCAGCAACGCTTCCGTCTCCCGGCGCCCGTGCGTTTCCACCACCGCAATCGCTACATCGATCCCATCAGCCTTGCGATGGTGGGCCAGTTTCAACATCGCGTAGGTCTTCCCCACGCCGGCGCACATGCCGAGAAAGACCGTGAGTTTCCCGCGGCGCTGCTCCGTTTCTTCCTGTTTGATCGCCGAGAGCAAAGCATCGGGACTGGGGCGGGATTTTTCTTTCATGATCAAATCACATTATAGACCATCGAGAGCCATATTTAAGAGCAAAACATTAACGCGCGGCTCGCCCATAAAACCGCACTGCGGCGGCTCGATAAAACCTCGGGCAAGCTCTTGCAATCGCGCCCGCTGCTCGGTCGTGAACCCGCGCTCCCTGGCGACCCGTTCCATTTGAAACTCCATGGCCGTCGGGCTGATGTGCGGGTCCAACCCGCTTCCAGAGGCAAAAAGCAAATCAAGCGGTACGGAAGCGCCGGGGCGCAACGCGTGAGCGGCGCGAAGATTCGCGGCGCGCTCTTGGACCAATTTTTTAAGCGCCGCGCTTGTCGGCCCCAGATTGCTAGCGCCCGATGGGACCGTCTTGAAATCACATGCCGAGGGGCGCGGGTGAAAATAGCGGGGGCTTTCGAACTTCTGCGCAAGGAGGGCGGAGCCAGCAGGCGCGCCCTTCCACTTCACGATACTCCCTCCGGAACGCTCGGGGAAAAACATCTTCGCCATTACCGTCATTCCAGCCGGGTAAAGCACGCCGGTCAAAAGTGCCAGCACAAGAAATAATCGAAGCGACTTCGCAAAAATCATGGCCGCCACCTCCGCACTACGCAAGCCCCAGCGCAACGAGGAGCATGTCAAGCGCTTTTATTCCGATAAATGGCGCAACGATGCCCCCGAGTCCATAAATAATCACATTCCTGACGAGTAGTGCCGATGCGCCTATCGGGCGATATTTAACGCCGCGAAGGGCCAGTGGGATCAATGCAACGATGACCAACGCGTTAAACACCACCGCGCTTAAGATGGCGCTCTCGGGCGACTTGAGATGCATAACGTTCAGTTTCGCAAGCGGCCCAGCTCCGCCTCCAACCGCGTACAGCGCGCCGAACATCGCGGGCAGGATCGCAAAATACTTGGCAACGTCATTGGCAAAACTGAACGTCGTGAGCGCGCCGCGCGTCATCAGGATCTGCTTGCCGATCTCCACGATCTCCAATAGCTTTGTAGGGTTGCTTTCGAGATCGACCATGTTGCCGGCTTCGCGCGCGGCCTGGGTCCCCGAATGCATCGCGACGCCCACGTCCGACTGTGCGAGGGCGGGCGAGTCGTTGGTCCCGTCCCCTATCATCGCCACCAGATGCCCCTTCGCCTGCTCCAGGCGTATGAGATTCAACTTATCTTCCGGCGTGGCCTCCGCCATGAAATCGTCAACGCCGGCCTCGGCCGCTATCGCCGCCGCCGTCAGGGGATTGTCGCCGGTGATCATGATGGTTCGGATGCCCATTTTGCGCAGACGCGCAAAACGCTCGCGGATGCCACCCTTGACGACATCCTTCAGATGCACCACTCCGAGAATGCGATTGCCGTCAGCCACCACAATGGGGGTGCCGCCGCTCCGGGCAATCTGCTGCACTACCCCCTCCGCCGCGGCGGGATAGATCCCCCCCGCCCCTTCCACGTAGCGCCGCACCGCCTCGGCGGCCCCCTTGCGGATGGAGCGCGTGACACTTCCATCAGGTCCGATAAAATCCACGCCGCTCATCCGGGTCCTGGCGCTGAACGGGACAAATCGCGCCTGTGGCGCGGCGACCTCCCGCCCCCGCAACCCATGGCGCTCCTTGGCCAGAATGGTGATGGAACGCCCCTCCGGCGTTTCGTCGGCAAGCGAGGCCAGTTGCGCGGCCTCCGCGAGCATACCCTCGCCGACCCCCGGTACGGGCAGGAAGGAAGTCGCCATGCGATTGCCGAGCGTGATGGTCCCGGTCTTGTCCAGCAGCATGACGTCGACGTCCCCCGCCGCCTCCACCGCCCTGCCGCTCATGGCGATCACGTTATGCCGCATCATCCGGTCCATTCCGCCGATACCGATGGCGCTGAGGAGCGCCCCTATCGTCGTCGGCATCAGGCAGACCAGCAGCGAAACAAGGACGGTGACGCTCGTGGCCGAGACCCCGGGTTGGCCCGCCGCCCTTTCGCCATACCGCGCAAACGCGGGGAGGGTAATGACGACCAGGATGAAGAGCACGGTCAGGCTCACCAGCACCACCGCCAACGCAATTTCATTGGGTGTTTTCTGGCGCTTGGCGCTCTCGATCAGCGCGATCATTCTATCCAGGAAGGAATGGCCGGGCCGGGAGGTCACCCGGACGACGATGCGATCGCTGATCACGCGCGTTCCACCGGTGACGGCGCTGCGGTCTCCGCCGCTCTCCCTGATGACGGGGGCCGATTCACCGGTGATCGCCGACTCGTCCACCGTAGCAATCCCCTCGACCACCTCCCCGTCCGCCGGGATGACATCGCCGGCCTCGCACACCACGATATCCCCTTCGTGAAGATCTTCAGCGGGGACGGTCTCGATTCCGCCCCCGTTCACCCTGTGAGCGACCGTTCGGCTGCGGGTCTTCCGCAATGCGTCCGCTTGCGCTTTCCCCCGGCCCTCGGCCAGCGCCTCGGCCCAATTGGCGAAGAGCACGGTGAACCACAGCCACAACGCGATCTGTACGTTGAACCTTGTGTGGTCATGGAAAACGGTGAACGTCACCAACGCCGCCCCGATCCAGACGATAAACATAACGGCATTCCGCCGTTGTTCGCGCGGGTCCATCTTCACCACGGCGTCACGCAGGGCGCGTCGCCACAACGTGGCGTCTATGAAAAGGATCGAAGATCTTGTCGTCATACTAGTCCCTGGCAGTCAAAAAGTCATCCCTTTAAGCATCAAACCGTGCTCCACAACGGGGCCCAAAAACAGCACCGGCACGAAAGTCAACGCCCCAACGATCAAAATAACGCCGCTAAGCACGAATATGAAAGCGACGCCATTCGTAGGGAACGTGCCCGCGCTTGGCGGGGCGGCTTTTTTGCCCGCGAGCAGCCCCGCGATCGCCAGCGCCGGAATAATCACCCCGAACCGGCCGACCAGCATTGCCGCCGCCAGGCCCAAATTATAGAAGAGCGTGTTTGCATTGAGTCCAGCGAAGGCGCTCCCGTTGTTCTGCGCGGCGGACGTGAATGCGTACAAAATTTCGCTGAAACCATGCGGGCCACCATTTGCAATGCCGGACCTTCCCGCAGCCAAGAGGCATGCCACGGCCGATCCGACAAGGATCATGGCGCTCGGCAACAATATCCCGATAATCGCCCAGACCATCTCACGCGCCTCGATCTTCTTGCCCAGGTATTCCGGCGTGCGCCCCACCATGATGCCGGTGAGAAACACGGTCAGGATCACGTACAGCACCATCGTGTAAAGCCCCGTTCCCACGCCGCCAAAAATTATTTCACCCATCATCATGTTGCACATCTGGATCATGCCGGCGAGGGGGGACATGCTGTCATGCATCGAGTTGACGGAACCGTTCGATGCCGCGGTCGTCGCGCAACCCCACAAAACACCGTTCATGACTCCGAAACGCGTCTCCTTCCCCTCCATCCAGCAGGGGCTACCGACCGCCGGATTGACGCGGGTTTCAGACCACCATGCCACGCAGAAACCGGCGAGAAGTACGACGAGCATGGTCACAAGGAGACACATCCCATGGCGTCGGCTCCCAACCATCCGGCCGAACGTGTACGTGGAAGCCGACGGGATGAGGAGGATCGCGAGCATTTCCAGGAAATTGGAGAGGGGGGTCGGGTTCTCGAACGGATGGGCGCTGTTGACGCCGAAATATCCCCCGCCGTTTGTACCCAATTGCTTGATGGCGATCTGCGACGCCGCGGGACCGAGCGGAATCGTCTGCGAGCCGCCTTCCAAAGTCCTAACGGAAACATAGGGAGAAAGTGACTGGACAACCCCCTGGCCCGTCAGGAGAACGGCAAGGATGACCGATAGCGGCAACAGTACGTAGACGGTGGTCCGCGTTACGTCAACCCGGAAGTTGCCGACCGTTTTGGCGCTCTGGCGTTTCAGTCCGCGCGCGAGCGCCAGCAACACCGCCATCCCCGTCGCGGCGCTCAAGAAATTCTGCACTCCCAAACCCAACGTCTGCGTGAGATAACTCATGGTGGACTCGCCGGAATAGGCCTGCCAGTTTGTGTTCGTCATAAAACTGACCGCGGTATTGAAGGCGAGCCCGAAAGGCACATCCGGCAATCTCTGGGGATTCAACGGCAGGGCGGCTTGAAACATCTGCAGGATTAATAGAAATAGGAAGCCGATTCCGTTAAAAGAGAGTAGCGAGAGGGAGTATTCTTTCCACGTCATCTCGTAAGAAGGGTCGGCGCCGACCAATCGCAGCAGGTTGTTATCCAGCACGGTGAAAGGAGTGGAAACGTCCCTGTGCCCCCTACTAAGCACCCTGAACATGTACGACCCCAAGAGCGGCGTCAATGCCATCAGACTTCCGAAATAGAAACACGCCTGAATGATGTCGCTTGATTGCATGTTGTCATGTTATGGCAATGGCCGGACCGGGGGTAATAAAAAGACGGCGGGAAGGCGTAAAAAAAACGTTAATTCGCTGCAGATAGATCAGATGAGATTTGCCTGTGCGGCGCGGATATGTATGAATGTATAGCGGCTCACGCGGGAGGTCAGACAAACATCCCCGCGATCGTGCCGGTCATGTAGGAGGCCAGCAGGCCGCCGAACATCGCCTTCAGGCCCAGGCGCGCTAGGTCGTGGCGGCGAGATGGCGCCATTCCCCCGATCCCGCCGATCTGGATGGCGATGGAGCTGAAGTTAGCGAACCCGCAGAGCGCGTACGTGACGATGACGTAGCTCCGGTACTGGAGATGTACCCCTTTCGCCGCGAAGTCAGCGAGGTGAAGATATGCCACGAACTCGTTGATCGCCAGCCGCTCCCCGAGGAGCATCCCGATTTTAGTGCAGTCCACCCAGGGGACGCCCATGATCCAGCAGAGTGGGGCGAAGGCGTAGCCGAAAAGTATCTGGAGGTTGATGTGCCACGATGTGCCGAAGATCACGTTACAAAGCGCGCCGAACTTCTCGACGCCATAGTTCGCCATGCTGACGAGGGCGATGAAGGCAAGCAGCATCGCGCCGACGTTCAGCGCTAGTTGCAACCCGGTGCCGGCGCCGCTCGCGGCGGCGTCAATGATGTTTGCGCACGTCTTCGGGAGGTGTATCTTTACCCCCCCTTTTGTTTTCGGCGTCTCCGTCTCGGGATATATCAGCTTGGCCATGACGATCGCCGCCGGCGCAGACATGATGCTTGCGGTAAGCAGGTGCCCCGCAATATCGGGAAAGTAATCCTTCAGCATCCCCACGTAGGCCGCCATGACCCCGCCCGCCACCGTGGCAAATCCAGCGCACATCACGCACATGATTTCAGACATCGTCATCTCTTCGATGAACGGCTTGACGGTGAGCGGCGCCTCCGTCTGGCCGAGGAATATGTTCGCCGAGGCGGAGAGCGTCTCGGCCCCGCTCGTCCTGAGGCACCGCTCCATGATCCAAGCGACGAAGGCGACCACCCTCTGCATGATCCCGAGGTGGTAAAGCACCGACATGAGCGAGGAGAAGAAAATTATCGTCGGCAGGACCGAGAACGCGAAGTACGCCCCCGTCATGGCGACGTATCCCCCAACCTCCTTCGCAGGCATGTTGGTCGAGGCGTCACCCGTCCCGATCGGCACGTTATTGCCGATGAGGTTCCCGAAGATGAACTTCGCGCCGTCGGCGGTGAAGCTCAGGAGCCTGATGACGACGTCGTTCATGGCATTGAAGAACACCTCGCCCGGCGCGGCGGATAAGCTGAAGGCGCTCTTGATCCCCTGGTTGAGGGGGCTGTTAGGGATCACGAGGAAAGCGAAGAAGACCTGGAGCATCGTTCCCCATATAACGATGCGGAGGCTGATCTTCCGCTTGTTGTTCGACATAAGAAAGGCGATACCCAGTATGACAATTGTCCCCATGAGGCTGATCAATCTATACATGGCCATCTCCTCTTAGACTGAAATAGTATGGCATTCTCCCCTCAAGCACAAGATGATATTTCGGTGCTTGCATTCCAATACATGATCTACTACGGAGACACAGAGAGCACGCCCCAAAGGGGCCCCTTTCCCGAAGGGATCCCTTTCCCAACGGGATCCCTTCGGGACGGGACGGGACGGGGGAGAAACAATTTTTCACAAAGAGTAAAAGAGAAAATGAGGTACAAAAAAACAAACGTAGCCACCCTACCACATAACTGTTCTCTCACCACTTATTCTCTTTTACTCTTTGTGAAAATCACTGTGCTCTAAGTTGCTCCCAAACACTTGACACCACTCCCCCATGCCTATAAAATGTAGCTCACCTAACATAGCGGCCCGCAATGCAATCTAAACAGTCGATCCTCGGCCGATTAAAGATCTTTATCATCGGGGCTGCCCACAGCCCCCACGATAAGGCGATCTTCCACAGGCTCTCGCTCATAGCATTTTTCGCATGGGTGGGGCTTGGGGCTGACGGCCTGTCCTCGTCTTGTTACGGCCCCCAGGAAGCGTTCCTCGCCCTCCAGGGGCGGATATACCTCGCCGTTTTCGTGGCCCTTGGCACGGCGCTTACGGTATTCATCATCAGCGCGAGCTACTCCCAGATCATAGAACTCTTCCCGACGGGCGGCGGCGGCTATCTCGTCGCGAGCAAACTGCTCTCACCCACGCTCGGAATGGTCTCCGGCTGCGCCCTCCTCGTCGACTACGCGCTCACCATCACGCTCTCCATCGCGAGCGGCGCCGACGCAATCTTCAGCTTCCTCCCCCCGGAGTGGTATCCATGGAAAATAACCGTCGCGGTCGGCGGAGTCCTGGCGCTCACCGTATTGAACATGCGCGGGATCAAAGAATCGGTCCTCCCCCTCGTGCCGATCTTTGTGATCTTCGTCATCACCCATGCGTTTTCGATCGTCTACGCGTTAGCGGCGCACGTCACGAGTCTCCCGCTGGTTGCAAGAGAGACCGTGGCCGAGGTCCAACGCGCAAGTACGGAGATAGGTTTCATCGGCATGGTTTTCCTCATGCTGCGCGCCTACAGCATGGGCGCGGGCACCTATACGGGAATAGAGGCGGTGTCGAACGGCCTCCCCATCCTCAGGGAACCGAAGGTCCAGACGGGCAAACGCACCATGAGGTACATGGCCGTCTCGCTGGCATTCATGGCGATGGGATTGATGTTTGCATACATACTCTTTGGGACCCGGTTGCCGGCGGGGAAAACGTTGAATGCGGCCCTCTTCGAGCAAATCGCCGGCGGCTGGGGGCGGACGGGATATCTTTTCGTGCTCATCACGCTCGTCTCCGAGGCGGCGATACTCTTCGTCGCGGCGCAAACCGGTTTCCTCGACGGGCCGCGGGTGCTCGCCAACATGGCGATGGACCGCTGGGTCCCCACCCGGTTCGCCATGCTCAGCGACCGCCTCGTGACGCAGAACGGCATCCTGCTCATGGGGGGCGCGGGACTCGCGCTCATGCTCCTCAGCCGCGGCTCCGTCCGGTTTCTCGTGGTGTTGTACAGCATCAACGTCTTCATCACGTTCGTCCTCTCACAGCTCGGAATGGTGCGGCACTGGCGGCGCTCGCGCAACTCAGGCGGCGCCTGGCGGAAGAAGCTGCTCCTGAACGGCGTGGGCCTGGTCCTCTGCGTCTCCATCCTTCTGTCGGTCACCATCGTCAAATTCAACGAGGGGGGATGGATAACCCTGGCGGTGACGGGCACGCTGATCGCCATAGTCATCGCCATCAAGGGGCGCTATACGCACACCGCCCGCCTCCTCCGGAACCTGGACGCGCTCATCGCCGTGACGGAGGCGTCTAGCACCGAGATAATTCCAGGCGTTGCGCCGCGTCCGAAGCCCAGCCATGATTTCGATCCACATGCGAGAACCGCCGTGGTCCTCGTGAACGGCTTCAACGGCATGGGACTCCACACTTTGTTCAGCATCTTCAGGATGTTCGGGGACGTGTTCAGGAATTTCGTGTTCGTCGAGATCGGTCTCCTCGACGCCGGCGCCTTTAAGGGAGCGACCGAGCTCGACCAGCTCGAGGCCAAGGTGAAAAGCGATGTGGATCGCTACGTGAGCTACATGCGGAAACACGGCTACCACGCGGAGGGGATTTCCCATATCGGAACCGACGTCGTCGACGAAATCACCCAACTGGGTCCGAAGATACTGGAACGCTTCCCCCAGGCGATCTTCTTCGCTGGCCGCCTTGCGTTCCCGCAGGATTCGGTGTTGTCCCGCTGGCTACACAACTACGTTGTCTCCGCGGTACAGAAAAAGTTCTCTTACGAGGCTATCCCCTTCTTCGTCCTCCCCATCAGGATGTACTCAACGCCGCGATCCTTGCGGGAAAACGTATGATGCGAATGTTAAAGCTCGGCAACCGCACCCTTCTCCGTCTCGCCCTTTATGCGCTCCCGTCCGTGTGCGTCGTCGACGGTTTTCTCGTCGAACCGGGTTGGATCAGGACGCGGAAAATAGACCTCGGCGGCCGGGGGCCGACCCACCGGCTGGTTCATTTCACCGATCTCCATTACAAGGGAGACCGGGCGACCCTCCAGGGGATCGTCGATAAAATCAACATGCTCGATCCAGACTTCGTCTGCTTCACCGGGGACATCGTGGACGAAAAGGCCCGTCTCAGCGATGCGCTTAAGCTGATTCGAAAGATCCGCCGTCCGGTCTTCGGAGTTCCCGGCAACCATGAGTATTGGTGCGGCGCCCCATTCGACGAGATTGCGGAAGCGTTCCAGGCGACCGGAGGCGCCTGGCTCGTGGATCAGGCGGTGGAGAGCCCCGACGGCAAGGTCATCATCGTGGGAGCTTCCAGCCACGACGCCGCCTTCATCAAAAAAAGGCCCACGGGCAAGAGCCTTCTGCTGACCCACTACCCCGCATTCGTGGATCTCGTGAAGGGCGCGACGTTCGATCTCATCCTGGCAGGCCATTCGCACGGCGGCCAGTTGCGCATCCCGTTCTGGGGCGCCGTCGCTGTCCCGTGGGGAACCGGCCCATACGAAATGGGTTTCTATCAGACGGCGGCCGGCCCCCTCTACGTGAACCCCGGCATCGGCACCTTTTATCTTCCGGTGCGCCTGTTTTGCCGCCCGGAGATCACCGAGATAACCTTCTGACCTGGCGCGTCATTCCGTTGTGCGTTCCATAATTGTGTTGCCGCACTCCGGGTCCCACTTTACATCGCCCTGTTTTCAACGCCGTTCTCCATATCGTACCGGCCCCCTGGTTCTGATATACTATGTACGTTCGCCACGGGATCATGCACTCCCGCGGCTCGGGATTGAACGGAGCAGGCACAAGAGAGGAGCTTGGAGAAACGATGAAGAAAGTGATACCGGCTGTCATTGCGTGCGGCATGCTCTTTTCCCTTTTAACGCTAATTATGGTTTCCCAATCCGGCGGCGCCGCGGAAGATGGAAAAGAAATCATCTTCCATTGCTGGAAATGCAAGGAAACATTTAAGATGCCGGCCTCGACGACGAGCGGCCAATGCCCCCGCTGCGGCGCAAAGTTTACCCGCAAACCCCTCACCCCAACGCCCAAGCCGGAGCCCGAGGCGATATCGTGGGAAGACGGGTCTGATTACATCGGCAAGACAAAAACCGTGGAGGGTGTCGTCGCGGGAACCCATCTCTCTTCAGGCAGCGGGAATCTCTACCTGAACTTCAGCAAAGACTACCGCACCGGTCTTTCGGTCCAGATCCCTGCGGCGGAACTAAAGCGATTTCGTGCTGATGCAGCGTCCTTCTATCAGGACAAGAAGATCAGCGCAAAGGGCCTGATCCATAGAGAAAAGGGGGTCCTCCGCCTTAAGGTCGTGAATCCCGAATATTTAAAGATACTTGAGTAATCCGAGTACTTTAACCGGCGTCATCTTTTTAGTATAATGTTTAAAAAGGCTAAACATGGACCAGATACAACAGGATATTATCAGGTTATTGGTGATCCAGGAAAAGGAGAAGCGGCTCCTTGACCTCGATGAGGAAAAAGAACGGCTCCCCCGTATGCTCAGCGAGCTCCGCGAGCGCATCGCCGATGGAGAGGAAGACATAAAGGAAATCAAGGGGGGGGGGAAACAGCTCCACGTAAAGAAAAAGCAGTTCGACATCGAGTCCGAAAGCATGATGGAAGCGGTCGCCAAATACGAAAAGCAGCAGTTCGAGGTGAAGACCAACGTCGAGTATCAGGCGCTCCAGAAGGAAATAGCCGACCACAAAATCGAAAACTCGAGGATAGAGGACAGGATCCTCGAAGTAATGGAGAAGATAGAGGAGAAGGAGCAGCTTGCCAAGCGCGGTGAGGAAGCGCTCGCGCAGGAACGGGCGAAGCTGGCGGCGGAAGAGGCGCGCGTAGCGGGAGAAGTGGCAAAGCTGGACGCGCAGATCGCCGAGCTGAAGGGAGAGCGGGATAAGCTGCTGCCCGGCGTTAGCCAGACGATCTTAAGAAAGTACCAGCGTATTTTTGCGAACAAGCGCGACACCGCAATCGTCCCCCTCATCAATTATGTGTGCGGAGGGTGCCACATGCGACTCCCGCCCCAGATCGCGAACAACGTGCGGAAGACGAACGAGCTGGTGATCTGCGAGAACTGCTCGCGGATCCTCTACTGGCCGGATGGGCTGGAAAAGAAAGAGGACGCGGCGGTGCCGGTCCCATCAGAAGCAGCAGAGAAATAAGTTTTAACCACAGAGGCCACAGAGAGGGCGCACAGAGGATTCTTACCTTTTTTATTCACGGATTACACGGATTTTCACGAAGAGTAAAAGAGAATACGAGATTCAAGGGGAAGATAGTCCAGAAACGAGAAACTGTTTCTGCCGTAGTAATTACCCCTCCCCCTCCGATGGCTTGTCCGCCTATGGCGGAGGGAGGGCCAGGGTGGGGGTGAATATACAGCCGAAATGGTTTGTGCAGCGGATAGACACGGATTTTCACCAGAGTTTTAGCTTACGGCTTATAGCTTACCACTGGCATTTGTATTTATACTGCGACTGTAGTTTCGGCGGGCCGGGCGGTCGCCCCGATACTTTAGTATCGGGGAGGAAAGTCCGGACACCACAGGGCGGCGCACCCCGATAACGTCGGGGCGGCCAGCCACCCCAAAAGGCGGCTGGCAAGGACTAGTGCCACAGAGACGAGTCTTTGCTTGAGGGGACGGTTCCCATGGGAACCGTCCCCCGGCAAAGGGTGAAACGCGGTAAACTCTGCGCGGTGCAAGGCCAAATAGGGGGCAAGGGGCTGCCCGCTCCGATTCCCCGCGAGAGCGGGGGGAGAGCCCCGGGTAGGCCGCTTGAGCCAAGGAGCAATCCGAGGCCCAGAGGAATGGCCGCCGTCCGAAGCGAGCGTAGCGGCGTATTCCATACGCTGGCTATCGGATACAGAATCCGGCTTATAGGCCTGCTGAAACTACGTTATATTATCCACGGCAGGAAACCACAGAGGACACAGAGAGGGCACACAGAGAACACAGAGGGATAAACCCAAGATTATCTTAGCCGCGGATGAGCCCGTCCCGTCCCGAAGGGATCCCGTTGGGAAAGGGATCCCTTTGGGAGAGGAAATGAGGCGGTTGTTTTACAAAGAGTAAAAGAGGATAAGCGGGGAAGAAATAGAGTAGAAGAAACAGAGGTAATTTTAACCACGCCCCAACGGGGCTTCTTCCAGAAACAAGAAACTGGCGTTGCCGTTTTAGAGATTACTCTGATTTTCGTGAACCTTCCTACCTAAAGGGCTGGAACCTCTAAAGTCAATAACCGAGGTTTTCCCCCACCCTCTCCTGGATGCGCGTTCTTGAGCCGGAGAGATGCTATATCCGGAATGGGGAAGGAATTTAAAGAACATGAGAGTTCTTACAAGGCGAAACAGATTCTATGATACGCTGCGGTTTGGACAGCCCGAGATACGTGTATACCACAAGCGGGGAAAAGGCAAGAAATGCCCCCGGTATCTGCTCAAGTGCGGGTGTTGCGATCAAAAGCTGGAGATCCACTATTGTGAAGACGGCCTCGAAATCGGCGGCGTGAACGGCACCCTCGGCGACTGGCGCGAAATACTTTTGCCGCTGCTGAATGTAAGGAGCAAACAGGTAAGGAGAAACGAAAGGGCGGCGGGCAAAAACTAACGCTACAGAAATAAGTTTCAGCTTTTGGGGCTCCCCGAGGTGGAGATATATACCCCTCTATTGCTCCTTTGCCTCGACAGACTGAATGTCAGAATGCCCCGGTTCAGATTCGGAATATGCTTTGAAAAATGAGTTCGAACTCCTTTGCATACGAAGTCTCTCCATCCTTAATAATGATCTGTTCCCCACAGCAAGCAAGGACATCCTCGCGTGTAACTACCTTTGCGCAGAAGTCTTGGGCTCGCGAAGGCTTGTCCGGCCCTGTAATAGTTGTAGGATAATATTCTTCAATCGTACCCCGTTCGAGCACATAGACGCCAACAGCCCGCAACTTCTCTAGCAATGCATGCTTCAACTGCAGTATCTGCGCTTCAGTGCTGGTTTGCAAAACCGCCAGTCGATCCGGCTTGCGTTGCCAAGCAAAGAACGCTTCCACCACCTGATCATGCTCTTCCTGTGTACAATCTCCAGCCTTGAGCTTCTCCCGGAATTCCTTGACTCTCTGCCAAAGCCCACGGAGTTCACCAGAATTGTGCGCCTCCTTAGCCTCTTTCGCAGATGGAGCACCCGGATCATTTCCAATCTGTTCATCCACTTTAGCCAAAAGATTATCCCTGGCGGCCTGTATCACACTGTCAGGGTCGATGTGGTTAAAACCACCCAGCAACAGGTCCAGGTCAGCGATTACTAACACTCGGACTCCAAAGTGAGCAAAGAAATCGCGGTATCGCCGTATGTTGCCCTTGCCCGTGATGCGCACAAATAAAACAGGAACCTTCGCCTCGTCCCATGAAATATCAAGGGTTTTAGCGATATGTGGCAGTACCAAGTAATCGCTATCGCCTTCGACTAGTACAACTGTATCAGCAAAGAATGCCGCGTTGTTGTTCTCAAAACAGATGATCTGGAACTGATCCTTAGCCGTTACATCCAATAGGTTGACCGGATAAACCTTTGTGTATGGATGGGGCGCAACTTTTACATCTGACAATTTGCGCAACTTCGCAAATGTCTCTGTTGCACCGGGGCCAAAGAACATAGGGGAATGAGTTGTGACTAGTACATGATGCTCCTTGGCAAATACACGCAAGGTATCAAAGAGCATATGCTGGGCCTTAGGATGAAGGAATAATTCAGGTTCCTCGAACAACAGCATGTACGAGTCTGGTGCGGACTTTGTTTGCTGCTGGGCGGGATTGGGAACTAGGGCTGGTTCCTTGCTTGGCGTGGGGGCGGTTGCAAGCTGCGATTTTATATCCACGTACGCACGCAAAACAGCAAAGATAGTTGCGCGACGCAAACCATCCCCCTTCGAATCTATCAAACCATCAACTCCGTCATCAGCATGGATACGTGCAGAAGATAACACCGTTTTCAACTCTGGCGGGGGGATCTCTATCCGCAGGGCCGTTTCTGTGAAGCTCTCACGAACGTACTTCTCAACGGTCGATTCAATCAACTTCACTTCAGCAAGCCGCCTATCCGTGACTGTGCCGTCAGCTTGCGTGACCCGGTTGAGCTTGGTATTTAGCTCCTCGAACAACCTTTGTACATCTGGCAACTTGGATTCAACCACTGGGAGCAGGATTGCCAGTATCTTACCAAACGGTGTACTCTCGGTTGTCTTAATGTCATCTGCGAGGTCTTTCACTGCTGGTACGTAGATTGGATCGGGCAGCATTGCCTTGATGCTTTTGTCAATCCCTGTGGGCAAAACCTGGTCTGTAATCGTTTTGTGGTCATTAGGCAACGAGTCAGCTAGTTCCTGAATCTTCTGCTTGACAGCATTCTGGTCCATTTTTATATCAACGCGGCCCGCGAGTTCCGGAAAATTCTTCACCACACTGTCGACAAACTTCTGACCCTGTCGTTGGCCCTTGATGAAGTCAGCGATGCTATCGCTGGAAAATCGCGCATCGTTAGGCGTTAGGGTGCTGTAGCGTAGTGAGCTCCTGCCATCAGTGCCGTAGTGCCGAACGAGAACAAGGTGACCATTCTTGATTATTTCGGCTACTCGTGTGCGGTGTTCCTCGACCAGGCGGGCCAAGTCAGCATCACCGATGCCTTCAAAGGTGACCGCGATACGGATGGGTTTAAAACCGTCAAAGAAATGACTGGGCTCCAGCTTGGTGCCGGAGAAAAATAGTGACAACGCTTGCAACAACGATGACTTCCCGGAATTGTTTTCACCAATCAAGCAGCCAAACCTCGATAGGGGGATTGTAACGTCCCTGAGACCGCGGTAGTTCTTGACAGACAGCTCCACCATATTCATGTATAGTTACATCCTTCTTTGGCTTCCGACAATTACTCGGGCTTAGGCCAATTTTCCGCTAGCAAATTTTACAGCACCCCACCCACGGTAACAAGGTTTATTGTTGTGCCGGACATCGCGGGTAGTGTAGGGGTCGGATTTATCCGACCCGGCTGGCGGGCCTGATAAATCAGGCCCCTACAGGTTTGACATTCCCGGTCCGCCCACACCCAATGGATACAAGATTCAATCCATTTTGGATGTTTATCTCCAGTTTTGTGCTCAAAGAAAATGGGTGATTATATTGGCCATTACAAGCCAAAGGTCAAAGACAATCCGTGCAATCCCCAGGGGCCTCTTTCCCGAAGGGATCCTTTTGGGACGTGGATAAAATACCGCAGAAACCGTTTTTTGCTGTAGGAAATCTCTGCGTCCTCAGTAATTATCTCTCTGTGTACTCTGTGGTTACACATTAATATTGGGATTTGGAGTTTGGGATTTACAGGGCCTTGGCCCTGTTGGGATTTATTCATAGTGCGTCCACATCCTGATGATCTTCACCGTCTTGATATCATCCAGCACTTGATACACAAGCCGATGTTGAATGTTGATCCGGCGGGAGCAGGCGCCGGCGAGGTCGCCGATAAGCTTCTCGTAGGGAGGAGGCGATTGGCAGGGGTTCTTTGCGAGAAGATTGAGGAGACGCTGCGCTTGAGGTTTCAGGCCCGATCTGGCGAGCTTTTTTGCGTCACGCCGCGCCTGGTTGGTATAGACAAGCGTCCACCTCACCAGTCAAGTCCCTTCTTGCACTTCTTCACCGGCGTCTTCAATCCCTTGATAATCGAGGAGCGCATTCCAGGGATCGATAATAGGTAGAGCGTTTCTTGAATGGCCCGCCAGTCGTCTTCCGCAACCAATACGGCGGAATGGCGCTTACCCGCGATCTGGACCGGCTCGTGGGATGCGGCGACGCTGTCGAGCAGCGTATAGAGTGCCTTTCTGGCTTTGGTTGCCGTCATGCTGGTCATGGCTATCCTCCATATCGTACGTCATAGCGTACGATATCTGTTGGCCTGAGTCAAGACAAAGATCTCTCCCCTCTCTTTTACTCTTTGTGAAAATCCGCTCCATCAAACTCATCCGCGTCTATTCCCAGAATGGGCCGCTCCCACGACAACTACAGTTTCTGATTACCGGTTCCCGGAATAGGGTTTTCTCCCTCTTTACTTGGGCTTATCCCTCTGTGTCCTCAGTGTCTTCTCTCTGTGCCCTCTGTGGTTTCATTTATCTCAAATCCGCGGCAAAAATCTGCTTTCTCTGCGCACCCTCTGCTTTCTCTGCGCACCCTCTGCGCTCTCTGCGCCTCTGCGGTGAAAAAGCAACCGTTACCAAACGAAAGTATGCTTGCGTTTAGTGCCACTATATGCAATCGTAATTGAAAATTTCGGGCAGGCATTTGACCTCAACTATTGCCCCTGGCGATGCGCATACGGAAAGGTTCGATTAAATGATAACTGATTACAAATGGACCAAGAGGGAAAAAGAGATTGCGCAGCGGGCGTTCGATGCGGCGCACGATCGGGAATGCCGCGCGATTGCGGCGGAAACCAAGAAAATCATCGCTACGATAAACGATCCGGGCGGGCTGTGGCGCGTTCGCGACTTTATCACGCATAGGTGTGAGGAGATCGACCGGAAGTACGATTACCGGTACTCGGTCCTCACGCAGGTATTCGGCGTCCTGCTGCGAGAAGGTTGGCTCACCCCAGATGACCTCACCGGCCTGTCACATGAGAAGATGGACCAGATTAAGCGAATCGCAGAGCTGTAATTGGTGTCAGAACTCGATAGTGCCTTCCTGCACAAAAAGATGTAAACCCAACCAGCCACCGTTACGTCATTTTTTAAAAAACCACTTTCGCAATCATCAGCCGTGTTGTATTATATTTGATGATAATTGCGTCAAAGGCAATTACCGAGAAATATAATGAAAATACGTGGAATCAAGCTGGGAAATCTTGAAGCGCAATTCTTCGCGTATATCCAGTTCAAGCGCAAGTACCTCGTCCGGCTAGGGGATATAGCCCCAGCTCTCGGGATTTCACTGAAACAGGAGCGGGAACTGATGAGCCGCCTGGCGCGGACTGGATGGATCGCGCGTATCCGGCGGGGGCTATACGCAGTGCCGGACCGGCTTCCTCCCGGTGGAGCATGGAATCCCGGTGAGTATCGCGCCCTGGCCATTTTGATGAGTGAATACAAAGGCCGTTATCAGATTACCGGCGCCAACGCATTTAATTTCTACGGATTCGACGACCAAATACCGGTGCGCATCTACGTGTATAACGACAGGATCTCGGGAGAGCGGCGGATCGGCTCTCGTGAGTATGTGCTTATCAAGGTCCCAACTTCCCGTCTGGGAGGTGAGTACGCCTTCCGGGCAGGCGACGGCTCCACGGCGGTTTATTCCTCCAAGGCCCGGACGCTGATGGATGCAGTGTATGACTGGTCTCGCTTCAATGGAATCCCAAGAGCATACCGTTGGATCGAGGAGACGATACGGAAAGATCCAAAACTTTCAAGAGAACTGATCGAGGCAACAATTAAATATGGAAATAAAGGAACGATTCGGCGCATCGGCTTCATCCTCGATCGACTCGGGGTAGATGCGCGCCTCCTCTCTCGCCTCAGGCGCTCAATTGGAACATCAAAATCGCTTGTACGCCTGATCCCGACACGGTCGTCTCGCGGCAAAATTGATAAATCTTGGGGGATTATCATCAATGAGTAATGTCAAGATAAAGCTGCATGGAGATCCAAAAACATTCATGGCCGCTCTCGTGTCGACATCGGAGTCGAGCGGATTTGACGCCCGGCTGGTTGAAAAGGATTATTACTGCTCTCTGCTGCTAAGAGAGATCGGCGGTGTTGGAGGTCCTCTGGTATTCAAAGGGGGTACATGTATAAGCAAGGTATACGCATCATTCTATCGGCTCAGCGAGGATCTGGATTTTTCCATCGCGGTATCCGCGGCTGCGAGAGGCGAGAGGAGAAAACTGATCGGACCAATCAAAGTTATCGTCGACGAACTTCCTCTTAGAATCAAGGGGGTCGCGATAATCGAGGCTCTTATCGGACGGAATGTGTCCACGCAATACATTGCACAACTCGGCTATAATTCGGTTATTACCAAACATGAAGAAATCGTTAAAATCGAGGTCGGCTTGCGGGAGATACTGATGCTGCCGGCGGAAGCCCGGCCCGCTCTAACGCTGGCGAAAGATCCTTTTTCCGGTGAGGATATCGTGCCGCCGTTCCCTGTGAATGCAATGGCGGAACGTGAAATCTGGGCGGAAAAGGCGCGGGCGGCGATGACGCGGCGGGAGGCGGCGATCAGGGATTTCTTCGATCTTGATTATGCAATATGTAATCTGGGGTTGAATCCGAGTGATGACTGGTTTGTCCAACTGCTCCAAAAGAAGCTGGCGGTTCCAGGGAACGAGCCTGTCAATCTCTCCGAGGAGCGCCGCGCCGAATTGAAACGCCAAGTCGATGCTCAGTTAAAGCCCGTGGTGCGAACGATCGACTTTGAGCGGTTTAACTTTGAGCGGATATGGGACGCCATTTCAACCCCGGCCCGAAGTGTTTCCACAAAGTGAACAACTCGGACATGCTCCTCTCTTCCCCCTCTGTTTCTTCACCTCTGTTTCTTTCCCTCCCTGCTCCAAATCCACGTCCAAAATCCGCGTAATCCGCGGATAAAAAACTCTGCTTTTTCAAGGGGTCCCCTCGGGGCGCGGCTAAAAACTTTCGGTTGTGTATTCACCCCTCCCTCCCCCCTCGGAGAGGGAGGGGGTTACTTGGCCTCTCTCCCCTCTCTTTTACTCTTTGTGAAAATCCGCTCCATCAGCCTCATCCGCGTCAATCCGCGGCAAAAAATTAATTCGGGTGTTATTCCCCAGCGCTCTCAGTGGCCTCAGTGGTTTCCGCTGCAACCCGGATTATTCCACTTGCATTTGGATTACAAAGTTCATAACATTCTCACCAATTGCAGATTTTACTCGCATGACCTTTATCCTGGGAGCGACCGGTGAACAAAAAATCGCATCGCGTACCGCATAACTTCTGCGGATTACCCGAGGAGTTCTCCTCGTGGCACAATTCGCGCGCAGTCATCATTCCCGTCCCCTACGATCTGACCTCCACCTACGTCTCCGGGTCGCGGCGCGGGCCCGATGCGATCATCAGCGCATCCATGAACATGGAGCAGTATGACGAGGAGCTCCATGCCGAGACCTTCCGGATAGGGATCCACACACAGGACCAGATCGAAGCAGCCGCTGCTTCACCCGACGAGATGATCGTCGCGGTGGAGGATGCGGTCGGCCGGGTGATTACCGCTGGAAAGTTCCCCGTCATGCTCGGAGGGGAGCACTCGCTCACCGTGGGGGCGCTTCGTGCGCTACGAAAAAAGCATCGTACGCTCTCCATCCTCCAGTTTGATGCGCATGCCGATCTCCGGGACTCTTACCAAGGGACGCGGCTCAGCCACGCCTGCGCGGCGCGGCGGGCGGCCGAGTTAGGAAGCGTCGTCCAGGTCGGCATACGTAGCCTGAGCGCTCCCGAAGAGGAGTATCGCTCCCGCGCGTCGGGGGTGCGCACGTTCTTCGCGGCTGACATCGTCTCGGGCCGGGTCAGACCGGATGAGATCGTCGCGGCGCCGGGCGACCCGCTGTACATCACGATCGATTTGGACGTCTTCGATCCCTCGATCATGCCCGCAACCGGGACCCCCGAGCCGGGGGGCTTAGGATGGTACGACGTAATCGGCCTGCTTAAAAACATATGCGCGGCGAGGACGGTGGTCGGTTTTGACGTCGTAGAACTCTGCCCGATGCCCTCCAATGTGGCCCCCGACTTTCTCGCGGCGAAGCTTGTGTACCGCTTGCTGGGATATATATTCGTCAACGGTTCAAAACCACTGAAGACACTGAATGCACCGAAGAAGAGCAAGGGTTAATCCGCTTCTTCAACGTGTCCCGCGTCCTCTGTGGCTCAACGTCAATCGGAGGAGTTGAAATGCTACTCGTTCCCAAAAAGGTATTTTTCACCAATGGTCATGGCACCCACAAGCGGGAGCTGCGCTCTTTCGAGCTTGCGCTGCGCGACGCGGGTATCGAGCGATGCAACCTCGTCACGGTATCCAGCATCCTCCCTCCAGATTGCAAGATCATATCGAAGACAAAGGGTCTGGCCGAGCTCGTTCCCGGCATGCTCACGTTCACCGTCCTGGCGCGCTGTAGCTCAAACGAGCCCCACCGGCTCATCGCGGCGAGCGTGGGCTGCGCGGTCCCCGCAAAGGGATTCTACGGCTACCTGAGCGAGTACCACGCCTTCGGGGAAACTGAGAAGGCCGCTGGAGACAACGCCGAAGATATGGCCGCCGCGATGCTTGCGAGTACGCTTGGCATCGAATTCGACGAGGACAAGAGCTGGGACGAACAGAAGGGCGAGTACCGCATCTCCGATAAAGTCGTGAAGGCGATGAACATCACCCAGTCCGCCGTGGTCGGCCCCTCCGCCGAGTACACTACCGTGGTTTCCGCCGCTGTGTTTCTGTTTTGAAACGACTCATCATTCATGGGCCATCGCATCCGTTTTGAGGTATCGAGTCCTCACGAGTGGTGAGCCATGAATCACGAGCCACAATCAACGGTATTCCGATGTCTCTCTTCAGTGTATCCCCCAAAAAGGAGCATGAGCTCACGGCACGCATGAGGCTGCTCGGGATCCGGGACGAGGATTGCGAGGAGAAATTCATCCGGTCATCCGGCCACGGCGGCCAGAATGTCAACAAGACATCGACCTGCGTTTTCCTGCGCCACCGCCCCAGCGGCATCTCGGTAAAATGTCAGGAGGAGCGCTCCCGCGCCCTGAACCGTTATCTCGCGCGCCGGCGGCTGGTTGAGAAATTAGAGGAAGTCCAAGCGGGACGGTTGAGTGCCGAGCAGCAGCGGAGAGAGAAGATACGGCGCCAGAAACGCCGCCGCTCACGCCGTGCTAAGGCAAAGATGCTCGCCGAGAAGAGGATGCATTCCGAAAAGAAGGCGCTCCGGGGAATGGTGCGGTCGGGAAGGGGAGATTAAATCCCAGGGGGGAAATCCTCCGCCGAAGGCGGATCCAGCCGCATGGCGGGATAAACCCCAATGTTGAAAATGACAAATGTCAAAACACACTGTAGTTTTGCCATTTGAATTTTGTCATTTACCACTTACCTCTTTGCCTTCTTGTATCCCTTTATGAATTTCCGCGCCATATCCTCGGGATTGCGTCCGTATTTGACGATTTCCGAGTGCATCGTATAGAGCGCCCAGTAGTCAAGCCCGGTAAGATTGGATATCGTGATCATCGGCATAACCTTCACCAGCTCGTCTCTGATCCTGGTACGAACGGGTGCGACATACGCCGAGCCCATGGTTTTCGTCGCCGGCGCAGCGGGTTCAGCGCCAGCCTGTTCGGAAACGGCTGACGGCGCCTCCGGTTGAGCAGCCTCTGGCTTCGACTTTCCAAGCCGCGCGGCACGCGCCTTGTCCCGTGCCGCCCGTATCGCGGCCCGAGCCCTCTCTTTCGCCGCATGCGCGGTAGCCCGTGCCCGCTCCTTTGCGGCGCGCGCCCTTTCCTTCGCTGCTCTCGCCCGTTCCTTTGCCGGTTCCACACGTGCGGCAACTTCCTGTTCTAGGTTCACCTGAGCTACCCCCTCTTCAACGCTTGAGCCCTGCTTTGGATTCAAACCCACGCCCTTGGCCGGATCATAGCCCCGTATCAACCTGCGGGCAAGGGATTCGGCATCTTTGCCGTCTTTCACCACATCCTGGTGGATCGTGTAGAGCGCCCAGTAGTCGAGGCCCCTCACCAGTTTCGGATCCACGTGGGGCAGAAGCGCGCAGACGGCGTCTTTGATATACAGCCGCCGCGGGGCAACGTACGGCGCTTTGGGTTGCTCCGATGGTTTCTTCATTTCTACGACCGCTTTCTCCGTTGTCTCCACGGTCTCTTTTTTACGCCTGGGCCTTTTCTTGAGAGTCTTGGCTTTTTTTACCGGTTTCTTGGACGTTTTCCTCTTCATGATTTAACCTCCTCTTCGTTAGGGGGTGTAGTATAATGGCAAGCGGTAAGCAACGTCAATGGTTTTTGGCGCTCAAGTCACTACTAACTATGACGGAAAATGATATGTGGAAGGCCGACAGCCCCCCACGCACATCCTCGTTGACCATGATCATGTGTATCGCCCTTTTTTCAAGGGCGCTGCTGCCTTTCATCGCCTATTCCTGGACTCATGATGCGCGTATCTTCAAACTTCCCGATACGGCGTCCTATCTCGCCTGCGCGGAGTCTCTCGTGCGCACGGGTAGTTTTTCGATCGGGGGCATTCCTGAAATCGTGCGAACACCGGGGTACCCCCTCCTGCTCGTCCCTGGGGTGTTGCTCAGGCATGTCACCTCGGTAACGGTCCTCCTGCAGATGTTCCTGGGCTGCGTGACGGTGTGGCTCGTTTATGGCGCAACCCTCGCGCTTACCGGAAACAGGACGGCTGCCACAACAGCCGGGCTCCTCGGCGCCGTGGAGCCGCTCTCGGTGCTCTATTGCAGCCTCCTCCTTGCCGAAACGCTTTTTGCGACGGCGATCATGCTTTTTCTCTTCCTTTTTGTCTGCCATCTAAAAACGGGCAAGATAAGCTACCTCGTCACCGCCGCATGCGCCCTCGTTGCAACCATATATGTCCGTCCGATCGCTTACTGGCTGCCCTTTGCAATGGCGGTCGTTCTCGCGGCAGCGCACCGTCGGCAGGGGAAGCGTGGGAGGAGTGTTCTCCTGGCGTTCGTCTTCTTGTGCATCTGCGCGGTGTCGATCGGGTTGTGGCAGGTCAGGAACTACCGTGCGACAGGTTACCGCGGGTTTTCGGGTATCGGCGAACAGACACTCTGTTTCTACGATGCCGCGGCGGTTGAGGCTGCAGTGCGCGGCGAGCCTTATTATGCCGTGCAACAGCGCATGAGGTATCACAATGGCATGGTTGATGTCTCAGGCGCCGAGGGCTTGGAGCACATCGCCGTTAAGGCGCGACGTATCATCTTCGCCCATCCCGGCGTATTCGCCATCCTATACGCCAAGGGCATTGTGCGAACGCTGTTCGATCCAGCCGCGGTAGATTATCTGAAGTTTCTCGGGTGTTACCAGGAGGGAAGTGGCCTCCTGGGCAAGATCGTCGATCGCGGCCTTGCGGACGCCATGTGTGAGCTTGCCCGCACGAGGCCGGCGCTATTCTGGGGTAACCTCGGCCTCGGCCTCGTGCTTTCCGTCTATCTCGTGGGCGCGCTTTTGCCATTTGTGCGCAGCCGGGAGCGCGGCGTCCCGCTCGGCGCAGTGGCGATTGTTGCGCTATATCTCATCATCCTATCGGGCGGTCCGAATGCGCTCGGTAGATTCCGCCACCCCGTCATGCCGCTCGTCTGCGTGCTGGCGGGCTGTGGATTTGCAAGGATATGGCGCAAGAGGACTACGGGCGCGGCGCATGCGGACAGCACATATCATGGCGGCCATGACGACGGCGCGCCCCGCTCCTGATCGGACATTGTGTGGTATACTATAGACACCCGGGCATGATGCCCTACAATGCCACAATGGAAAGGAGCCCTGTCATGGAAAATAGTAGATCCCACGTCGCGGAGGGGATATCGCTCATCTGTATCGCGATCGCCTATGCCCTGCATACCCTGACGATCCACAAATACTACGGGCCAATCCTCCTGCTATGCGTCGGCGCGATCCAGATAGCGTTTTCGTTCCTCCCCGAAAAGGCGCAGAGAAGGATCCCGGTGGTCGGCATCATCACGGTGGCGCTTGGCGTATCGCTCCTCATCGTGGTCGTCGGTGGTGGGAGGGACGTGATCATGGCAGCGCTGCTGTCGATCATCGTCGCCGCAACGGGCGTGAGGATGATGTTCCGGTAACGCGGTAGGTGCATCTGTCTTCGCGAAATATCACCCTGCCCAATCCGGCATGAGTAGACTTAACGGGACTCCCCCCTTTTGGGGCACCAAGTGGATTCTCACTACAAAAATACCCCCTAACCCGACTTTCTCACATTTCACCCATTTTTGGGTAAAGTGGAAATATTTTTG
>CAYWRA010000014.1:0-38072 GCA_964460305.1 uncultured bacterium
TGTGCTACAATGAGTTGAGGATGTCCACTCTTTTTTTCATGAATAATTCAGGCTAGGTGGCCCTGTTGGGGTGCGCAAATCTGCGGTAAACAAAGCTATCCTTTCTCTTCTTTTTCTCTCTTTTACTCTTTTGTGAGAACCGTCCCCATTTTTGGGATTTTGCGATGTCGAGGGAGGTTGTGGGAGATAGGGTATTTGTAGTCGGCGCCGCCTTGCTTGCAGGCAGGCGCCGGCTACCCCCAAAGGTTAGTGCCCCATCAGCAGACGTTGGAAGGGAGATACTCATTCCAGCTTCTGTTTATTTTATCGATCACGCAACTGTGTAGGCTCCCATCGTATAGATGTACGGGGCGAGCCGGCTGATTCCCGATAAAGTGGCCGACATAGCCTTTGTCTGGAATGGGACGTATGAGGTCTCCAGTCCACCGTATGTTTTGCAAAGAATCTTTGTATCGTTTGGGGACAAGATGGATGCACCCGGGCAGTTTGACGAACAGAACGGCTGAAATGCGATAAAGGGGGTTTTGAGACTTGGCGGGGCGTTCCATCACGTCGGGCATGAAACCGGGGTCCGATATCCTGCGCAGGTCGAGTCTTAGGCCGTTTCGTATGGCCTTGTTTGCCATCCATCCCAGCGCAAGATCGGAGAGGCCGGTATTCGGATAGCCGCCGCCTACGTTGGAATGGACGCCGGGGAACCATTTCTCCTCGAAGGTGGATTTATCGAGCTTCTTGTTTGGGATCATCGGGGTAGGCAGAAAGGGCAGTCGTCGCTCGTCGATGGACAATGCGTGGTAGGCGCTCTGAATGATTTTGCTGAGTCGAGTATCATGGAATCTGCAGCGAAATATCTTGTCGACGATCCAGCCCACTACTATGCCGAAGGGAGCGCCCAGGGCGCCCACGGTGTCGAAAACGCCGAGGAATCTGATCGACTCGGCGCCCCAACTGTTTTTTTCTCTGAAACCTATCGTATCTTTCCCATCGGGATGCCACTCGGGCGATCGATCCTTGTATCGCTGATACGCTTCGTCTATCAGATGCACGAAGTCTCCTCGCAGTATCCCAACATTTCTGATCATTCCTGCAAGGCTCCGCGCCGCATAGGCGCCGCGACTGAATCCGAAGATATATATATCATCGCCTGATTGATAGTTTCTCACCAGGAATCTATAACCATCCTTGATGTCATCCGAAATACCGTAGCCGAATCCCCCGCCTCTTATCCGCTCAAGCTTGTGCGTTCCGATCCCCTGGACGTAGTGTGTGATCTGCAGATTTTTATGCTTGTCTTCTTGGCACGTGGCCTCAAATAATTTGACGATGTTGGTGGGACAGGGCCGACCGTCCGCCGTACGCTGATCCTTATGGTTCCATGTGCCGTCGAATAGAACGACAAGCTTTCTCTTTTTCATGGGACTGTTTTCCATAAGTAATATATTTCGATGCTGAACTGTACGGCGTGGGATCGCCCGGCAAATCCCTTTTTGATTTTTTCCAATCCAGGGCGCATGGTATAGATATAGATAATGGTACAGAACGGAGAACATTGTCCGCCAAAACGTGAAATTCCACAACACCACTAAATCATCCATAAATCACCCATATAAAATGGATGTCGGGAATCGGGGCTATCTAAGGTAACTCACTAGCTGTGAAGGAATTGTGTGATTTGAGCGCCGGTTATTTATAAACCGCAGCAGAAAAGACAAATGCCCCGCCTCCTGGAGTGCTGAGATACTCAGTACGGCGGGCAGGCAAAATGACAAAACTTCACTTGTTTTGACATTCACTTGTTTTGTCATTTGGTATTTGTCATTGATCCTCTTTCCCTCTTTTACTCTTTGTGAGAACCGTCCCCCTCGTTGTTATTACAAGCGAGCAAATTTTTTTGAAAATTTTGAAAAATAGCATTGACACTATTAGGATGGCTTGATATCATTCCCGCGTAACGTAGATTTTGAGTTTAACATATAGTTGGTTCGAGACTTGTGACTTAAATATTTTAAGATCGCAGGCCGGATGGTTTTTTGCGCCTGCGGTCTTTGTTTTATGGCACAGTTCATGCTTGCGTTGCTGATTGACTATTGCCCACGTAGCTCAGTTGGCAGAGCACGTCCTTGGTAAGGACGAGGTCATCGGTTCGATCCCGATCGTGGGCTCCAGAACAGCAGGGATAAGCGAGATAGAGTTAAGCAGGGTGGGTTGAACGAGAGAATCAGCCAAAAAGAGAAGTAGCTATATATAAGTAGCAAGGGTAAATGAGGAGGCTACCATGGGCAAAGAGAAATTCGAGCGGACAAAGCCGCACGTTAACGTAGGTACGATTGGGCACGTGGACCACGGTAAGACGACCTTGACTGCGGCGATCACGAGGGTGTTGTCGAGGAAGGGGTTGTGCCAGTTTATCAGTTACGACCAGGTAGCGAAGGCGAGCGAGTCGCAGGGACGGCGCGACGAGACGAAGATATTGACGATAGCGGTGGCGCACGTTGAGTATTCAACGGACAAGCGGCATTATGCGCACGTTGATTGCCCCGGGCACATGGATTACGTGAAGAACATGATCACGGGAGCGGCGCAGATGGACGGAGCGATTCTGGTGGTATCAGCCGCGGACGGGCCGATGCCGCAGACGAGAGAGCACATATTGCTGGCGCGGCAGGTGGGAGTGCCCGCGATCGTGGTGTTCTTGAACAAGGTGGATTTGGTGGACGATCCGGAGTTGCTGGACCTGGTGGAGCTTGAGGTTAGGGAGTTATTGACGAAGTACGAGTTCCCCGGCGACGAGATCCCGATTGTGAGAGGGAGCGCGTCGAAGGCGCTGGTGAGCGACAATCCGGACGGCGAGGAGTGCAAGTGCATATGGCAGTTGATGGATGCTGTGGACAGCTACATACCGCAGCCGAAGCGGGACATCGATCTGCCGTTTTTGATGCCCGTTGAGGACGTATTCTCGATAACCGGCCGAGGCACGGTGGGAACAGGCCGGGTTGAGAGAGGGATAGTGAAGGTTGGGGAAGAGTTGGAGATAGTGGGTTTGAAGCCGACTAAGAAGACGGTGGCGACTGGAGTAGAGATGTTCCGGAAGCTGCTGGATCAGGGTCAGGCTGGAGACAACATCGGGGTATTGCTGAGAGGCGTGGAGAAGGAAGAGCTGGAGCGCGGACAGGTGCTGGCGGCGCCTGGGTCGATCACGCCGCACACGCATTTCAAGGCGGAGATATACGTCTTGAGCAAGGATGAGGGCGGAAGGCACACGCCCTTTTTCAACGGGTATAGGCCTCAATTTTACTTTAGGACAACGGATGTGACTGGTGTGGTGAAGCTGCCTGCCGGGGTAGAGATGGTGATGCCCGGAGACAACGTAGGGGTGGAGTGCGAGTTGATCACGCCGATCGCGATGGAAAAGGGGTTGAGATTTGCGGTACGCGAGGGCGGACGCACGGTTGGAGCGGGAAGGGTGTCTGAGGTTATAAAATAGATTCGTACTTCGTCGTTCGTACATCGTACATCGAAGAATAACGATGTACGATGTACGATGTACGGAATACGAAATACGAAGGACAAAATAAATGGTCAGGGAAATCATCACACTCGCATGTCAGGAGTGCAAACGCCGGAATTACATGAGCACGAAGGATAAGAAGAAGCACCCTGACCGCCTCGAGCTTAAAAAATATTGCAGGTTCGATCGCAAGCACACGGTGCATAAGGAGACGAAATAACAGCCTAAAGCTAAAGGTTAAAAGTTTAAAGAGTAACGGCGGTTTCTTTTAACTTTTGGCTTTAAACTTTCAGCTGTAGTTTAGGCGGGTAGCTCAACTAGGTAGAGCACCGGTCTCCAAAACCGGCGGCTGCAGGTTCGATTCCTGTCCCGCCTGCCAAGTACGGGATGTATCTAGGGTGGTTTTGGTAATGGGTTTTTGGAGGAATATCTTGGGTCGCTGGCGGGCAAGCCCGCCTGCCGGATATGTGGCATGTGTCGGATTGGATGTTGGCGCGTGGTGTTTGAACAGGAGATAGTGTCGGGAGTTTAGCGCAAAGCGGTGTTCGTTCACGGCTTGATACTCCTCACCCTCTTGATGCTTGACGGAGCGCAGTGAGGTTTTTCTATGTTAGAGAAGGCTAAAACGTTCCTGGTAGAAGTAGGCACAGAGATGAATAAGGTCTCCTGGCCTATCAAGCGAGGGAGTAACATCAAGGCTTCCGAGCGGTACCGGGAATTGACCGATTCCACGGTAATGGTTATTGCGTCATCGATTGGGCTTGCCGCATATATCGGAGTGATGGACGTCATCCTCTCCAGCCTTATGGGGCTTCTGATTGGGTGAATCTTGCCGGGATGTCGCGGTTATGTACCACGAGCACATGGGGGTTTAACCAGGGTATTGTAGCGTCGATATGCCCACACGTGCATGTATGGGGGAGCTCGCAGAGTGTCATGGTAAAAGAGCCAGCAGTGGAAGATAAGGAAATACAGGAGCAGGAGCGGAAGTGGTACGTGGTTCACACGCTCTCCGGACAGGAGTACAAGGTCAAGGAGATGCTGGAGAGCAGAATCAAGAGCCACGAGATGGAGAACCTTGTGTTCCAGGTGCTCATCCCCTCGGAGAAGGTTGCCGAGGTGAAGGCGGGTAAAAAGACGATTACCGCCAGGAAGTTTTTCCCCGGCTATCTGCTGGTGGAGATGATACGGACGGATGAGACCTACTATCTTGTGAGGCAGACGCCGGGGGTCATAGGTTTTATCGGGTCGGGAAGCCCCATCGCGCTGCGGGAGCACGAGATCAAAGACGTATTGTCGCAGATCGAGGTCAAGAAGGAAAAGGTCAAACCGAAGATCCTTTTTGACGTGGGCGAGACGGTGAAGGTCACCGACGGCCCGTTCGTCAATTTCAACGGTGTCATCGACGAAATCAATCCGGACAGAGGGAAGCTCAAGGTGCTCGTGTCAATTTTCGGACGGTCAACGCCCGTTGAGCTTGAGTACTGGCAGGTGGAAAAAGGCTGATGTAGCGCACCCTTCAGGGTGCGGGAGAATTAAATGGCTAAAGAAGTCACAGCGATCATCAAATTGCAGATTCCGGCTGGGCAGGCGAACCCGGCTCCGCCCGTCGGCCCGGCATTGGGACAGCACGGCGTCAATATCATGGAGTTTTGCAAGGCGTTTAATGCCGCCACGAAGGACAAGGGCGGTCTAGTGGTGCCGGTGGTGATCACCGTTTACAAGGACAGGTCGTTTACCTTCATACTCAAGTCCCCGCCCGCTTCCGTCCTTCTGAAGAAGGCCGCCAATCTGGCAGTGGGCTCGGGTACGGCGGGTAAGGACAAGGTCGGTCAGGTTACTAAAAGTCAGGTGCGGGACATAATCCGGCAGAAAAAGGAGGACCTCACCGCGGCGAACGAGGATGCCGCGATGAGGATCATCGAGGGAACAGCGAGGAGCATGGGCATAGAGGTAATCGAGGGATAAATTTTCACCGTTCTGGATCCTACAATGAAGAAAAAGAGCAAACGATACAGGCAGGGTGTGGAAAAGATCAAAGAGGGCGCGCTCTATCCGCTTGAGGCGGCGATCACGCTTCTGAAAGAATTGCCGTCCGCGAAGTTTGACGAAACGGTAGAGCTTGTGTTCAATATGGGAATAGATCCCAAGCAGACGGAGCAGCTCGTCCGCGGGACGGTCTCATTGCCGCATGGCACCGGGAAGAAAGTCAGGATCGCGGTCTTCGCAAAAGGCGCTCAGGCGGATGAGGCAAAGGCCGCTGGCGCCGACGTGATCGGGCATGAAGACCTCATCAAAAAAGTGAGCGAGGGATGGGCGGATTTTGACATCGCAGTCACCACGCCCGACCTGATGAGGGAGCTGGGACGGCTTGGGAAAATCCTGGGACCCCGTGGGCTCATGCCCAGTCCTAAGACCGGGACGGTGACGAAGGAGATCGGAAAGGCGGTCAAGGAGCTCAAGGCCGGCAGGATAGAGTTTCGAACGGACAAGGGGGCGAACATCCAGGTGCCCATCGGCAAGAAATCGTTTGCCGCGAACGCGCTTGCAGACAACGCCCGGGTGGTAATCGATGGGCTGCTCAAGGCGAAGCCCTCGACCGCGAAGGGAGCGTATTTTAAAAAATGCGTCGTGTCTTCGACCATGTGCGCCGGCGTCCCGGTGGACATGAAGGAATTTATCACGGTATAACAAGTCGAAAGTGCAGTGAGTGAGCGATGAGACAAGAAAAGAAAATCGTTGTTGAAGAGATCAAGGGGATGCTTCAGGGGAAGGCGATGCTCATCCTGACGGATCATACCGGTTTGAGCTCGAACCAGATGAACGAGCTCCGATCCCTGATTAAAAAGAACGGATCGGAGTACATGGTCGTCAAGAACAGGCTGTTGAAGCTCGCATTTGACGAGCAGATGGCGCGCGCGTTTGGAGTAGGGATCGATGGGCCCACCGCCATTGCGGTGACCAGCGGTGACTGCGCCGCCCTTTCAAAGATCATCGTGGGCTTTGCCAAGAAGAACGAGGCGCCGAAAGTGAAGGCCGGCTTCCTCGATGGGGCGTTGTTGACCGCGTCCGAAGTCGGCATGATAGCCGCGCTGCCGCCGCGCAACGTCCTCATCGCGCGCGTCGTCGGCGGAATGCAGGGGCCGCTCGTCGCGTTCGTCCGAGGATTGGCCGAGTTGACGAGGCAGTTTGTTTACGTGCTGGATCAAGTGGCGCAGAAGAATAAATCCTCCGCCGAAGGCGCGGGCGCCTCTGGCGGACAAACCCCAAATCCCAAATCCCAAACTTCAGATGGTGAATGATAAATATCAAATGACAAGGGATGGGTTTTTTCAGTGGTAAAAACTGCAACATAGCTAACTATAAGGAGGAACAGATGACGGAGGAAACCAAGAAGGCCGAGAAGAAAGAGGCCGAGCCGAAGAAGCATGAGAAAAAGGAAGAGGGGATGGCTGCGGAGTTTTCAGCGGAGTTAAAGAGCATCCTCAAAAAGATCACCGAGTTGAGCCCTGCGGACAGGAAGGTGCTCGGGCTTGAGATCGTCAAGAACCTGACGGTGCTCGAGCTTTCCGAGTGGGTAAAGTCCATGGAGCAGGAATTCGGCGTGTCGGCCGCTGCGCCGGTCGCCGCCGTCAGCGCAGCGCCTGCAGCAGGCGCCGCCGCCGAGCAGAAGGAAGAGAAGAGCACGTTCAGCGTAATCCTCACCGGTTCCGGAGACAAGAAGATCCAGGTGATCAAAGAGGTCCGCGCGGTCACGAGCCTGGGCCTAAAGGAAGCCAAGGACCTGGTTGAGGGAGCTCCGAAGCCGGTCAAAGAGAACGTGTCCAAGGAAGAGGCTGAGGACATAAAGAAGAAGCTGGTGGCCGCAGGGGGCACGGTAGAGATTAAATAAGTGGTAAGTTGTAAGGATTGAGCAACTCTTGCTTAAGACGTAGTGCTTGATCCTTAATACTGTTTAACGAGAGGTCCAAATGCCATCAAGAGCGAAGGTGGTTGATTATTCCAGGTTAAAAGAACTCGTCGTCATGCCCAATCTGGTCGAGGTGCAGACGCAGTCCTATGAGGATTTCCTCCAGGCCGATACGCTGCCTGCCAAGAGGAGGCTTAGAGGCCTCCAGGAGGTCTTCAGGGAAGTTTTCCCGATCAAGAGCTACGATGAAACCTGTTCTCTGGAATTTGTGAACTATTCGCTCGGCGTTCCGAAATACGACATCATGGAGTGTCGCAGGCGGGGGCTTACCTACTCTGCGCCGCTTCGTGTGACGCTCCGCCTTCGCGAGAACGGCAACATCAAGGAGGAGACGGTCTATTTCGGGAGCATCCCTCTCATGACGGAGCAGGGAACCTTTGTGATCAACGGCGCGGAGCGCGTGATCGTTAGCCAGCTCCACCGGTCGCCGGGGATCTGTTTCGAGCGGACGCCGCACCCAAGGGGCATCCCGAGTTACTGGTTCAGGGTTATCCCCTATCGCGGCTCCTGGCTTGAGGGGGAGTTGGACAGCAGCGACATCATCTACCTTTACATCGATAGGCGTCGGCGGAGGAGAAAGATACTGGCCACGACACTACTCAGGTCGACCGGCTATTCCACGGACGAGCAGATCATGGAGGCGCTCCTCGGGAAGGAAGAGATCCAGATCGGCGCCGCCGACAGCAAGGAACTTGTCGACCGGACCGCCATCCAGTCGGTGGCGCATCCCACGACGGGAGAGGCGCTGGTCAACCTCGGTGAGAAGCTCACCAAGCAAAAGCTAAGCCTGCTCCGGCAGGCGGGCATCAAGTCCGTCGCCGTGACCGCCTCCGACAAGGGGGAGGCGGGCATCCTTAAAATGCTCCAGCGCGATCCGACCGATTCGCAGGATGAGGCGCTAAAAGAAATTTACAAGCGGCTTCGCCCCGGAGACCCGGCGAACGTTTCGAGCGCCCGCACCATGCTAAAAAGAATTTTCTTCGATCCACGGCACTATGATCTGGGACGCGTGGGGAGATTCAAGCTCAACAAGAAATTGGGGCTGGAGATCAGCGAGCGCACGCTCAAGGTCGGGACGCTCCGGAAAGAGGACATGGTTGAGGCGTGCCGCTATCTCATGAACCTCCGGCATGGAGAGGGCGGAAGCCTTGATGACATCGATCACCTCGGCAACCGCCGCGTGAGGTCGGTCGGTGAGCTGTTGCAGAACCAGTGCCGCATAGGGCTTGCGCGCATGGAGCGGCTCACCAAGGAGCGGATGAACCTCTATGACATGAGCGCGGAGACGGTGACCCCCCATCGCCTTATCAATCCCAAGGCGTTCACGAGCGTGATCAGGGATTTCTTCGGCAGGAGTCAGCTCTCGCAGTTCATGGATCAGACCAATCCGCTGGCCGAGCTAACGCATAAGCGCCGGCTCTCCGCGCTAGGCCCGGGGGGACTCAGCCGCGAGCGCGCGGGGTTCGAGGTCAGGGACGTGCATGCGAGCCACTACGGCCGGATCTGTCCCATCGAGACCCCTGAGGGCCCGAACATCGGTTTGATATCGTCGCTCAGCACCTTCGCCCGCGTGAACGAGTACGGTTTCCTGGAGACGCCGTATCGCAAGGTGGTCAATGGGAAGGCGACCGACGAGGTGGTTTGCCTCACGGCGGATGAGGAAGAGCAATACATCATCGCGCAGGCGAACGCCAAAATGGACGAGAAGGGCAGACTCGTCGAGGAAAAGGTTTCCGCCCGCTACAAGGGCGACTTCATTTACGTTCCGCCGAGCGAGATACATTTCATCGACGTATCCCCAAAACAGCTTGTGAGCGTAGCGGCGGGGCTCATTCCGTTCCTGGAGCACAACGACGCGAACCGCGCATTGATGGGATCGAACATGCAGCGGCAGGCGGTCCCGCTGCTCATGACCGATGCGCCGATAGTCATGACCGGCCTTGAGTCGCAGGTGGCGCGGGATGCGGGGGTGATGACGCTGGCGCAGGCCGCCGGTGAAGTGGAATACGTGGACAGCGATAAGATTGTGGTGAGCGGTAAGATATACCGGTTGATCAAATTCTTACGCTCGAACGCGGGCACGTGCGTCAATCAGAGACCGATCGTCGCGGTAGGAGATCGCGTGAAGAAGGGCGATGTCCTTGCGGACGGCCCGGCTACGAAAGATGGCAAGCTTGCCCTTGGACGCAACGTGCTTGTCGCGTTTATGCCGTGGGGGGGATATAACTTCGAGGACGCCATCCTCATCAGCGAGCAGCTCGTTAAGGAGGACGTCTACACGTCGATCCACATCGAGGAGTTTGAGATTGGAGCCAGGGACACGAAGCTCGGGCGCGAGGAGATCACCCGCGACATCCCCAACGTCGGTGAAGAGGCGCTCAAGAACCTCGGCGAGGACGGGATTGTGCGCTTGGGGGCCGAGGTGAAGGCGGGCGACATACTGGTCGGAAAGATCACGCCGAAGAGCGAGACCGAGCTCTCCCCCGAGGAGCGCCTTCTCCGCGCGATCTTCGGAGAAAAGGCCGCCGACGTGCGCGATGCCTCTCTCACGGTCCCCTCGGGGACGGAGGGGATCGTCATGGACGTGAAGGTGTTCTCCCGAAAGGATGCGGCGCAGACCGATGAGGAGCGCCTGGAGGAGAAGCGCAAGGTAAAGATGATCTCCGAGGATTTCAAAAAGCGCATTGCGAAGATCAGGGGCGACCGCGAGCAGCGCTTGACCGAGCTCCTCGTGGGCAAGGTCATGGAGACCGAGGTCATCAACCTGCAGACCGGCGAGGTGATCATCCCATCGGGGAGAAAGATCAGCAAGGCGCAAATCCAGCAGCTCCAGGACGTCGATTTCAGCGACATCGAGACCGAGGACGAACAGCTCGGGCTTGACATAAAGAGGATCCTCATGGAATTCGGCCACGCGATTGAAGAGGCTGAGATGGCCGAAAACCGGGCGATCGAAAAGTTCAAACGGGGCGACGAGCTCGACCCCGGCCTGATCAAACAGGTGAAGGTGTACGTCGCAAGCAAACGCAAGCTCCAGGTCGGAGATAAGATGGCCGGACGGCATGGGAACAAGGGCGTCATCGCCAGGATCCTCCCGGAAGAGGACATGCCCTTCCTTGCCGATGGAACTCCGGTGGGCATGGTGCTGAATCCCCTCGGGGTCCCCTCGAGGATGAACGTCGGCCAACTCCTCGAAACGCACTTGGGCTGGGCGGCGAAGATGATGGGGCTCTCGATCGCGACCCCTGTCTTCAACGGCATCAAGGAGGAGCAGATCAAAGAGCTCATGGTACAGCAGGGCCTCCCCGCCAGCGGCAAAGCGATCCTCTATGACGGCCGCACGGGGGACCGGTTCGAGCAGGAGGTGGCCGTGGGTTACCTCTACATGATGAAGCTTTCCCATCTCGTGGCTGACAAGATCCATGCGAGGGCCATCGGTCCATACTCGCTCGTGACGCAGCAGCCGCTCGGCGGTAAGGCGCAGTTTGGAGGACAACGCTTCGGAGAGATGGAGGTTTGGGCACTGGAGGCTTATGGGGCGGCGTATGCGCTCCAGGAGCTCCTCACGGTGAAGAGCGACGACGTGGTGGGGCGGACCAAGATATACGAGTCGATCGTAAAGGGACAAAACACGCTAGAGGCCGGCACGCCGGAGTCGTTCAACGTGCTCATCAAGGAGATGCAGAGCCTCTGTTTGGACGTGAGGACGGAGAGCTGAAAATGACAAATACCAAATACCGAATGACGAAACCTTTGATGATTCGTCATTTGAATTTTGTCATTTGTCATTTAACGGGGGGAGAGTCGCTTTGACAGACCAAAAGGTTGCAAAGGCATTCCTGGGGTTGGAGGGTGGCGACGTCGCCTTCAATAAGGTGACCATCAAGATCGCTTCGGCGGATGTCATACGCTCGTGGTCGAAGGGCGAGGTAAAGAACCCTGAGACGATCAACTACCGCACCTTCAAACCGGAGAAGGGCGGTCTTTTCTGCGAGAGGATATTCGGCCCGACGCGGGACTGGGAGTGCAGTTGCGGTAAGTACAAGCGGATCAAACACAAAGGTGTGATGTGCGACCGCTGCGGCGTGGAGGTCACCCAGTCGAAGGTTCGGCGCGAGCGCATGGGGCACATCGATCTCGCCGTGCCCGTGTCGCACATCTGGTTCTTCAAAACGCAGCCGAGCCGCATCGGCAACATATTGGACCTTTCCACCTCCGAGCTCGAGCGAGTGCTCTATTACGAAGACTACATCGTGGTTGACCCCGGAGACACCCCGCTCTCCAAGAAGCAGCTTATGAGCGAGGATGAGTATCAGAAGTACGTCAAGGAGTACGGTAAGCGGTTCAAGGCCGGGATGGGCGCAGAGGCGATCCGCGACCTTTTGAGGACCGAGGACCTTGACGCTCTTTCGGTGGAGCTCCACAAGAAGATGGAGAAGACGACCTCCAAACAGACCAAGAAAAAACTCAGCAAGCGGTTGCAGATCATCGAGGGGATGAAGCGGTCCGGCAATAAGCCGGACTGCATGATCCTGAGCGTCGTCCCGGTGATCCCGCCGGACCTCCGGCCCCTCGTTCCTCTCGAGGGCGGACGGTTCGCCACCTCCGATCTTAACGACCTCTATCGCAGGGTGATCAACCGCAACAACAGATTGCGGGCGATACTCGAACTAAAGACGCCCGAGGTCATCATACGGAACGAGAAGAGGATGCTCCAGGAGGCGGTTGACGCCCTCCTTGACAACGGCCGCCATGGGCGCCCCATAGTCGGCGCCGGCAATAGGCCGCTCAAGTCGCTTAGCGACATGCTTAAGGGGAAACAGGGGCGCTTCAGGCAGAACCTGTTGGGTAAGCGCGTGGATTATTCGGGCCGCTCGGTCATCGTGGTCGGGCCGGAGCTTAAACTTAACCAGTGCGGCCTGCCCAAGAAGATGGCGCTGGAGCTCTTCGAGCCGTTCATCATCCGCGAGCTCAAGAACAGGGGAAGCGTGCACACCATACGCAGCGCCAAGAAGATGATCGAAAACGAGGTCCCCGAGGTATGGGACATTCTCGAACAGGTCACCAAGGGGCACCCCGTCATGCTGAACCGTGCGCCCACCCTTCACCGTCTGGGTATCCAGGCGTTCGAGCCCGTGCTCATCGAAGGGAAGGCCATCCGCATCCATCCGCTGGTCTGCTCCGCGTTCAACGCCGATTTTGACGGAGACCAGATGGCCGTGCACATACCGCTCTCCGTCGAGGCCCAGCTTGAGGCGAAGCTGCTCATGCTCGCCACAAACAACATATTCTCACCCTCGAGCGGAAAGCCGATTGATACCCCGACGCAGGACATCGCGCTCGGCTGTTACTACGTGACGCGGGACATATTCTCCGAGTCGAAACCGCGGATCACCTTCTCCGATGGGGACGAGGTCATGCTCGCCTACGACTCCGGCGCGATCACGCTGCACGAGAAGGTGCGTGTCAGGATCGGGGGCAGGCTGATCGAGACCAGTGCGGGACGGGTGATGTTCAATAGGCTCCTGCCGAAGGAGATCGGTTTCATCAATGATGAGCTCAACAAGAAAAAGCTGTCAGAGGTCATCATGGACTGTTACCGCGCGGTAGGGAAGGCCAAGACCGTCGAGATCCTGGATAGTATGAAGGAGATGGGCTTCAGGGAAGCCACGCGCGCCGGTCTCTCCATCGCTAGCGGCGACATGGTCATTCCGCCCGAGAAGGGAAAGTTCCTCGACGAGGCCAACCAGCAGATCCGAGAGGTCGAGCGCCAGTATCGCAGCGGCAGCATTACCGACGGCGAGCGCTATAACAAGATCGTCGATATTTGGACCCACACCACCGACAACATAGCCGAGGCCATGTACCGAGGCCTCGCGCGATCGGGCAGCGAGCGTGGGATGAACCCCATTTTCATGATGGTGGATTCCGGGGCGAGAGGCAGCAAGCAGCAGATCAGGCAGCTCGCCGGGATGCGAGGTTTGATGGCGAAGCCCTCGGGTGAGATCATGGAATCTCCGATCACCTCCAATTTCAGAGAGGGCTTGAGCGTGCTGGAGTATTTCATTTCCACTCACGGAGCGCGCAAGGGTCTTGCCGATACGGCGCTCAAGACCGCCGACTCCGGGTATCTCACGCGAAGGCTCGTCGACGTCGCCCAGGACGTCATCGTGACCGAGGACGACTGCGGCACGCTTAACGGCATCACCATCAAGGAGATCCACGAGGGCGAGGACGTGGTGGTTTCCCTCAAAGAGCGTATCGTCGGCCGGACGAGCCTGGAAGATATCGTGGAGCCGGTTTCCAAAGATGTGGTTGTCAAAGCCAGTGAGGCTATCAGCGAGGACCTCGCAGAGCGGATCGACGCGATGGGGGTCGAGCAGATCAGGATACGGTCGGTCCTCACTTGCGAGTCGAAGTCCGGGGTGTGCAGGAAGTGTTACGGGTACGACTTGGCGACGGGCCGTGAGGTCGAGCCTGGCACCGCGGTGGGTATAATCGCGGCGCAATCGATCGGGGAACCCGGCACCCAGCTCACCATGAGAACCTTCCACATCGGTGGAACGGCGAGCCAGATCTTCAAACAACCCCAGATCGTCGCAAAATCCGACGGCTTGGTCAGGTACCACAACCTGAAGGTGGTGCTCAGTAAGGAGCAGACGCGGGTGGTGGTGAATAAGAACGGGACGATCAGGATCAACGAGATCATCCAGGACAGCCAGGGGAACGTGCGCGAGGGACGCGAACTCGAAAACTATACCGTCCCGGTCGGCGCCGTGCTCGGCATGGGTGACGGCGAGAAGGTTAAGAAGGGCGAGGTGTTCATCCGGTGGGATCCGTACAGCACGCCGATTCTTACGGAGAAGGACGGACTCGTCGAGTTCATCGACATCCAGGAGGGGGTCACGATGAGGAAGGAGGCCGATGAATCGACGGGGCTTATCGGCCGCGTCATCATCGAGCACAAGGAGAACCTCCACCCGCAGATCGTGATCACGAGCAGAGACCGGAAGGAAGTGTTGGGGTACTACACCATTCCGCCGGGAGCGCACATCATGGTCGATGAGGGCGACTTCGTCACCCAGGGCAGCCTCATCGCAAAGAGCCCGCGTAAGATCAGCAAGACGAAGGACATCACGGGGGGCTTACCCCGCGTCGCAGAGCTCTTCGAGGCGCGGAGGCCAAAGGATGCCGCGGAGATCGCCAAGATCGACGGTATCGTCGAGTTCAGGGGTACGTTCAAGGGCCGCCGCCGCCTCGTGGTGCGAAACGAGATAACCGGCGTCGAAGAGGAGCACCTCATCCCGTACGGGAAGCACCTCGTGGTGTACAAGGGGGACCAGGTGGCTAAGGGGCAGCAGCTCACCGAGGGCCCGATCGTACCGCAGGAATTGCTACAGGTTTGCGGCCCGAAAGAGCTCCAGGAGTACCTGGTCAATCAGGTCCAGGAGGTCTACCGTCTCCAGGGCGTCGAGATCAACGACAAGCACATCGAGGTCATCATCAGGCAGATGCTGAGGAAGGTGCGCATTGCCGATCCAGGCGACAGCGAGTTCCTTTTCGGCGAGCACGTGGAAAAGCACATTTTTGAGAGGGAAAACGAGCGTTTGATAAAGAAAGACAAGAAGCCGGCGGAGGCGTCGCCGCTGCTTCTGGGTATCACGAAGGCGTCGTTGGGGACCGAGAGTTTCATATCTGCGGCGTCGTTCCAGGAGACTACCCGCGTGCTCACGCATGCGGCTGCAACCGGTAGGACGGACGTCCTCAACGGTTTCAAGGAGAACGTGATCATGGGGCATCTGATACCGGCGGGGACGGCGTTCAAGCAATACCGGCAGATCGACGTGATCCCGCTCGTGGAGGCCAAGGCGACGGCGCAGGCCATCGAGAGTGTCACCGTCGAGGAGGCCCCCGAGGAGGAGGTTGAGGAGAAAGAGGAAGCCGCCGCCGATAAGAAGGCGCCGAAGGCGAAGAAGAAGGACTCAAAGAAGAAGAAGGCAAAGTGATACGCGGATAGAGCGCCCCAAGGGGGGCCTCTTCGAGAGACTTGCAGAGGCAGTGGTTTTATCCACGGATTTCACGGATTTTGCGGCAAGGGGTTTCGAGGTTTTCTGTTAATCGGTGCAATCCGTGTAATCCGTGGATAAAAACGTTAAAGACCAGGCTAAAGGAATTACGGATATGCCGACAATCAATCAATTGGTCAGGAAAGGGAGACAGAAACAGCGGAAGAGAACGAAAGCCCCCGCGCTTGTGCAGTGCCCCCAGAAGAGGGGGGTTTGTCTCCTGGTGAAAACGCAAACGCCCAAGAAGCCCAATTCCGCGCTCCGCAAGGTGGCGAGGGTGAGGCTGACAAACGGCATGGAGGTCACGGCATACATACCCGGAGAGGGGCATAACCTCCAGGAGCATTCGATCGTCATGCTTAGAGGAGGAAGGGTAAAAGACCTTCCCGGCGTCCGCTACCATATTATACGTGGGACCCTCGATGCAGCCGGCGTCGAAGGGAGGAAGAGGAGCAGGTCGAAGTATGGGGCGAAGACGCCCAAGTAAAAAATCCCAAAACCCAAATCCCAAATCCCAAAAAGGCAGTGGGGAGAGGGAGGAGTGGCGGGGACGAAAAACGATAAACGATCAACTGAGGTAAAAAAATGTCACGAAGGCGCAGGGCGATAAAAAGGCGGGTGTTGCTTGACGTGCGGTTCAAAAGCCCGCTGGTTGCGCGGTTTATTACCAGTCTCATGAGGGACGGGAAGAAGAGTCTTGCGGAGAACATCTTCTATTCGACGCTGGATCTTATCGGGCAGCGGGTGCAGGAACTTCCCCCCATCAAGGTCGTCGAAAAAGCCGTGGATCGGGTAAAGCCGTTCCTAGAGGTCAAGTCAAGGAGGGTCGGCGGCGCGACCTACCAGGTCCCCGTGGAGGTCAGATCAGACAGGCAGATGGCGCTTGCCCTGCGGTGGATCATAACGTTCGCGCGCGCGCGCAAGGGGAAGCCGATGCAGGAACGGCTCGCCGCCGAGCTGCTGGATGCATATAAGGGAGAAGGGTCCTCGATCAAGAAGCGTGAGGATACGCACAAAATGGCCGAGGCGAACAAGGCGTTCGCGCATTACAGGTGGTAGTGCTGCGGCAACGCAAGTTACGGGTTTCGAGAAAAGTGGCGGATAAGAGAATAGAACAATGGCTGTGAGCAGTTTTGAAATGGAACAGGTCGGACAGGGAGCATCATCGGATACTATGTCTCTGAGCAAGATTAGAAATATAGGCATCATGGCGCATATAGACGCCGGCAAGACCACCGTCACGGAGCGGATCCTCTTTTACACGGGGAAGACGTACAAGCTGGGGGAGGTGGACGAGGGGACTGCGACCATGGACTGGATGGTCCAGGAGCAGGAACGGGGTATCACCATTACCTCAGCGGCGACGACTTGCACGTGGAACGATTGCCGGGTAAACATCATTGACACACCAGGCCACGTGGACTTTACCGTGGAGGTGGAACGCAGCCTCCGGGTGCTTGACGGGGCGGTCGCCGTATTTTGCGGCGTTGAGGGCGTGGAGCCCCAGTCGGAAACGGTATGGCGGCAGGCGAACCGTTATCACATCCCAAGGCTCGCATTCGTGAACAAAATGGACCGCGTGGGCGCCAACTTCGATTTCGCGGTGAAACGGATGCAAGAACGGCTTGCGGCCAACGCCGTGCCCATCCAGATTCCCCTCGGGGCTGAGGCGGAGTTCAAGGGACTGGTGGACCTTATCACGATGAAGGCGGTCGTTTACGATGAAGAGAGCCAGGGCGTCAACTTCCGCGAGGAGGAGATCCCCGAGGCCGTGCGCGACCGCGCATTGAAGGCCAGGGAGCATCTCCTCGAAGCAATTGCGAGCGAGGACGAAAAGTTCCTGGAGCTATTCGTCGCGCACAAGGATTTTGCGGTGTCCGACATCAAGGCCGCTTTAAGAAGGCTTGTGATTTTAAACAAGATCGTGCCGGTGCTCTGTGGCACGGCGCTCAAGAACAAGGGGGTACAGCATCTTCTGGACGCTGTGGTTGATTATTTGCCCTCGCCCGTCGACGTGCGGCCGGTGACGGGCATAAACCCAAAGTCCGAGGAGGTTGCCACTCGCACGGCTGACCCGAAACAGCCTCTCTCCGCGCTCGCCTTCAAAGTAATGTCGGATAATTTCGTGGGGAAACTAATTTATCTGAGGGTTTATTCCGGAGTGCTGAAAAAGGGCACGCAGGCGTACAACTCCGTAACGATGAAGAGGGAGCGGGTGGGCAGGCTTCTGGTAATGCACGCGAACCGCAGGGAAGAGGTGGATGAGGCCGTTGCCGGAGACATCGTCGCCGTGGTGGGATTGTCCAAGACGGTCACCGGTCACACCATCTGCGACGAGAGGCATCCGATCGTGCTTGAGTCCATGCAGTTCCCGGAACCGGTGATTGCGATGGCGATCGAACCGCGCACCAAGGTCGACAGGGATAAGCTCATGATATCCCTTCGCCGGCTCGCGGAGGAGGACCCCACATTCAAGATGAAGACGAATGAGGAGACCGCCCAGTTGATCATATCAGGCATGGGCGAGCTCCACCTCGACATCATCAAGGACAGGTTGCTCCGGGAGTTCAAGGTCGACGCGAAGGTGGGCAAGCCCGAGGTGGCATATCGCGAAACGATCACCGCCCCAGCCAGCGGAGAGGGAAAGTTCATCCGCCAGTCCGGTGGTAGAGGGCAGTACGGGCACGTTATTATTGAAGTCGCCCCCGGCGAGAAGGGGAGCGGAATCGTCGTGGAGAACGAGATCGTAGGCGGGGCAATACCGCGTGAGTACGTGCGGGCCGCCACCTCGGGGATCAAGGAGGCGTGTTATACGGGTCCCCTTGGCGGTTACTCCATGGTAGACATGAAGATCGTCATCAAGGACGGCTCCTACCATGAAGTGGACTCCTCGGACATGGCGTTCCAGGTTGCAGGCTCGATGGCTCTGAAGGAGTCGATGCTAAGGGCGAGGCCCGTGCTGCTCGAGCCGATCATGGATGTTGAGGTCACCACGCCCTCGGAATATCTCGGGGACGTCATCAGCGACTTGAATGCGCGGCGGGGAAAGGTGCGGGAGATGGAGTCGAGGGTTGGCACGAACATCGTGCGCGCCTCGGTGCCGCTGGCGGAGTTGTTCGGCTATGCGACCGCCATCCGGTCCCTGTCGAGGGGGCGGGCGTCGTATTCGATGGAACCGCTCTGTTTTGAGAAGATTCCGAAGCACAAAGAGGAGCAGCTTCTTAACTACAGCCAAAAAGAGAAGTAGCTATATATAAGTAGCAAGGGTAAATGAGGAGGCTACCATGGGCAAAGAGAAATTCGAGCGGACAAAGCCGCACGTTAACGTAGGTACGATTGGGCACGTGGACCACGGTAAGACGACCTTGACTGCGGCGATCACGAGGGTGTTGTCGAGGAAGGGGTTGTGCCAGTTTATCAGTTACGACCAGGTAGCGAAGGCGAGCGAGTCGCAGGGACGGCGCGACGAGACGAAGATATTGACGATAGCGGTGGCGCACGTTGAGTATTCAACGGACAAGCGGCATTATGCGCACGTTGATTGCCCCGGGCACATGGATTACGTGAAGAACATGATCACGGGAGCGGCGCAGATGGACGGAGCGATTCTGGTGGTATCAGCCGCGGACGGGCCGATGCCGCAGACGAGAGAGCACATATTGCTGGCGCGGCAGGTGGGAGTGCCCGCGATCGTGGTGTTCTTGAACAAGGTGGATTTGGTGGACGATCCGGAGTTGCTGGACCTGGTGGAGCTTGAGGTTAGGGAGTTATTGACGAAGTACGAGTTCCCCGGCGACGAGATCCCGATTGTGAGAGGGAGCGCGTCGAAGGCGCTGGTGAGCGACAATCCGGACGGCGAGGAGTGCAAGTGCATATGGCAGTTGATGGATGCTGTGGACAGCTACATACCGCAGCCGAAGCGGGACATCGATCTGCCGTTTTTGATGCCCGTTGAGGACGTATTCTCGATAACCGGCCGAGGCACGGTGGGAACAGGCCGGGTTGAGAGAGGGATAGTGAAGGTTGGGGAAGAGTTGGAGATAGTGGGTTTGAAGCCGACTAAGAAGACGGTGGCGACTGGAGTAGAGATGTTCCGGAAGCTGCTGGATCAGGGTCAGGCTGGAGACAACATCGGGGTATTGCTGAGAGGCGTGGAGAAGGAAGAGCTGGAGCGCGGACAGGTGCTGGCGGCGCCTGGGTCGATCACGCCGCACACGCATTTCAAGGCGGAGATATACGTCTTGAGCAAGGATGAGGGCGGAAGGCACACGCCCTTTTTCAACGGGTATAGGCCTCAATTTTACTTTAGGACAACGGATGTGACTGGTGTGGTGAAGCTGCCTGCCGGGGTAGAGATGGTGATGCCCGGAGACAACGTAGGGGTGGAGTGCGAGTTGATCACGCCGATCGCGATGGAAAAGGGGTTGAGATTTGCGGTACGCGAGGGCGGACGCACGGTTGGAGCGGGAAGGGTGTCGGAAGTTATAAAATAGATTTGTACATCGTCGTTCGTACTTCGTACATCGAAGAATAATGATGTACGATGTACGATGTACGAAATACGAAGGACAAAATAAATGGCAAAGCAGAGGATCAGGATCAGGCTTAAGGCGTACGACCATCGGGTGCTCGATCAATCGACCGAGGAGATAGTCGAGACCGCGAAAAGGACGGGGGCCAAGATATGCGGTCCTATCCCTCTCCCGACGGTGATTGAACGTTACACGGTCCTGCGTTCGCCCCACGTGGACAAGAAGTCGCGGGAGCAGTTTGAGATCCGCACGCACAAGCGGCTTCTGGACATTCTGGACCCGACGGCAAAGACCGTGGACGAGCTCAAGAAGCTCAATCTGCCCGCGGGTGTGGACATCAAGATAAAACTATAGTGAGGAACCGCGCGCATATCGGCGTCAGGCGTAGGGCGTGACGGCGTGATTGGGACTCGGGATTTCTAGTGCGGTAGGTGGATGGATCAGGCTAGTTACGGGGAAATCAATGGAAACAGTGAAGGTGATCGATCAAAACGGCGCGGTCGTGAGCGAGGTGGAGGTTTCGGCGAAATTGGCCGGCGCCAGAGTCAACCCGCAGCTCATCCACGACGTGATTGTGGGTTATCAGCGTAATCGTCGCCGGGGCACCGCTTCGACGCTGACGAAGGGTGGGGTGAAGGCCTCCGGCAAGAAGCCGTGGCGGCAGAAGGGGACCGGCAGGGCGCGGGCACGTTACGTTTCATCGCCCCTCTGGCGGGGTGGTGGGCTAACCATCGGTCCGCAACCCAGGGATTTTACGCGGTTGATTCCTCAGGGTTTGAGGGGACGGGTATTGGAGGGCGCACTCGCCGATAAGTTGCGCGAGGGGCGGCTTGTGGTGGTAGAGAGCCTTCCCGAGACGGGGGGAAAGACGAAAGCGATGGCGCGCTGGCTCGCTCAGGTCCAGGCGCAGAAGAAACCGCTCGTCGTTCTGGATGAGCCCGTGAAAGACGTTGTGCGCGCCACGCGAAACATCGCAGGCGCCGCGGTGGTTAGGGTGGACTCATTGAACGCATGGATGTTGATGACCCATGGCGTAGTCGTGATGACAAAGGGCGTGTTCGCGAAACTGCAGGAGCGATTGGGATGAAGCAGCGGTATAGTGTTATCAGGGGGCCGGTGATTACCGAGAAGGCAAGCGGGATGATGGAGCGCGATGGCATCTATAGCTTCGCGGTCGATCGCCGCGCGAACAAGATCGACGTTAAAAGGGCCGTTGAGTCGGCATTCAAGGTGAACGTCGTCAAGGTGAACGTCCTGACCTCGCGCGGGAAATTGAAGCGGGTCCGCTGGCAGACGGGAAAGACACCCGATTGGAAGAAGGCCATGGTGACCCTGAAGAAGGGCGAGAAGATAGATTATACTACGGCATAAATTCGTCGCTCGTACTTCGTACATCGAATAACGAAGTACGATGTGCGAAGCACGATGTGCGAATGATGGAGTAATGAAAAATGGGAATCAAGAAATACAAACCTACGACGCCGAGCCGGCGCTGGATCACGGGGTATGATTTTACCGAGATCACCAAGCGCGAGCCGGAGCGGAGTTTGACCGTTGCCGTCAGGCAGAAGGCCGGGCGCAATTTCATGGGGCGGATCATGGTGCGCCATCGCGGGAGCGGTCACAAACGCCGTTACAGGATGATCGATTTCAAGCGCGACAAAAGGGACATACCGGCCAGGGTCGCAGCGATAGAGTATGATCCGAATCGCTCGGCGCGCATCGCCCTTCTTCACTATTCAGACGGGGAGAAACGGTACATCCTCGCGCCGCTGGGTCTCGGTGTCAACGACACGGTGGTCGCTGGGCAGAAGGTTGAGAACAAGGTTGGGAACTGCATGCCGCTTTGCGAGATCCCGCTTGGGACGCTGGTGCATAACGTCGAGCTTCAGCCGGGATGTGGCGGATCGTTTGCGAGGAGCGCGGGGTCGTCGGCCGAACTCATGGCAAAAGAGGGGCGCCACGCCCACTTGAAGCTCCCCTCCGGCGAGGTAAGGTTGGTGGACGTGAACTGCATGGCGACGGTGGGCCAGATCGGCAATCCCGAACACGAGGCGTTGAGCCTTGGCAAGGCGGGACGCAGCCGGTGGCTCGGCCGCCGTCCCAAAGTCCGCGGGGTGGCCCAGAACCCGGTCGATCACCCGATGGGCGGCGGAGAAGGGAGGTCTTCCGGCGGCAGGCATCCATGTTCTCCCACGGGGAAGCTTGCCAAGGGTGGGAAGACACGCATGAAGAGGAAACATACATACTACATCATCAAGCCGAGGATGAAGAAGAAGATGGGCGGGGGGGTGTAGCAGCGTAGCAATGACAAATGACAAATACCAAATGACAAAACACCATGAGGCTTTGTTATTTGGTCGTTTGTAATTCATTTGTCATTTGATGTTTGTCATTCATTTTGGATTTTTTCTGTGGAGGATAAAGATGGCACGGTCATTGAAGAAGGGTGCGTTCGTAGACGAGAAGCTGCTGGGTAAGATAGAGCGTCTCAATCGGTTGAATGAACGCCGTCCGGTGAAGACCTGGGCGCGGAGAAGCATGATAGTCCCCGATTTCGTCGGGCATACGTTCTCGGTGCATAACGGAAAGAAATTCATCCCCGTTTTTGTGACGGAGAGCATGGTCGGCCACAGGCTCGGTGAGTTCGCCCCCACACGCACGTTCAGAAAACACGGCGCGCACACTGAGAAAGCGGTAGCGGTTAAGTAGCAGTGTGCGTACATCGTCCTTCGTACACCGTACATCGAATAACGGAGTGCGAATAACGAAGTGCGATGTGCGAACTACGAAGGACGGAATATATATAATGAAAGAATCACGGGCAGTCGGTAATTACATACGGGTGGCGCCGCGCAAGGCGCGCCTGGTGGTCGATCTCATTCGGGGAAAGAGCGTCACGGAGGCGCTGAACGCGCTGCAGCTCTGCCGCAAAGGGGCGGCTCATCAGGTGAAGAAAATTCTTGTCTCGGCCATGGCAAATGCTGCGGCAAGCGCCAAGCCTGAAGGGTTCGTCGTGAGGAGTGCTTTTGTAGATGAGGGGCCGATGTTAAAGAGATACATGCCCCGCGCCATGGGGCGGGCGACGATAATCAGAAAGCGGATGAGCCGTATCACGATAGAGCTTGAGGAGAGTGAAGAGAAGGCAGAGCCGCTTCCTCGGAAGAAGAAGGCGGCAGAGGGTGAGAAAATAACAAATACCAAATGACAAATGACAAAACGTATAAGGTTTTGTCATTTGGTATTTGTCATTTGTCATTATTGGAAAAGGGGGGTATTCACTTGGGTCAAAAAGTTAATCCTATCGGTTTGCGGCTGGGCATTAATCAGGAGTGGCGATCGAAGTGGTATGCCGGCAAACGCGAGTACGGCACGCTGCTCAACGAGGATATCAAGATACGCGACTACGTCAAGGAGCGGCTTAGTCTCGCCGGTGTCGCGCGTGTTTCCATCGAGAGGTACGGCAAGAAGGTCAGGATCAATATATGGAGCGCCAGGCCCGGCATCGTGATCGGCCGGAAGGGCTCGGAGATCGATAAGCTCAGGGACGACCTTGCGGAGTTGTCGGGCCGGGAAATCGTCCTGGACGTTACCGAGATAAAGAAGCCGGAGCTCGAGGCTCAACTGGTTGCGGAGAACGTGGCGTTGCAATTATTGAAGAGGGTTTCTTTCCGCAGGGCGATGAAGCGGGCGGTGTCGGTCACGATGGATGCGGGCGCCCAGGGAATTAAAATCAATTGTGCCGGCCGTCTCGGAGGCGCCGAGATTGCAAGGTCCGAGGGATATAGAGAAGGTAAGATACCGTTGCATACCCTGCGTGCCAACATCGATTACGGTCTTGCCGAGGCGCGCACGCCCTACGGGCAGATCGGCGTCAAGGTATGGATATATAAGGGTGAAAAGACCCCGGTGAAGGAGGTAAGCGGACATGGTGCTCCAGCCCAAAAAGAGTAAATTCAGAAAAGCCCAGCGCGGGATTATGAAGGGGCACGAGACGAGGGGAACCACGGTCGCCTTCGGGGAATACGGCCTCCAGGCATTGGAGAGCGCATGGGTCACCACGACCCAGATAGAGGCGGCGAGGGTTGCCATCACGCGGCATATGAAGCGCCGTGGGAAGGTTTGGATCCGGATATTTCCAGATAAGCCGATCACCAAAAAGCCGGCGGAGACCAGAATGGGTAAGGGAAAGGGCCCGCCGGAGACCTGGGTGGCGGTGGTTCGGAAGGGAAGGATCATCTGCGAAATAGACGGAATTTCAGAAAGCTTGGCTCAGGAGACGATGAGCCGGGCGGCGGCGAAGCTGGGGATCAGGACGCGGTTTGTGGCCCGGGGCGGAAAGTTGTAACTCGTACATCGTACTTAGTACATCGTACATCGCTATTCGAAGTACGAAGTACGAATGGGGTATGAAATGAATGCGAAGGAAATGAGAGAAAAAACGGTTGAGGAGTTGGATCATCTGCTTGCCACGTGGCGAGAGGAGCTCTTCAATCTCAATGTGCAGGCGATGACCGGTCAGATGGAGCAGTATAGCAGGGTGAGGCTGATCAGAAAGGATATCGCTCGGGCGCTCACGATTTTGAAGGGAGAGCCTGCCGCGAACCGGACTCGCGCCAAGGAGAGCATAGTGTCATGACAATTCAGGATAGGGGCAAAAAAAAGGTGCGTGTCGGAACGGTGGTGGCCGATAAGATGCAGAAGACGGTCGTAGTGGACGTGGAGCGTGTTTACCGGCACCGGTTTTATGGCAAGGTAGTCCGGGCGTTTTCACGCTGCTACGTTCACGACGAGGCTGGGGAGGCCAAGCCGGGCGACGTCGTGCGCATTATGGAATGCAGGCCGCTCAGCAAGCTCAAGCGGTGGCGGCTGGTCGAGATCGTAAAGAGGGGCAAGGGACTGGAAGCGCCGGGAGTAGGCGAAGAAGAGGTACGGGAGCTCCAGGAAGAGATACGGGTTGCGTCGAAGCCGGACGAGGAGGTAGAGAAAGTTGAGATCTCGGCGGCGCCGGAGCCTGCGGGCGATGAATCCCGGGGAGAGGACAGATGATACAACTCCGTACAAGGCTCGACGTAGCTGATAATACCGGGGCGCGGCTCATCGCCTGTGTGAAGGTGCTGGGTGGCACGAGGAGGCGCTACGCCCACATAGGGGACGTTATCATCGCATCGGTGAAAGAAGCCTCCCCGGACGGCGTCATCAAGAAGGGCGAGGTAGTGCGTGGCGTGATCGTCAGGACCAAACGGCCCATCCGCAGGGAGGATGGTTCGGTGCTCAAATTCGATACCAACGCGGTGGTCATCATAGACGCCCAGAACAGCCCGAAGGGGACAAGGATATTCGGTCCGGTCGCGCGGGAGCTGAGGGATAAAAACTTCATGAAGATCATATCGCTCGCCCCGGAAGTGATATAAATAGGATCCGGAAGTCGGAATCCAGAAGAAGACGGGAGACAGGGAGCGGGGATAAAAGCATGCAGGCAAAGATGCGGATTAGGAAAGACGACTTGGTGATCGCCACTGCGGGGAAAGAGCGCTTCTCCAAGAAGACGGGCAGGGTGTTGAGGGTGTTCCCCGAGAAGGGCAGGGTGATCGTTGAGGGATTCAGCCTCTCGAAGAGGCATATGCGCCCGACGCAGAAGAATCCAAAGGGCGGTATCGTTCAGAAAGAACGTTCCATTAACGTATCCAACGTCATGTTGTACTGCTCCAAGTGCCAGCGGGGAGTCCGGATAGGGAATAAGCTGCACGCCGACGGCAGCAGGGTAAGGTATTGCAGGAAGTGCGGGGAGGTTGTTGGGAAGGCAGGCTAAATCCCAAATCCCGAAGATAAGGGGTCAACGGGATTCAATGAAGCATTGATATTGGGATTTGGGATTTGGAGTTTGGGATTTAACGGAGTGAACTATGGTCAGATTACTTGAGAAATACAGAAGCGAGATCGTGCCCGCAATGATGAAGCAGTTCGGGTACACGAACAAGATGCAGGTGCCGCGGATCGAGAAGATCGTCGTCAATATGGGTGTGGGTGAGGCGACGCAGGACACGAAGATCCTTGATGACGCGGCCGCCGACCTGGCTCTAATCGTGGGACAGCGTCCGGTGATGACGGCGTCGCGGAAGAGCATCTCTAACTTCAAGCTGCGCGTGGGGGCGAAGGTCGGTTGCAAGGCGACCCTCAGGGGGAAGCTCATGTACGAGTTCCTCGACCGGTTGGTGAACGTGGCGCTGCCGCGGATACGCGATTTCAGGGGCGCGCCATCGAAGTCGTTCGACGGGCGCGGCAATTACACGCTCGGTCTCTCGGAACAGATCGTATTCCCCGATCTCGAACTGGACAAGGTGAAGCGGGTACAGGGAATGGACATAGTGGTGGTCACTTCATCGAAGACCGATGAGGAGGCAAGGACGTTGCTTCAGCTCATGGGCGTGCCGTTTGCGAAGAAGTGAGGAATAAAACGGTAGAAGCGAGGCGTAAGCAGTAATACTGGAGATGAGGGCGGTATGGCGAAGACCTGTTTAATAATGAAGTCCCTGAGGGAACCCAAGTTTAAGGTGCGGCGGTATCACCGCTGTAAGAAATGCGGCCGCTCGGGCGGCTATCTGCGCAAGTTTCAATTGTGCAGATTGTGTTTCAGGATGCTTGCATCGAAGGGTGAGGTCCCAGGGGTCGTGAAGGCAAGCTGGTAGGGACAAAACGGTTGAAAGTTCACGGTATAAAGCGTGAAGCATTAAGGCCGATGCTTTACTCTTGGCAGCCGAGAGCGTCAGGAATGAAGGGTAGGGATGATCGTTATGACAATGACTGATCCGATCGCGGATATGCTCACGAGAATAAGGAACGCGACTCAGGCGCGAAGCGAGTACGTGGATATCCCGAAATCGAAGCTCAAGATCGAGCTTGTCAGGCTCCTCAAGAGCGAAGGGTTCATAGAGGATTTTAAGATAATGGACGCCGACAGCCGGGGATTCATACGGCTTTTCCTCAAATACACGAAGGGCGGGGAAGGGGTTATTCGCGGCATCACGCGGGCTAGTACGCCGGGCCGCCGCCAGTATGTCGGGGTCAAGGAAACCCCCAGGCCGTTCGGGGGATTGGGTATCGCCATACTCTCCACCTCCAAAGGGGTTATGACCAACTCCCAGTCGAAGGCCCAAGGGCTCGGCGGCGAGGTGATCTGTTACGTTTGGTAGTCACAACAGCCAAAAGTGTAAGTTTAAAAGAGGAAAAAACAATGTCACGAGTAGGAAAGAAACCGGTCGAGTTGATGACGGGTGTTCAGGCCGCGATCGAGGCTAGTTGCATCAAGATAAAGGGCGCCAAGGGTGAGCTCAGCATGACGCTCCCCGGCGGGATCTCCGTGAAGCAGGAGGGGCAGCAGCTTGTAGTGGAGTGCGCGCCGGAAACCAAGAACGGCGGCGCGCTGCACGGGGTGACGCGCACCCTTATCGCCAACATGGTGAGGGGCGTCTCGGAGGGATATGAGAAGACGCTCCAGATTATCGGGGTGGGATACAAGGCGAAGGTCGAGGGGCAGAATCTGGTGATACAGCTCGGCTTTTCACATCCCATAAATTACGCCATCCCCACGACCATCAAGATAACCTTGGGTAAGGAAAACACACTGGCTATCTTCGGCTGCGATAAGCATCTCGTAGGAAAAGTATCGGCGGAGATCAGGGGTTTCTATCCCCCCGAGCCTTACAAAGGCAAGGGGATTCGATACAAAGATGAGCGGGTAAAACGCAAGGCGGGTAAGGCGGTGGCAACCAGTTCGGCGAGTTAATGCGGGTAGTTGGGTGGGAATTACGGCGAAAACGGCATTGGAGCGACGATGAAGGGACTTGACATAACACGTTGGAGAAGAAGGATGCGGGTGCGCAAGAAGATCCAGGGCACGGTGGAGCGGCCTAGGCTGTGCGTGTTCCGTAGCAGCAAGCACATCTATGCGCAGTTGGTCGACGACGAACGCGGCGCCACGGTCGCCGCCGTTTCGACCCTTTCACCGCTCTACCTGGAGAAAACGGCGGCCAAGGGGAAAAAGGACGCGGCGAAATCGGTCGGTGTGCTCATTGCCGAGTTGGCGAAGGCAAAGGGTGTAGAGCAGGTGATTTTCGACAGGAATCAGTACCGCTACCACGGGCGCATCAAGGCGGTCGCCGAGGGTGCGCGAGAGGGAGGATTAAAATTTTAAATTTCAAATTAAATTTGAAATTTGCAATTTTGCAGGTGGAAGGAGGAGCGGGTGGTTCAGGAAAAAAGGGTGACGGAAACTCCCGAAGTGGAGGAGAAGGTGGTTAGCATCAACCGATGCGCCAAGGTTGTGAAGGGCGGCCGCCGTTTCAGCTTCAGCGCGTTGGTGGTGAGCGGGGATAGAAACGGCCATATCGGTTATGGATTCGGCAAGGCGAATGAGATTGCCGATGCGATCAGGAAAGCCTCCGAGGCCGCCAGGAGACAGTCGTTCTTCGTGCAGAGGCGGAATACGACGATACCTCACGAGACCATTGGAACCTTCGGCGGCGCGCGGGTGTTGCTGAAACCCGCCGCTCCCGGAACCGGCATCATCGCTGGCGGGGGAACGCGGATAGTTTTGGACCTCGCAGGGGTGAAAGACATATTGGCAAAATCGCTAAAGTCGAAGAATCCCGTGAATGTGGTTAAGGCCACCTTCGATGCGCTCCAGCGGTTGCGCACCAGGGAAGAGGTGATGCAGGCAAGGGGGTTAGACTGACGTGAGATTGGACCAGATAAGAAACAATCCGCATGCGCGTAAGGGTAAGAAGCGTAGAGGGCGCGGGACCGGCTCCGGGCATGGGAAGACGAGCTGCCGGGGGCATAAGGGGCAGAAGGCCCGTTCGGGGGTCAGTATCCGCCCCGGGTTTGAGGGCGGCCAGATGCCGCTGATACGTAGGCTGCCCAAGCGCGGTTTCCGGAGTCCCTCCCGGATCCGCCAGTGCATTGTGAATGTGGAGTCCCTCAACATATTCGAGGACGGGAGCGTGGTGGACCACAAGGCGATGGCGGAGCGGGGGATCGTGAAGGGGCGCGTGGACGTGATCAAGGTTCTCGGGCAGGGCGAACTCAATAAGAGGATCGAGGTCGTTGCGCACGCGTTCAGCACGTCCGCGAGGACGAAGATCGAAGCGGCGCAGGGGACGGTTAGGATTGCCGTTTGTAAGACGGAAGAAGTAAAAAGTGCGACGGCGTAAGGCGTGGCGGCATGGGCCGTACATCGTCGGTCGTGCATCGTATTTCGTCACGATGTACGAAGCACGAATGATGAATGACGAACGAGTAGCGCGCCCCTCAGGGTGCGGAGATATAAAATGATATCCGCCTTCAGAAACATGTTCAAGATCGGCGAGCTGCGGAGCCGTATTCTCTTTACTCTCGCCCTCATCGCAGTGTACAGGATCGGAACCTACGTCCCGACGCCGGGGGTGGACGCGAAGGCCCTCAGCATGTTTTTTTCGGAGCTACAGCGCACGCAAGGGTCGGGGGGAAACCTCTTCGGCCTCATGAACATGTTCTCGGGGGGCGCCTTAAGCCAATGCACGATCTTCGCGCTTGGGATCATGCCGTACATCAGCGCTTCCATCATCATTCAGCTCCTTACGGCGGTGGTGCCCTCGCTCGAACGGATGGCAAAGGAGGGGGAGGCGGGGAGGAGAAAAGTAAATCAGTACACCCGATATGGAACGGTTCTACTCTGTCTCTTCCAGGCGGGTATGATCAGCCGGTTTCTGGAGAACCCCGCGAGCTTCGGGGGGAGGGTGATCATTCCCCACCCGGGCTGGGCGACTCGGCTCATGATCATGGTGACGATCACGACGGGGACGGTGTTCATAATGTGGCTTGGCGAGCAGATTACCGAGAGCGGGATAGGGAACGGCATCTCGCTGATCATAACGGCGGGGATAATATCCCGGCTGCCGAACGCGATCTTTGAGGTTTACGAACTCGCACGGACGGGCAACATCCGTCCCTATGCGGTCGTCGGCATGGCGGTCTTGGCGGCGCTGGTGGTGGCGGCGGTGGTGCTGGTCACCGAGGGCCAGCGGCGGATACCCATTCAGAGGCCGAAGCAGATCCGTGGGAGGAAAATTTACAGCGCGCAGAGCACCTATATCCCGCTGCGGGTGAATCAGGCGGGGGTGATACCGATCATTTTCGCATCGTCGATCCTGCTTTTCCCCGCGACGATCGGCGGTTTTGTGCAGACCGAGTGGCTGAGGACCGCGATGTCGATGCTGCGCCCGGGCGCGTTTCTGTACACACTCCTGGAGGTGGTGTTGATCGTTTTCTTCTGTTACTTTTACACGGCGATCACCTTCAACCCGATTGATCTGGCGGACAACATGAAAAAGAGCGGCGCGTTCGTGCCCGGCATCAGGCCCGGAAAGCCCACGGCGGAGTTTTTCGAGAGGACCATGAACCGCATCACGCTTCCCGGCGCGATATTCCTCGCGGCCATCGCGGTGTCACCCAGTCTGATAGCCGGTTATATGAACATAAGTTATACGATCTCGCAATTCTTTGGGGGCACGGGATTGTTGATTATCGTCGGTGTCATGCTGGACACCATGAGGCAGGTCGAATCGCACCTCGTGATGCGCCACTACGACGGTTTCATGAGGAAGGGAAGAATCCGCGGCCGCTGATGGCGCAGTTCGTACGTCGTCAGTCGTACTTCGTTATTCGATGTACGAAGTACGAACGACGAAGTGCGGGTGAATAGGAATCGTGGATGAGACTAATACTACTAGGCCCTCCTGGGGCGGGAAAGGGATCGCAGGCGAAGGTGCTTTGCGATAAATTCGGGTTTCCGCACATCTCGACGGGCGATATGTTTCGCGCCGCATATAAGCGCGGCGCCCCTCTCGGGCGCGTAGCGCACGACAACTACTGGGGCAAGGGAGAGCTTGTACCGGATGATATTACGGTGGGATTGGTGCGCGAACGCCTTGCCGAGGACGATTGCCGGACGCGCGGCTTTCTCCTCGATGGCTTCCCAAGGACCCTCCCGCAGGCGGAGGGGCTTGATAGGCTCCTCGGAGAGTCGCATCAGGCGTTGGACAAGGTCATTTACATGAAGACCTCGCAGGGGGTGATTCTTCAGCGCCTCAGCGGCAGGCGGGTGTGCAAGTCATGCGGCGCGAATTATCACGTCGTGAACATGCCGCCAAAGGCGGAGGGGAAATGCGACGCCTGCGGAGGGGAGCTGTATCAGAGATCTGATGACGCCGAAGAGACGATTTTGAACCGCCTCAGGGTGTACGAAGCGCAGACGGCCCCGCTCATAGATTATTATAGGAGGCAAAATCTTTTGGCGACCGTCGACAGTGATACCCCGGTGCAGGGTACGTACGCTCAGGTGCTAGAGGTGTTGAACCGGAAATGATCATCATAAAATCCGCGAAGGAGATAGAGAAGATGCGCGTGAGCAGCCGCATCACCGCGGAGGTTATGAGCGTATTGGAAGGAATGATTAAACCGGGGATGGAAACGGCGGAACTTGACCGAGTGGCCGCCAGGCTCATTAAGAAACGCGGGGCACGCTCGGCATTCAAAGGGTACCGCGGTTATCCCGCGCATATATGCGTGTCGGTGAATGAGGAAGTGGTGCACGGCATCCCCGGCGACAGGGTATTGAGGTCGGGTGACATCGTAAGCATCGACGTGGGCGTCGAACACGACGATTACTGCGGGGACATGGCGCGCACCTTCATGGTCGGTGAGGTGAACGGTACGAAGGCGCGCCTCATCGAGGCGACGCGCCTGGCGGTTGAGGACGCGATAGCCGTGGCGCGGCCGGATGGGAGGCTTTTCGACCTCTCTCACGCGATCGAGCGACGGGCGGTGTCGGACGGGTTCTCGGTGGTTCGTGACTATGTGGGGCACGGCATCGGTTCCAAGTTGCATGAGGATCCGCAGATCCCCAATTTTGGGAAACCGCATACCGGCCCGAAGATCAAACCGGGTATGACGTTCGCCGTGGAAGCGATGATCAACGAGGGGACGTATGCCGTGAGGGTGTTGCCTGACGGTTGGACCGTCGTGACGCAGGACAGGAAAGCCTCTGCGCATTTTGAGGACACAATCGTAGTAACAGGAGAGGGGCCCGAGGTTTTGACATGCCCAAAAAAGAGGACGCCATAAAGGTTGAGGGGACCGTCGCCGAGGTTCTGCCCAACACGATGTTCAGGGTGGATCTCCCGAACGGCCATCGCGTCCTCGCGCACATATCGGGAAGGATGCGGATGCATTTCATACGTATCCTCCCCGGGGATAAGGTGCTGCTTGAGATGTCCCCGTACGATCTCACCAAGGCGAGGATCGTGTACCGCGTGAAGTAAGTGGTCGCCTATCGCTACCCGGGCGTCATCCGGTGACATGAGGGGTTGGATCAAGAGATGAAAGTAAAAGCGTCAGTCAAGAGGATATGTGAAAAGTGTAAGATCGTACGCCGCAAGGGAGTGGTGCGGGTGATCTGTGCAAACCCAAGACATAAACAAAGGCAAGGGTAACTACAGCCAAAAAGTTTAAGGAGCAGCGTTATGCCTAGGATCGTGGGTATTGACATACCGAAGGAGAAGAGGATCGAGATATCCTTAAGGTACATCTATGGGATAGGGCCCGCAAAGGCCGCTCGGGTGTGCGCCCAGGCGGGTGTGAATCCCGACACGCGGGCGAAGGATTTAACGGAGGAGGAGGTCGCCAAGATCGCCTCCGTGATCCAGGGCACCTGTAGGGTCGAGGGAGACTTGCGCCGTGAAGTGGCGCAGGACATAAAGCGGCTGATGAGCATCGGGTGTTACCGCGGCATACGCCACAGGCGCGGCCTGCCGGTGCGCGGCCAGCGCACCAGTACGAACGCGCGCACGCGGAAGGGACCGCGGAAAACCGTCGGAGTAAAACGCAAGGCGTCGATGAAGAAGCAGGGCGAGACCGAGTAACCGAGGATTAATTTCAACCACAGATTTAACCACGTCCCGTCCCAAAGGGATCCCTTCGGGAAAGGGACCCCTTCGGGGGATGAATGCGGATTGACACGGATGTGAACCGCGGTTTCTAGTTTCCGGTTGTTGGAAGCGTTATCTTAATCTGTGTAATCCGTGCAATCCGTGGATAAAAGCGAGGAGAGAAAATGGCGGAGGATAAAGAGCAGAGACCACAACGGGTGGTGAAGAAAAAGGTTGCGAAGTGCGGCCCCAGGGGCATTGCGCACGTAATGGCGACCTTTAACAATACGATTGTCAGCATCGCCGACACAAAGGGCGACGTGGTGGTCTGGGCGAGCGCGGGTTCCTCGGGGTTCAAGGGGGCGCGGAAGAGCACGGCATTCGCCGCAACGGTGGTGGCGAGCAATTGCGGCAAGCACGCCCTCTCCCAGGGGATGAGGGAGATCGAGATCAACGTCAAGGGCCCCGGGGCGGGGCGCGAATCGGCGGTGAGAGCGCTCCAGGCCGCCGGGCTCCAGATCACGGCTATCCGCGACGTCACTCCCATACCGCATAACGGTTGCAGACCGCCGAAGCGGCGGCGCGTCTAATAGCTATCGAGCTATCAAGCAATCGAGCAAAAACGGTTATCTTCTTCGATACGCGGTCTCTCGATAGCTCGATAGCTGAATTGCTAACTTAGGAGGCATTAAACATATGGCAAGGTATACAGGTCCCGTGTGCAGGCTCTGCCGGCAGGAGGGAATGAAGCTCTTCCTCAAGGGCGCCCGATGTGAAATGGCCAAATGCGCCGTCGAGCGCGGAAAGCCGGCCCCGGGAATGCACGGAGCAAAGAGGCGCAAGATCTCTCCCTATGGCGAGCAGCTGCGCGAGAAACAAAGGCTGCGCCGGACATACGGCATCGTCGAAGAGCAGTTCAGGATCCTATTCGCGAGGGCGCAGAAGAAAAGAGGGATCACCGGGGACAATCTCCTCAAGCTCCTGGAGACAAGGTTGGACAACGTCGTGTTCCGTCTCGGGTTTGCGGCATCGCGCGCGCAGGCCCGCCAGTTGGTGAGGCACGGTAGTTTCCTCATAAAGAACCGTACGGTTGATATCCCCTCCTACCAGGTAAGGGCAGGCGAGGTTATCGAGGCAAAATCGAAGGAACGTTGCCGCAAGGCGATCATGAAAAACCTCGAGACCACCGAGAAGAGAGAGATCCCTGCCTGGCTCGCGGTTAACCGGCAGGAGTTGAAGGGAGAGGTGCTAAGGTCGCCGGAGAGAGTGGACATTACCGTTCCGGTCAATGAGCAGCTTGTCGTAGAGCTCTATTCGAAGTAGGGGATGACGGAAGCGGTGTGAGTGATAAAAGGCAATGGAGTAGCGGGAAATGGCTGCCGCCGGGTAGCAGGCCGGCGCAGTTCACGACATAAAGAGAGGTGAGAATCATGGTGATGCGATTGGGAAGATTCGAGATGCCCAAGCGTTTGCTTGAGGAAGATGGGAGCGCGAGCGATACGTACGCGAAATTCATCGCTGAGCCGTTCGAGAGCGGATATGGACATACGCTCGGTAACGCGCTGAGACGGGTTCTCCTCTCGTCGCTCGAGGGAGCTGCGATCACGTCAGTCAAGATAGGCGGGGTGTTGCATGAGTTCGATACCATCGATGGCATGGTTGAGGACGTCACTGAATTGATACTCAACCTGAAACAGGTGCTCCTGGTATCGCACAGCAGGGAACCTAAAAAGATCACCCTCACGGTGGACAAGGAGGGGGAGGTCACCGCGGCTGATATCACCACCGACGGGACAGTCGAGGTCGTAAACCCCGCGCACCACATCGCCCAGCTCGCGAAAAAGGCGAAGGTCGACATCGAAATGGAGGTCGAGATCGGGCGCGGTTACCGGCCCGCGGAGGGCAACAAGAAGGAAGGGCAGCCGATAGGGATTATCCCGCTCGATTCCGTGTTCACTCCCGTCAGGAGGGTCGCCTATCACGTTGAGGACACGCGCGTGGGCCAGATTACCGAGTTCGACAAACTTATCATCGAGATCTGGACGGACGGAAGGGTGAAGCCGGAGATGGCCCTGGTGCAGGCCGCATCGGTCCTTCGTGAGCACCTCTCCGTGTTCGTGGATTTTGACAAAGTTCCCTTGGCGATAGAGGAGGAAGTGGAGGCAAAGGAGAAGCAGAAGGGGGAGGAGATGGATCGCCTCCTCAACATGAGCATCAATGAGATCGAGCTATCCGTCCGCGCCGCGAACTGCATCAACGCCGCTAACATCAAGACGATCGGCGATCTGGTGCAGAAGACGGAGGCGGAGATGCTGAAGTTCAGGAACTTCGGTAAGAAATCGCTCAATGAGATCAAGCACATACTCACTGGAATGGGGCTCTCACTCGGCATGTTTGCCGAGGAGGAAGGGCAACAGCAGCAGAAAGAGCTGCCGGGATAAGATCCGATCGGGTAGGAGAACAGGATAAGGCATATGAGGCATAGAAAAAATACGCTCAAATTGAATCGGGTTCCATCGCATATGCGCGCCATGCTCGCCAATGCGGTGTCCAGCCTCATCAAGCTGGAGCGGATTCAGACGACGGAGGGCCGCGCCTCCGCGGTGTGCCGGGTCGCCGAGAAGATGGTGACGCTGGCTAAGCGCGGCGACCTCCACAGCAGACGGCGGGCATTGAGCATTATCCGCGACCGGGATGCCGTCGCCAAGCTCTTCAAAGAGCTTGGGCCGCGGTTTGCCCAGAGGAACGGCGGTTGCACGCGGATTGTGAAGGCTTCATTCCGAAAAGGGGATGGCGCTCCCATGGCCATCTGTGAGTTGGTTGACACCACAAAACCTGTCAGAGTGAGGAAATCCAAAAAAGAGGAGGGGCGGAAGCCCAAGGCATGAGCGAATGCCGCGCATGACGGCGCGCACCCGCTCGTGTTCTCGCTCTTTCCGATCTGCCGCGTCCCCCCCGGACGATGATTTCTTGCCCCGCCTCCTGACGGCGCCATTCGCATGAGAACGAGAGCAACGAAGGGGGATTTAAGCCACGTCGACCGTGATGGCAAGGTATGCATGGTGGACGTCAGCCGTAAGCCCGACACCTGCCGAGAGGCCGTTGCCCGCGGTCGGGTGGCGCTTCAGCCGCGCACGCTTTCCCTGATCGCTCGTAGAAAAATCCCCAAGGGAGACGTTTTTACCACCGCAAGGCTTGCCGCCATCATGGCCGCCAAGCGCGTCGACGGCTTGGTTCCACTCTGCCATCCATTGTGCCTCACGCATGTCGCCGTAGATTTTGTAACGCATTCCCGGAATAACCGCGCGCACGTTGACATCGAGGCGAGGGCGCGACTCGTCGGCAAGACCGGCGTCGAAATGGAAGCGCTCGCGGCGGTGAGCGTGGCGGCGTTGACCATATACGACATGTGCAAGGCCGTCGATCGTTCGATGAGGATCACCGGGATACGGCTGGTGAGTAAAAGAGGGGGGACTTCGGAGGTAAATCCCAAACCCCAAATCCCAAATCCCAAAAAGAGGCAGGCGAAGCTTTTTTAATCTGGATTGTTTACCAACGTCGGGTTTTAACCACAAGATTATACGAGATTCTTGTGAGAGTTTGGTCGGAACGAATTTTGTGCTAATCTTGTATTAGTCAATTTCAATATCGGGAGTTGGGGTTTCGGATTTATCCGTGGAGTTTTTCACTAAAGTTTGTGATTTGGGGTTTGGGATTTTGATAAGATGCCGCACATCAAGTCGATCAACGTCAGCGCGACCAAGGGCGGGCCGAAGAACCCCGTCCCGCGCGCCAGATTGGCCGTCGGCGTCGGGATCGAAGGGGACGCGCATGGCGGTCCGGGGAAGAAGCAGGTAAGTCTGCTTGCGTGGGAGCGGACCCTCTACATGCGCGCGCGCGGCGCTGACGTCGGGTGCGGTTCTTTCGGGGAGAATATTACGACGAGCGGAATCGATCTCAGGAGTTTGACTATCGGGGACAGGTTGAGGCTGGGGGATGAGGGCGTCGTGGAGGTGGCGGAAATTGGGAAAAAGTGCCCGGCCCCATGCGAGATTTTCCGGCGCGTCGGTTCCTGCATCATGCCGTCGGAAGGCGTTTTTTGCCGCGTCATAAAGGGGGGAGCGATCGAGGTGAACGGCCCCGTCGAGGTCATAACGGGACCGCGTTCGGAAAATGACAAATACCAAATGACAAATGACAAAACGCAATGAGTTTGTGTCATTTGGTCATTAGTCATTTGACATTTGGTATTTGCGTTGTTTCTAATCGGGGGCGGCGTGGACGTAATCAGGGTCGGTATCGTGGTGGTGAGCGATAAGGCCGCGGCGGGCCTGCGCAAGGACGGTTGCGTAGAGGCTTTGACGAAAATGCTGCCGCCGGGAGGCGCCGCCGCTACCGCTCGTCAGATCGTTCCCGACGAGATAGGGGCGATTCAAAAAGCCGTAAAGACGATGGTGGACGGCGAGCGACTCGACATCGTGCTCACTGCCGGCGGAACTGGGATTGGACCGCGCGATGTCACGCCTGAGGCGATTACGCCGCTCATAGAAAAGTCGATCCCAGGCATATCGGAGATGATGCGACGTCGAGGGGCCGAGGTGACGCCGAATGCCATCCTCAGCCGCTCGGTCGCGGGCACTCGCGGAAAATCTCTCATCATATCGCTCCCCGGCAGCCCTCGTGGCGCGGCAGAATGCCTCTCGTGGATATGGCCGGCGGTACCCCACGCGCTGGAGGTCTTGCGGGGAGAGGCCGTTGAGTGCGCCGGGAGAACAATAAATCCCAAATCCCAAATCCCAAATCCCAAAAAGGGAGGAAGGGGATTTTAGCGCTTCGTGTTCAGTCGGCGGTATTTTGGGATTTGGGATTTGGAGTTTGGAGTTTAACACATGGTCGACATCTCCATGAACAGAGCCGTGCACTTGGCGCGGAGGGATGCTCACTACAGGATGAGCATGGAACTGCTCGAGGCCAGGCACCAGGAGGCTCCTATTGCGAAACGTCGGGGCAGGATCGAGGGGATATTGAAGC
>CAYWRA010000015.1:0-17309 GCA_964460305.1 uncultured bacterium
ATCCTTCTCCTCTCCTCCTATTCAATGCGTTGCGTACATAGCAATTCCCTCGGATGGAATGGCGCGGAACTTTACTCAGAGACGGGATGGCGCCTGGACTCACTACGCTGGAACCATTTATTCAGTCGTTCCACGCGGAAATCAAGAAGCGCAGCCAACCGGCGATGCTGCCCCGCGCCTTCCTGCTCCTGATGCTGCTGAAAGGAACCGCCATCTCCAGCCTGCCGTCCTTGAGCGCCTTGTAGTCTGGCGGCTGGCTGCCGGGATAAGGATCCCTCCCCTGCCATTTGGTATTAACCTTCCAGCTTTCCTCTGCCTGCCGGGGCGGGACGATTTCGACAATCATCGTATCCTGGAAGAGGTATCCGCCCTCAAAATGCCCGTCGGGCCAGAATTTGCGCCCGACCTCATAGTCCGGCACGCGCACCCCCAGAGTCAAGGCGTACGAGAGCGACGGACTCGCGGGATTGATGCGGGCTTTCTTGTCCAGGAACACCGTCGACAGATATATACTCCTGGCGCTCCTGTTCGCCGGATCCGACAATTCCTTATAGCCGCGACAGGCAACCGAGTCTTCCTCCGCCATGCGGCGCGTGAGATACCAGCGTTTGCCGCGGGGCGAGGCCAACAACTCGAACTGGTAGAGCGCATCGACCTCTTTGCCTTGGATTTTGGGCGGTAATTGAACCGCCTCGATGTCCACCCATATGTCAACCCGGACGTCCCCGAAAAGGAAGCGCGTGAGGTTCTGGTATGCCTCCTCGCTGCTGACAATGCCGAAACAACCCGAGTGGGAACGGTACGCATAAGCGGTGGCGCACGGAACGGTCGTCTGACCCTTGGTGTTCACGCCCCAGACGGAAGCATTGGCGATTTTGACTAATCCGTCGCTGCCGTGCCCGGAGAAGGTTCTGGAAATGGCGGAATCGTAATCGTTCCGGTTCGTACCGACCATGCAAAAAAACCGGGCGGACGGAAAGGACTTCTCCGGCAACCAATCCACGCGCTTGGTCTTGTTATAGAGAGATTCCATCTTGAGGTAGCCGGCCATACACTCGCGATTGAAATTGTCAATGTCCGCAATGCTCAGCCATTCGGGAACGTTGGTCCCGGCCATATCAATGCCATTGTGGGGCGTAGCATAGGTGAATACCTTGTCCACACACCCTCGGGCCTCGTCATCCCCCAGATCGGAGTTTTGTAGGAATGCGCGGCAAATCAGCCCCCCCATCGAATGCGCGACCAGGTAACAGCGAAACTCTTCCGGGGGAATCGCATTGCTACAGACCAGATCGCGGACGCGAAGGATCAGTTGGCTCAATCCCTTCGCGAAATCCTGTATTTCCGGGGTCTTTCCGGAGCCGAGCAGCGTCGAGGCCTGCTCATAATAGCGGTAGATCACGATCGATCTGGGGGGGATTGGGCCGTCCCACCCGGCGTCCATGATGTCCAGCCCGTTCTCGTAGACATCTGCGTATTGGTAGTCGGAGGCAAGCCGCAATACGGGAGACTCAAAAATGAATTTCTTGGCGGGCTTGTCCTTCTCCAGCGCTGCGCGGTAAACCGCGGAGCCGCAGTTGAAGCCGCAGAACGGGTCGGCAGTGGCCTCGTCACGCGCCTGGTCCGTCCCGGCGTAACCGCGGACATATATGATCGGGTAATACGGGGTTTCTAGCTTTGGCTTTGACATGTCGCCCTCCAGATGATTTATTCCATTTACCAAAATCCCATGGCACAATTAGTCCGGAATTTCGGGAATATCATCCGATGATTCGCGCCTAAACACAACACTCATAAATCATCCATAAATCATCCATATAAAATGGATGATGGTCTTAAAACTCGTGCGTAGGATCAGTAATAGTTTTTATTACCGATAGAATGAAAAACCGCCCTCATAAACTTGGAACCGCCGCGGAGTCATCTAAACCATGCGCAGAGAAACCACAGAGGTCACAGAGCACACTGAGGGCCGGCAGGTGAACATAGTTCTCACAAAGAGTAAAAGAGAGAAAGAGGGATACAGCCAAAAGTTTAAGGTGTAATGTCAACTTTCACCACGCCCCAAAGAGGCCTCTTCGAGGGATTACACGGATTGGCCGCAGCTTGGCACGCCCCTTCGGGGGAGAAAAATTCACAGAGGATTAATTGTTTGCCGCGGATAAACGCGGATAGAAAACAATTTTTCACAAAGAGTAAAAGAGAGAAGGGGTGGATTAGGTACTCATGAAATGTTGTTTGGTCAATAGATGAGGTCTGAGCCTGAATGTTCTTTGGGATTTGGGATTTACCTACCTGCCGGATGGCAGGCAGGTCATTCCCCCTCGCGCATCCTCCGGACGCGTTCGCGGTCCCACTTCTTCCTGATCCTCTCCCTGACGAGATTGTCATCTTCCATGGGGCGGACGTTCTTCGAGAAATACTGTTCGATATAGCGGGATGCGTTTTCTATGTCGCCGTGCTCCTCGCAGATCAGCGCCAAGCGGTATCGCAGCCGCTGGGCCGTTACGGTTGGAGCCCTCTTCAGGGCTTCCCGATAATAGTAGATCACGTAATCGTATTTTTGCTTCGGGTTGAGCAGGTAGTCATAGATCACGCCGAGCCTATAGAAGGGGAAGTGGCTCCCGGGGTGCTCGGTCCGAGCTATTTTGTAAGTAGCGAGCGCCTCCTGATAGCGCCCGTCCCTGGTCTGCTCGGCTCCCTTTGCCAGTTGAATCTCGAGATCCTGGGGCAAGGGCTGTACGGAGGGCCTATCTGCCGCCTCGTAGAGCAGTTCGAGCTCAAAGAGGGCCTTCCTTCTCGCGTCGGTATCCACGCCGCCGCTAGCCAGATACGAGCGCCAGAGTTTGATCGCGGATTCGGCGTCTTTCGCCGCGGCATAACACACTGCGAGGTCACGGTGCACATCGGGGTCGTTTCGATAGAGTTCCGCGCCCAGCGCCAGGTTGTAGTAAAAAATAGCCTCCCGGTATTGGCCGAGATTTTTATAGGTGGAAGCCAGTTGCAATTGCAGCCCCGGGTTGTCCGGGTTGAGATAGAGCGCCTTCTGGAATTTGTCTTTTGCCCCTTCGAGATCCCCCCTCTTCGCGCACTGATTCCCTTCTTCGATGAGGCTCTCGAGTTCCTTGTCGCGTGCGAAGAGCGGCGCCGACCGTGGAAAGAACACCGCCATTTCGTTCAGGGATTTTTCCAGGAGGCTTGCGTTATCGGGCGATTGCGCGATAGCCGTACGGTAGCATTTGAGCGCCTCCTTCTCCTTCCCCATTTTTTCAAAGCATATCCCCTCCCGTATGAGCGCTTTTCCCGCGAGCGCACTATTCTCGCATGGAGGGCTGGAAATAGCGCGATACGTCTTGATGGCCCCCTCCAGATCTCCCAACCCTATCTCTTGGAAGATCCCGCGGTAGAAAATGACGTGGGGATCCTCCCCCACGGGTTCGGAAAGGGCAACGCTCATGGGGTTCAAAAACGCCCCGAGCAAAACGATGCCAATGGATACCCGCCTCAACGCATACATGCTCATATATTTTGGTGCTTTCCCCGGCGAACCGCAGATTAACTTTAACCTTGGGTTTATTTCTCTGTGTTCTCAGTGTTTTCTCTCTGTGATCTCTGTGGTTTCATAATATTCACCCCACAAACTTATACCCCGCGCCGTATACCGTCAGTATGATGTGGGGAGCGTTTGGGTCCTTTTCGATCTTTTTCCTCAACTGCATGACCAAATTATCGACCGTTCTCGTGGTCGGGTATACGTCATAACCCCAGATCTCATCGAGGAGACTATCCCTGCTGACCACCTCGTTCCGGTGGACGATGAAGTGCCTGAGAATTTTGGTCTCCATTGCGGTCAGGGGCGTCGTCTTCCCCGAGCGTATCACCTGGTAGCTCTTCAGATCGATCGTGGCATCCCCCGCGGAATACTTCTCGATCTCCCCGCTCCGGGCCTCGCCCCTCCGGGAGAGCGATCGTACGCGCGCCAGGAGCTCCCTAACGCCGAATGGTTTCGTCATATAGTCATCGGCGCCTAACTCCAACCCCACCACCTTATCGATTTCCTCTCCCTTTGCCGAGAGCATGAGTATCCTGATCGATGGCATCTTCTCCTTGATCCGGCGGCAGACGTCATGACCGCTGATGTCGGGGAGCATGATGTCCAGGATCACGAGATTCGGCGCCTTTTCCAACGCGAGCTTGACGCCCTCCTCACCCTCCGCGGCGCACAGTACCTCGTAGCCTTGCGTCGTAAAAAGGTCTTTCAGACTGCTCAGCAACTTCTTCTCGTCGTCTACGATAAGAATCCGCTCCATAATGGCGCCCTCCAGTGTTGCATCCCCCTCAAGACTCCGCACGCGATGGGGAAGGCTTATTCGCAGCTCTCCCCACCCCAGCGCTCCTCATCCATCCCCATCCCCCGTGCCGTACACGGGCGGACACGCATATGCCGGCGCGCGCGTTCATCCATTGCCGGACTCGTCCGCGCCCGCATCCCCATCGATGGGAAGCACGATGGTGAATACGCTCCCCTCGCCGGGGGTGCTCTGCGCCTCGACCCTCCCTCCGTGGGCCTCGGCGATATGCTTAACGATGGACAGGCCGATCCCCGCTCCTTTCCCAGAAACGGCGCGGCCCCCGTCTGCGCGATAGAACTGGGAGAATATCAGCTTGAGCTCTCCAGGCGCTATGCCTACCCCCCTGTCCCTGACGCTGAGGACTATTTCCGAGCCGTGGCGACGAAGCGAGACCCATACAACCTTCTCGCTGCGCGAGAACTTTACCGCATTGTCCATAAGGTTGATCAGCGCCTGGCTGATCGCATCCTCGTCGAGTACCACGATTGGAAGATCATCGTCCGCCTCGTATCTGATATCGAAACCCTCCGCCTTCACATATTGCCTGAACGCCTGCGTCGTATTGGATATCGTCTTTGCAATGTCTCCCGGCTTTATGGTATACACCCGCTTCCCGGCGCTTATCCGTGAGAAATCGAGCACGTTGTCGATCAGTCTCGAGAGCCGCTGGCTCTCGCTCGTGATGAAACTGAAATACTCCTTCTCCCTCTCTCTATTCGGCACCGCGCCCATCTCGAGCATTTCACCCACGGCACGGATCGTGGCCAGCGGGGTGCGCAGATCGTGAGAGACGCGAGACACGAAGTCACTCTTTAGCTTCGCGAGCTCGCTGTCCTTCTGCACCAACCGGTAGGTGAGATACAACCCCAGACAGATGATCAGGATAAACAGCGAGATGTAACTAAGCCTCGTGCGACGGTCCCTCATGGCAACCTCGAACAACATGCCGTCCTTTCTATAGACGAGGGTGAGCTGCCAGAGCGGGAGCATCGGCGCGAACGTTTTGCGGATCACGTAGCGCGAGCCGTCGGCGCTGTTCCCCTTTTGGAAGATGGGCTTCCCCGTCGAGTCCAGCAGGGTCACGTTCACTTCAGGCTCGGTTTCGAGGGCCCCGCGCAACATCTCGCCCACCTCTCTCCTCACCTCGTGCGTGTCGAGTAAAACCGCCATAACGCCGGGCTTCGCGACGCCATGAACTTTGATCGGGCCGCACATCAAAATGAGGTCCTCCCCGTCGGCAACCTTGGAGATCGTCTTTAAGCGCAGCGGCGATTGAGGGCCGCCTTCAAGGACCTCCTGAAATTCAAATCTGAATTTATCCCTGGCCCTTTCCATTGCCAGGGCATCCCTGCGCATGTCCGTCCATCCGCTGAACGCCTGGTCGAAATCCGAATCGAAATCCTCTCTGATATCGGTAATGCCGATGAGCAATTTCTTCTGCTCCTGGAGCATTGAGGCATAGTATGAGGCCTCGTACACGTTGCCCGCCATCTCGCCGGCGGATAGCCCGTTCATGATATCCAGGAACAGCTCCGCCGTGCGCGCGGGCTGCCCCACCTCCTTCTCCGCGATTGCGCTCCCGTACATTGCGAGGAGCTTCAGGGAAAGGCCGTTATAGAATACGTCATCATCGATGCGCGAGAGGATCTCTCTGAAAAACACCAGGGCCCCCTGGTAGTTTCCCAGCTTCACGCAACACCTCGCCGCCGCAGCGAGCGCGACGGCCTTGGTGATATTTTCGTGAGAGTTCATCAACGCCGCCCGGTACTCCTTCAATGCCGCCGCCGGCTCCCTCGCAATGAACTCCTTCCTGCCCCCCACTCGCATTGCCTGCGAGTATTCCGTGATGTTCGGCGGGGGATGGGTGCCGAGGATCCAGTCGACGGTTTGATCCCCCGTCTCGCTAAAGGGGTAGAGCGGCTTGAGACGCGAGTCGAGCAGAAAGACGCTCGAGAACGTGGGGCAGAGCTTGGCCGCCTTGGGCAATCCCGCGGTGAGTTGATCCAGAGAGACGTCCTGGCGGACGCTTTCCGAAAATGCAGTTTCACAATCGAGTATGGGTCTCAACGCCAGTCGCAGAAAGGAGGCCCCAACCCTCTCCAGATGTTCGTTGATGGTGGTGGCGATGATTTCCTCGTCCCCCCCCATGGAACGTAATGCCAGATAGGCGAGGGGGAATATGGGGATAAGCACGCAAATGAAGAATAGGAAGATCAAGCGCCCTTTGCGGAGCGCGCCGAATGCGTATGAAAGCCTTCGCGGTATCACGATTACCCTTCCCGCTTGTACGATCTCAGCGCTTAGCCACTGATAAGAAATGACAAATGAATTACAAATGACCAAATGAAACCTTATTGCGTTTTGTCATTTGCCAGTGGTTGCTTCCGAATTATTATATCGCGCGCTCACCTCAGCAAACTAAGGTACCAGGCGATGAACCGATGGCCGTAGAGGAAGGCAGTAGCGGCGCCCAGGCAGATGAACGGTCCAAACGGGAGGCGCGAACCAAGCTCCGCCCTGCCGATGGCGATGAGCGTTAGCCCCATGACCGATCCGACGAGCGCGGCGAGGAATGCGGTGAGGAGTACGAGTGACGGCCCGAGAAGGGCGCCGATGGCGGCCATGAGCTTGACGTCCCCGAAACCGAGTGCCTCTTTTTTAAACACGCGTCCTCCGACGATGCGGATGAACCAGAAAAGCGCGCCTCCCGCAACAAGGCCCTCGAGAGACCGCACGAACGCGAGATAGTGGGATGTCGTATGCTGGATCGGGGGGTACACAATGCTTGCAATTATGCCGAACGCGATTCCACCCAGGCTGATCTCATCGGGGATGATCTGATGTTCAAGGTCGACAAAAAATACGACGATGAGCGAGCAGAAGAATATCAGGGCGACGATCATCATGGGTAGCGCGTGCGCGAACGTGAGCGAAATAGCGAGAAAGCAGACGGCGGTCAAAAGCTCCACGACGAGGTAGCGGGGCGATATGCGGCTTTTGCAACTGCGGCAGCGACCGCCGAGGACGAGATAGCTGATGATGGGGACGTTGTCGTATGGCTTGATCGACGTCTTGCAATGGGGGCAGTGGGACGGCGGAAAAACGATGGACTGGTCGCGCGGCATCCGGTGGATACAGACGTTCAGGAAGCTTCCGGCGATGGCGCCGAGGATAAAGATGAAAAAAGCCAGAAGTATCGTCATCGGGGAAAATCCCAAATCCCAAACCCCAAATCCCAATAATGGAGGGGAGAAGGATCGAGCCGGCGAATGGGCGATTTTGTAGCTTCAGAGTCGCCCCCGAAGGGGTCCCTTCGGGACGATTCTCCCACTCTCCCATTCGCTGTTTCGAATTGCAGTGGTTTCAATTAGCGTCAGAACCGCGGCTGCGCCGCCTTCTTTTTCTGTCCCCTGCGCCAGATCACCTTGTTGAGCGCATTGAGGTACGCCTTGGCGCTCGCCTCGATGATGTCGGTGCTCGTCCCGCGCCCGGTTTCCGCATAGGGGCCGCTCGAGACCTTCACCGTGACCTCGCCAAGGGCGTCGGTGCCGCCGGTGACGGCGCGCAGCGAGTAGTCGGCGAGCGCGCACTCGATCCCGGTGATGCGCCTGATCGTTTTCATCGCGGCGTCGACCGGCCCATCGCCACATGCCGCATCTTGCAGCAGTTTATCTCCGCGCATGAGCCTGATGGTCGCGGTGGGAAGCGTCTTGTTGCCGCTCGATATGCTGATGTAGTCGAGTCGGTACTCCTCCGGGATGGACGATATCTCATCCTCGATGATCGCCTCGAGATCGTCGTCGAAGATCACCTTCTTCTTATCGGCGAGGTCCTTGAAACGGCGGAACGCCTTCTCGATCTCATCGGGAGCAAGCTCGTGCCCGAGCTGCCTCAAACGTTCCCTGAACGCATGGCTCCCCGAATGCTTTCCCATGACCATCGACGTGCCCTTCCAGCCCACGGATTCCGGAGTGATGATTTCGTAGGTGCTCCGCTTTTTGAGCACGCCGTCCTGGTGTATCCCCGCCTCATGGGCAAAGGCATTGTCGCCCACGATCGCCTTGTTCGGCTGGATCGGAATGCCGGTGAGGCGGCTCACGAGGCGGCTTGTCTTCCAGAGGCGGCGGGCGTCGACGCCGCCGCTGGTCTTATAGACGTCCGGGCGGGTCTTGACGGTCATCACGATCTCTTCGAGCGAGGCGTTGCCGGCCCGTTCCCCTATGCCGTTGATGGTGCACTCCACCTGGCGCGCGCCGCTCAGTATGGCGCTCAAGGAATTGGCAACCCCGAGGCCAAGGTCGTTGTGGCAATGGACGGAGATCACCGCTTTCGGGATGGATGGGACGTTGTCCTTCAAAAAGCGAATAAGCTTGCCGAACTCCTCGGGGGTTGCGTAGCCGACCGTATCGGGAATATTTACGGTGCCGGCGCCCGCCTTGATCACAGCGTCCACAACCTCGGCGAGGAAGTCGGGTTCCGTCCGCGATGCGTCCTCCGGTGAAAACTCGACGTCATCCACGTAGCTCCGCGCCTTCCGCACCGAACTGACCGCGAGCTTGAGGATCTCGTCTTTCGCCTTTTTCAACTTATAGCGACGATGGATGCTCGACGTTGCAAGAAATATATGGATGCGGGGTCTGGAGGCCTTCTCAAGGGCCTCGGCCGCTTTTTCGATGTCCTGGGAGAGAGCGCGTGCGAGCCCTGCGATGACGGGGCCGCGCACGGCGGCGGCAATCTGGCGAACGGCGGCGAAGTCGCCAGGAGAAGCAATGGGGAAACCCGCCTCGATGACGTCGACCTTCAACCGCTCAAGCTGGGTGGCAACTTCCAGCTTTTCGCGCTCGTTCAGGCTCGCCCCCGGCGACTGCTCACCGTCGCGGAGCGTGGTATCGAATATAATGAGCTTGTCAGACATATATCCATACCCACATTTATTGGGATTTGGGATTTGGGATTTGGGATTTCTTCCCGATCCACGCCATCATCCCCCGGAGCTTCGCCCCGACCTTCTCTATCAGGTGCTCCTTCCCCTGGCGCACAAGCGCCTTGTACACCGGCCGGCCGGCCATGTTCTCGAGTATCCATTCCCTGGCGAACTCGCCGCGCTGTATCTCCCCGAGTATGCGCTTCATCTCCGCGCGCGTCTCGGCCGTGATGATTCTCCTGCCGCGCGTGACGTCGCCGTACTCCGCGGTGTCGCTGATGGAGTAACGCATGTTCTGGATGCCGTTCTCGTACATGAGGTCCACGATGAGCTTCATCTCGTGAAGACACTCGAAATAGGCGATCTCGGGTTGATAACCGGCCTCCACAAGGGTATCGAAGCCTGCCCGGATGAGCTCGGTGAGGCCGCCGCAGAGGACGCACTGCTCGCCGAAGAGGTCGGTCTCCGTCTCCTCCCCGAACGTCGTCTGGATGACGCCTGCCCTCGTACCCCCGATCCCCCGCGCGTGAGCGAGGGCGGTCTGTTTGGCCTTTCCAGTCGAGTCCTGGTAGACGGCCATCAGGCAGGGGACCCCCTTGCCCTCCGTGAATACGCGCCGGACGAGGTGCCCGGGGCCTTTTGGAGCGACCATGTAAACGTCCACGTCCTTCGGCGGAACGATGCGCCCGAAATGGATGTTGAACCCATGTGAGAAGGCGAGCGCCATCCCTTTCTTAAGCGCGGGCTTAACGTCTTTCGCGTACACCGTCGCCTGGACCTCGTCGGGCAGGAGAAAGTGGATGATGTCGGCTTCCTTAGCGGCCTCGGCCGCGGAGACGGGCTTGAAACCCTCTTTCACCGCCTGTTGGTAGTTGTCCGTTCCCTCCAGTTCGGAGACGATCACCTTTACGCCGCTGTCGCGCAGGTTCTGCGCCTGCGCGTGCCCCTGGCTGCCGTAGCCGAGGATCGCGATCGTCTTTCCCTTCAAGACGCGCATGTTCGCATCCTTGTCGTAGTAAATCTTGAGCATTGGACCCTTCCTTTCTTTCTGACAGATGACGTAACAATGCACTCTGTCATCCATCCTTTGTACTTTGGGATTTGGGATTTGGAATTTGGGATTTCCTAGATATAGCGATCTTCCCCGTCCTCACCAACTCCCGGATGCCGAACGGCTTAAGAAGGCCGATCATGGCCTCGACCTTGTCTTCCGTCCCGGTGAGCTCCACGGTCACGTAGGAATGGCCGACGTCGACTATCTTCCCCCGGAAGACGTCGACGATTTGCATCACCTCGGAGCGATTCTTGGAGGTGGTGTGGACCTTTACGAGGACGAGTTCGCGCTCCAGAAAATTCTCGCCTGCGTAATCCTGCACCTTTATTACGTCGATGAGCTTGTTGAGCTGTTTGGTGATCTGCTCGATGATGCGGTCGTCGCCGTGCGCGACGATCGTCATCCGCGAGACGGTCGGGTCGATGGTCTCCGCCACGGAGAGGCTGTCGATATTGTATCCCCGCCCGCTGAAGAGACCTGCTATCCGCGCGAGCACCCCGAATTTATTCTCCACCAGCACGCTTATTGTGTGTTTCATAACCCGCCTAATCCTATAATGATACTTGGGATTTGGGATTTTGGGTTTGGGATTTCATACTCTAGGCCAACTCTATCCCCTTAATCATCTCCTGCATGGCGGCCCCGGCGGGCACCATGGGGAAAACGTTCTCCTCCCGTGCGACCACGAATTCCGCGACGACGGGCTTTTTTACCTTGAACGCCTGTTTGAGCGCCGGCGCGACCTCCGCCTCTTTTTCCACCCGCATCCCCACGGCGCCGTAGGCCTCGGCGACCTTCACAAAGTCCGGAACGTACGGGGGGCATTTCTTCTGCTTCCCGTCGCAAATCTTCGGGCAGCTAACGTCGCGGGCCAGGCAGGTCGAGGCATAGCGCCCCCCGTAGAAGAGCTGCTGCCACTGCCTCACCATGCCGAGGTAGCGGTTATTGAGGACGAGGACCTTAACGGGGAGGTTATAGTCCACCGCGGTCGCGAGCTCCTGGATGTTCATCTGGAAACCCCCGTCGCCCGAGATCACCACAACCAATCTATCGGGAAACGCCGCCTGTGCGCCGATGCCTGCGGGGAAGCCGTACCCCATCGTGCCGAGGCCGCCCGACGAAAGGAACGTCCGCGGCTTCATGACCTTGCAGTACTGGGCCGCCCACATCTGGTGCTGGCCGACGTCGGTGGCAACGATCGCATCGCCCTTCGCAATCTCCCGCATCTTTTCGATCACGAATTGGGGCTTCAACGTTCCCCCATCCCCATTGTAAGCAAGGGGATGCTCTTTCTTCCACCCCTTGATCGTTTTCAACCACTCCGCGGAGTCGCACTTTCGGACGAGCTTGTTGAGCTCTTTCAACACGCTCTTCACGTCCCCGATGATGGGGGTATCCACCCTGACGTTCTTCTGTACGGAGGCGGGGTCTATGTCGATATGGATGATGCGGGCGCTAGGCGCGAAAGCGGCGAGCTTCCCCGTCACGCGGTCGTCAAAGCGCGCGCCGATGGCAATGATCAGGTCGGCCCCCATGGTCGCGTAGTTCGCGTAGACCGTCCCGTGCATCCCGAGCATCCCGAGCGAAAGTTCGTGTGCTTCAGGGAACGCCCCGAGTCCGAGGAGAGTGGTCGCCACCGGAATCGCCGCCTTGACGGCGAGATCCCTTAGCTCCTTCGCCGCGTCGGAGCCGATCACGCCGCCGCCTGCATAAATGATCGGTTTCTTCGCCTTTGCAATCTCCATTGCCGCCCGCTTGATCTGCTGCGGGTGCCCCTCATAGGTCGGCTTATATCCCCGGAGCTCGATGTTCTCCGGATAGGTTTGCGCCGTCTCGGCCTTCTGGACGTCTTTGGGAAGGTCTATCAGGACCGGTCCGGGGCGGCCCGTGGAGGCGATCAGAAACGCCTCCTTCATAATCCGCGGGAGGTCGTCCACCCTGCTGACGAGAAAGTTGTGCTTGGTTATGGGGCGCGTGATCCCGACGATGTCAGCCTCCTGGAAGGCGTCGTTGCCGATCATCGGCGTAGGAACCTGCCCGGTGATGGCGACCATGGGAACGGAGTCCATGTACGCGGTCGCGATTCCGGTGACGAGGTTTGTCGCACCGGGGCCCGACGTGGCGATGCACACGCCGACCTTCCCCGTGGCGCGCGCATAGCCGTCGGCGGCGTGGGCCGCCCCCTGCTCGTGCCGCGTGAGGATGAAATTGATGGGCGAGTCGTAGAGCGCATCGAAGACGTCCATAATCATGCCGCCGGGGTAGCCGAACATGACCTGGACGTTCTCTTTGAGCAACGCCTCAACGACTATTTCGCAACCCTTCATTATGCATACCCCCGTACATCGTACTTCGTCCTGCGTACATCGTAACAGCTATAACGGTTATGCGTCATTTCAACTTTGCGAGCAGAGAAGAGATCATCCTCGATACGTGGTCCAATTTCTCAAGAATAGAATCATACAGCTCTTTATCGTAAGGTGCATGCCCTAATTCCCGCGCGATGATTAACTGTGTCTCAAGTTCGGCAGCCGAACCCAGGGCAATGTGAAGAAACTGGGCGTACTCTTTATTGTGGCTGCGTTTAAATCCTTCTGCTACGTTTGACGGGATGGATATCGCGGATCTCCTCATCTGGGAGGTCAACCCAAAGAGCTCATGTCTCGGGAAGTGCTCCGTGATCGCATACACATCCTTTACGAGGTCTATCCCCTTTTGCCAGATCCTCAGTTCCTTAAAGCTCTTTATGTTTCCCATACACGCGACATATCTACAATGTACGAAGTACGAAGTACGAACGACGAAGTACGAACAATGGATTTATTCACAAATCGCTCCCGTCGCCGCGGATGTTACCGAGCGGGCATAGCGGGCGAGGTATCCGCTTTTAACCTTCGGCTCGGGAGGCTTCCATTTCTTCAGGCGAGCAGTCAGCTCGCGCTCGCTCAGGGCGATGGTAATGGCGCGCTTCCGCATGTCGATCTCTATTCCGTCTCCGTCTCTTATGACCGCGATCGGCCCTCCCTCCATCGCCTCTGGCGAGATGTGGCCGATGCATGGCCCTTGCGTCCCTCCGGAGAAACGGCCATCGGTGATTAGGGCGACGCGGTCGGCTAATCCCATCCCGACGATAGCCGCCGTGAGCGATAACATTTCCCGCATACCAGGACCGCCCTTAGGGCCCTCATAACGGACGACGATCACCGAGCCTGGAGGAATGCGTTTTCCCATCACGGCCTTCATGGCCGCCTCCTCGCAGTCGAATACCGCTGCGGTCCCCTTGAACCGCTTCAGCTCCGGTTTGACAGCGCTCTGTTTGACGACGGCGCCCTCGGGCGCCAGGTTCCCCTTGAGTATGGCTATGCCTCCCTCGGGGCTGTACGCCTCTTTTAACGACTTGATCACTTCCCCGTCACATACCACGCCCTCTTTGGCGATCTGGAGGATGCTCTTTCCGCTTACGGTGGCCGCATCCTCGATCTTCCCCTTGAGCACCGAGAGGATCGCAGGAATGCCGCCGGCGCGATAGAGGTCTTCCATGCACCAATCGCCCCCCGGCTGGAGGCTCGCAATGTGCGGGGTGTTTTTTGACACACGGTCGAACGTTTCCAGGGGGAGCTCGATCCCCGCCTCGTGCGCGATCGCCGGTATGTGCAGAACGGTGTTCGTTGAGCCGCCAAGCGCCATGTCCACCCGGATACCGTTGGCGAACGCGGCGCGCGTTGCGATCTTCCTGGCAGTGACCCCTTTCCGGACCAGCTCGACGACCCTGCCGCCGCTCGCCTGGGCGATGCGGAGCTTCTCCGAAGCGACGGCTGGCGTGGCCGCACAGCCGGGCAGTGAAAGTCCCATCGCCTCCGTCACACATGCCATGGTGTTTGCCGTGTAGAGGCCCTGGCAGGAGCCGGGCCCCGGACAGGCCCTGACCTCAATCTCGCTTAATTCCTCTTCGTCGATCTCTCCCGCCTTGAAACGTCCGATTGCTTCAAAGGTGTCCTTGACCAGGGAGAGTTTTCGCCCCTTGTAGTTTCCCGTGAGCATCGGCCCGGCGGTGACGACGATGCCGGGGACGTCCAGGCGCATTAGCCCCATCAGCATTCCCGGCGTGATCTTGTCGCAGTTCGTGAGTAGGACGAGGCCGTCGAACGCGTGCGCGCGGGCGACTGATTCGACGGAATCCGCGATCAGCTCGCGCAACGGGAGCGAGTATCTCATCCCCTCATGTCCCATGGCGATCCCGTCGCAGACCCCCGGGATGCCGAAGAAGAACGCGACGCCGCCCGCGGCGAAAATTCCCCGCTCGATGAATCTCTCCAGGGTGCGCATATGCACGTGCCCGGGGATCAGATCGTTCCAGGACGTGGCTACGCCGATAAACGGTTTCGACAGATCGTCGCGCCCGAGCCCCGTCGCGAAAAGGAGCGCCCGGTGGGGCATTCTCTCGACCCCCTTGGTAATCGCCTCATGTCTCATCGGCATGACAATCTCCCTGTCGCAGAATGCCCAATAATATCCCATCTCGGGCATTTTTTCATCTAATTTTGAACGGCGCTGCCCTATCCCGGCCCATCACCGACTTTATCCATGGATTACACGGATTGGCACGTCCCGAAGGGGCCTCTTCGAGGGATGTGAACTACAGTTTCGGGGTGCTGAGGCAAACAACTCTTCGGAATGCTACTGCACGCCGATGGCGTCGAGCGCGGCTCGCGCGGCTTCCTGCTCCGCCTCTTTTTTGCTCCGCCCGGAACCCTTGCCGAGCGGCACGCCCTTGATCCTGACCTCTATCTCGAAAAGTTTTTCATGCTGCGGGCCGTGGCTGCCGAGCAGGACGTATTCCGGCATGGCGCCCTCGCGCTCCTGGCTATAGTGCTGAAGCAGGTTCTTGTAGTTCAGACTGTGCCGGGTGGTAGCGATTCTCTCCAGGTCCGTTCTAAATAGGCCCTCCGTGATGCGGCGGGTCTCCTCAAGCCCCGCATCGAGATAGATCGCGGCAAGCAAGGCCTCGAGGGCGTTCGAGAGGTTCGATGCGCGCTCTGCGCCCCCGCTCGTCGCCTCGCCCTTCCCGAGAAAGAGACATTGGCCGAGTTCGATTCTCTGGGCGATCCCGGCGAGGGTCACTTCGCTCACCAGGACCGATTTCATGAGAGTCAGCTCTCCCTCGGAACAATCCGGGTAGTGCTCGAAGAGATACTGAGTAATGAGCAGCCCGAGAACGGAGTCGCCGAGGAACTCCATCCGTTCGTTGCTGGAGGCGTCGGCGTCCGAATTCTCATTCACGTAGGATGAATGGGAAAGGGCCTCGATCAGGAGCGCCTTGTTCCTGAATCGGCAACCGAGCCTCTCCTGGAGGTTGTCAAGTTGTTGATCGTCTGGCATATCTACCTCATCGGATTCGTTATTATATAGGAAGCTGCCCGGCGCCGCACGAACATATTGGGGCCCAAGCGCAACATTACTTCAACCATTCCATGATGATGCGAGCAGCCGCGGCGGCGCCGTCGATGGGTATCTCGGGCCAGCGGAACGCGCGCCCCTTTTCAAAAAATGCGTCGAGGTGCTTCCGCCACGCTCCCGCGTGGAAGTCGTCTCTCGGCATGCGGTACGAAAGGCTGTATCGCTTCACCGCCGCCTCCATGACGGGGAATTCGCGGAAGCTATCGCGCGACGTGTAGATGAGCGGGGTCCGGTTCGCGATGCATTCCGCTACGGTGCAGTATCCCGGCTTGCTGATCACACAGTCGCTCGCACGGACGATGTCGGGGTGGGGAAGCCCCGCCCTATCGTCCGGCAGTATCAACTGCTTCATCCGGTCGCTGACGTTGAAAAACGATATGAAGACGTAATCCCCGAACTCCGCCGCCGCCCCCTTGACGATCCCGGCATTGTCATGGCCGCCCATCGAAACGAACACCACCCTCCTAGTCTCGTCAGCGCCTATCCCGAGCCGCTTCCGCGCCTCGGCGCGCGGCAGGGTCGCCGAGCGGCTGATGAGTGGAATGTCCGATACCCTATGGAATGAGCCCATATCGCCGTGGAAGGGGAGGCGCAAGAGCAGATCGGCGCGGGCATATGCATCCCGTACGAGATCGACGAGGTAGCGGTAACGCGGGCGCTCCTCAACATATCCTTCGTAGATCCAGTCCCATGAGAAATTTCCTATGGCGATGCTTCGTACGCCGGCCTCCGAGGCCACGAGAAACGCAAGCGGGGGAATGTCGCCCACGATGAGATCGATCTTCTCCCGGCGTATGAAATCGGCCTCTGACTGAACGAGCGGGTCCAGGTCGCGGTAGAAATCCGCGTTCTCTTCGAGCGTGCGTGCGACGTCGAGATGGAGGCTGTCCGCCTGGACGGCGCCGACGTCGCACCGGACGGTCCGATGGGTGAGTGGCACTCGGGGGGCCTCCTCGAAGACCCAGCGGGGCATCATCCCCATGACGTACAGGCGGATTGACGGATCTCCCCTGTGTAGCCACGAGAGGAGCTCCTTCATCCTCATCGCGTGGCCGAGGCCGTGGCAGCTTATGTAGAAGGCAATGCGCGCCATCAAAAAACCTACAAAGAGGCAGTGGTCAGAGTTTTACAAAGAGTAAAAGAGGGAAAGAGTATATACAATTCTTTACCCTGATCTATTCATCAACCACCGATAGTATACCTACCTGCAAAGAAGATAGATCGGAATCCAGAAGATGAAGATAAAGTTCAGGAGTCGGTATTCTGTATTCCGGCTCCTGGATTCTGGCTTCTATAAGTATATCCACCCAATCCGCGGAGTGCCTCTCGCTCTCTTTTACTCTTTGTGAAAGATAAACTCTTTGTCACCACAGCCTCGCTTTGATCTTCAGTTGCTGGATGAATTCCTTAAGGCTCGCCGCGTCGAGCGTAGAGAGCTTCGCGAGGAGCTCGTCGGCGTTTTTGACGATGCGGCGCGTGGCGGCGGGGTCCTCTGAGAGCGCCTTGATAAAGCGGCCCGCCT
>CAYWRA010000015.1:17319-36804 GCA_964460305.1 uncultured bacterium
GCGCCGAGCCAGGAGACCACCTGGTCTATCTGGACCGGCGTCGTCGTATTGATGACCGTGTCGCCATTTTTGAGAAGTGGCGCGGTCCGGCCCGCGGGAATGAGCTCGAGGTACGGCTCTCCGAGGAGGCTCTTCGAGCGTACGGTCGCCTTGAGATCTCTCCTTAAGCCCGCGGAGGAAGCGATGCGGGCGGCGACGATCGCCTTTCCCGAATCGAGCTTGAGCCCTTTGACGTAGCCCACCTCCACTCCCGACACGGCCACGGGTGCGTCTTTCACGAGTCCGCAGGCATGGGATAAGGCTACGTTGATATCTATCCCGTCCCGGACCCGTATCCTCGAAATCTTGAGCGAGATGTAACCGAGAATGAGCGCGGCGGCTATGACAAAAAGCCCCACGGTGACCTCGTACTTAAATCGCTTGTCCATAAAGCCTCCCTTGGGGAAAATCCCAAATCCCAAATCCCAAATCCCAATGTTACAATTTCTTAAGATATCTTCTTTTGCACCTGATTACCCTGATTTTCTCCGACATTCAGGGTAATCAGGTAAATCAGGCGCAAAAACATTATCTGTTACCAGGAACCAGTAACCGGTCCCGCGAGAAGAATTTGACGAGTATGGGATCGCGTGACCGGTAGATCTCCTCTTTCTCCCCGTACGCGATCAACCGCGCGTCGTAGAGGACGCCGACGCGGTCGGCGATCTTGTACGTTCCCGGGATGTCGTGGCTTATGACCACAAAGGTGCAGCCGAGCTTCCGTTGCATGTCCAGGATGAGCTCGTCTATCGCGTCGGCCATGAGGGGGTCGAGACCCGACGTCGGCTCGTCGAATAGGACTATCGCGGGATCCAGCGCAATGGCCCTTGCCAGGCCCACCCGTTTGCGCATGCCGCCGCTAAGCTCCGAGGGCCATTTCTCCTCGCATCCCGGCATGCCGACCAGCGAGAGCTTTTGGGCTACGGCGCGCGCGATCTCCGCCTCTGTCATGTCCGTATGCTGCCTCATGGGGAATGCGACGTTCTCCCCCGCCGTCATGGAGTCGAGGAGCGCTCCGTCCTGGAAGAGCATTCCCATTTTTCTTCTCAGGCGGTAGAGACTCCGCTCGTCCATGCGTGTGACGTCCTCGCCGTCGACGCGAACGGCGCCGGAATCCGGCTTCTCCAGCCCCACCAACATCTTCATGAGCACGCTTTTTCCCACGCCGCTCGGTCCGATAAAAACGGTGATCCGGGAGTCCGGGATCTTACACGAGATGTCTTCCAGGACCTTGAGCTCACCGAATGATTTGGATACCCCAATGTATTCGATCATAGTGCGTATCTTGTATATCGTATCTCGTCGCTCGTATTTCGTGACTACGAGCTACGCCTCGCGGGCATTTATCCGTACATCATTTCACTCAAGAAATAATTCACCATAATGCACACGACGCACACGCTCACAACGGCCCGATTGGTGGCCATCCCCACGCCCTCGGGCCCCGGCTCGGAATGGCACCCCTGATAACAACTGAGGAGGCAGATCAGGAGTGCGAACACCATGCCCTTGGCCATGCCGAATAAGACGTCGCTCATGGCGGTGTAGTCTGCCACGTTTTCCATAAAGGCGCCGGAACTGACGCCGAGCTGGAAGACGGAGACGCAGTATGCGGCGGCGACGGTAAAGAAATCGGCGAATACCACGAGGAGGGGGAGGGCGATCAGCGCGGCAACCAGACGCGGGACGATGAGGTAGCGATAGGGGTTCACCGCCATAACCTCGAGCGCGTCTATCTGTCCTTTAACGCGCATGGCGGCGATTGAAGCAGCCATGGCGGTGCCTGCCTTGGCTGCAACCATCGATCCAGCCACGATGGGACCCATCTCGCGCACACAGGTGAGGGCGACGAAGATTCCCACGAGATTCTGGCCGCCGAACTCCTTGAATACGTAATATCCCTGAAGGGCGATGTTGCCGCCTATAAACGCGGCGATGACGCACACGATTAAGAGGGACTGGACGCCGATGCGGTACGCCTCCTCGAATACATTGGCGACGAGCGGAGGGGAGCCGAAGGCCCAACCCATCGTGTGCGCGCTGAAGATCCCCCAGCCGCCAACCTGCGCCAGCGCCGCCGCCACGGGAGACCGTTTTCGATCCGAGTTCATAACAGGACCATGCCGGGTTTTACAAAGAGTAAAAGAGACCGCTTCAGAAATGATAAATTCCCCATGAAATCCCAAATCCTCCGCCCAAGGAGGATCCGCCTCAGGAGAACAAACCCCAAATTCCGATATTGAGGATGTCTCTTTCTCTCTTTTACTCTTTGTGAAAAATGCGCTCTGTTTCTCTTCGTTTCACCTCGCCAGCGCCAGTAGCGCCGACGTTAGAAAATAGTTCACGCCCAGGAAGGTGATGATGGAGCGGACGACGGCGTCGTTCGCCGCCTTCCCAACCCCCTCCGCCCCTCCCTTCACGTGGTAGCCGTAGTAGCAGCTTATCAGCCCTATGATAAAACCGAAGACGAGGGTCTTGATGATACCTCCCCAGATATCCATGATGTCCACGAAGCCGTAGAGGTTCGCCATGAAGGCCCCGCGGTTGACCCCTTTGAGCAATACCGCGGATACATAGCCGCTGACGATCCCGCTGAAACATGCGATTGCGTTCACGATCGGGCACATCAGGGTGAGCGCAACCAGGCGGGGGACGATGAGATACTGGAAGGGATTGACCGCCATCACCGAGAGGGCGTCCACCTCATCCTTGACCCGCATGGTCCCGAGCTCGGCCGCCGCGGTGCTGCCCGCCTGCGCGGCCATCATGATCCCTGAGAGGCCGGGGGAGAGCTCGCGGAGGAGCGAAACCACCAGAATGCTGCTCAGCATCCGCTGCACGCCGAAGAGGTTGACGATGTGCAATCCCTGGAGCGTGATGATCATCCCGAACGGCGCGACCACGCATATCACGGGCACAAGGCAGCGCCCGCCCACGCGGGCCATCTGCCTGAGCGTCTCCCTGAAAAAGAAGGGAGGAGTGATGGCCCACAAAAGGCTCCTGAAACCGAAGAGTGCGATGGCGCCGAGCTCGGTGAGGAATTTCATGGACGGTTGTGCATCCCCCGAGGGTCTATTCTTACCACATTACGCCCAAATCCGCAACGGCCGGGGTAACCACGTTCAAAGGCAACCACAGAGGCCACAGAGAAGACACAGAGTGCACAGAGAAATAAAACCAATATCGATTTTAACCACAAATGAACACGGATGCACACAGATTATTCCAGCAACCAGAAACAAGAGCTGTTTTTGCTGCCGTAAATCTCGGTGTCCTCTCCCCAAGGGACCCCTTTGGGGTGTGCTATTTCTCTGTGTACTCTGTGGTTACACTCTGACAAAAGCTGCAGTGGAATAAAAAGCCTCCCGGGCTTTTGACCCGGGAGGCTTGATTACCTCTCATGCAACCGTACGAAATGGGCTTGTACTAAAAGGGGATATTGTAGCTCACCATCGTCCGGTTCTTGTCCATTTCCAGCGCGAGACCATTGATTCTCTTCGCGGAACGCCATGCATCCCAGGCGCTCACTCCGGCGGTTGCGATCATACCGCCCGCACCGGCCATGCACACCATCCTGGCGTCGTGTCCAGCTCCCCCCGCCGCAAAAAAGGCGAGGACGAATATGGAACCACCCTCAGCCGCGAGCATCGCAGCGGTTTTCCACGTGAGGAGTTCGCCGTTGTACCACTGACCGGCGCCCGGCGCGATAGCCGACAAGAGCGCGGCGGTTCTCGGATTCTTCTCCTTGGACCCACCAGTAAGGGTCCAGCCCGACTCGCCGGAAGCCGCCACCGGTTCCGCTGGGGCCGCGCTGGTCACCGCGGCGGGTGCGCCAGCAGGCACGGGGCCCTCACCCGCAAGGATTGGCACGACGCTCCAGACTGTGCTGAACGTTACGGCAAGAACTAGGGCCACCACCTTCTTCAACATCCACCTCCTTTCTGCATCATTTACATGCAGAGCCTATGATAGACAATGCACCTCCATTATGCGCAAGTTACTATACCGGCGTTTTTCTGTCAATAGATAATCTGAAAAAAATAATCTGCAAAAATGCACGCGCCCCAAATGGGCCCCTTTCCCAAAGGGATCCCTTCGGGACGGGACGGGGCGCGCAAATCCGTTATGTGACGAGTAACGGCGGGGTTTTCTCGGGGATCTCCTCCTTGCAGAGCTTCAACTTGAGGCGCTGCGCATCCATCGGCTCCGGATATTCGAAGATCTTCCCCGCGTAATTCCTTAAGACCGCCCTGCCCTCGACCAGGGAGATGAAGTAGCTGGGGCCGAGCGGTATTTTCCCCCCGCCGCCGGGGGCGTCCACGACGAAGGTGGGGACGGCGTAACCGGTGGTGTGGCCGCGGAGTTTCTCGATGATGTTGATCCCCGTCGAAATCGGCGTGCGGAAGTGCTCGGTCCCGACGGCGAGGTCGCATTGGTAGAGGTAGTACGGCCTCACGCGGATCCGCAGCAGCTCCTGGAGCAGTTTCTTGATCGTCACCGCATTGTCGTTGATGCCCCGGAGGAGCACCGTCTGGCTCCCGAGTGGGATGCCGGCGTCGGCGAGCATTTCGCAGGCCCGCGCGGTTTCGGGGTTGACCTCCCTCGGGTGCGAGAAATGGATGCTCAGGTATACCGGGTGGTACTTTCTCAGCATCCCCACCAGCTCGGGCGTTATCCGCTGCGGCAGGAACACCGGAGCCCGCGTTCCGATCCTCACGATCTCGACGTGCTTTATTTCCCTCAGTGACTTTAGGATCATCTCGATCTTCTCGTCGCACAGCGACAGCGGATCGCCTCCGGAGATGAGCACGTCGCGTATTTTTTTGTTGCCGGCGATGTAATCGCACGCCCTCGCAAGCTGCTCGCGATCGATGCTCTGCGGCCTCCGGCCCACGATGCGCTTCCGCGTGCAATAGCGGCAGTAGCTGACACATGCCTCGGTGGCGATCAGGAGGACGCGGTCGGGATAACGATGCACCACCCTGGGGACCGGCGAATCCTTCTCCTCGCCGCACGGGTCTTCCATCTCGCGCGAACAGAAAAAATGTTCCTCTATCTGCGGGATGACCTGTTTCCTCAAGGCGCACTCGGGGTTATCCAGGTCAAGCTGACAGAGGAAATGCGGCGTGATCGCCATGGGGAGCCTGTCCTCCTCGCGCCTGATGCCGCTCTCCTCCTCCGCGGTAAGCTTTACGAATTGAGAGATCTCGGCGAGCGACGTGACCCTGTTTTTCAACTGCCACTTCCAGTTGTTCCAATCGGTGTCCGGTACGTCCTTCCATACGGTGGTTCTCAGTCGCGACTGCAATGTTTCCTCCTCCCTTGAGCTCGCCGTGTCAAGCGAGCATTGCCCCATGGTTATTTCTAGGCCTGGTACCTCTTGCAATAAATCACAAGATCGTCTCCAGGCGCGTAATAGTCCCTGATTCTGGACTCCTCGCGGAATCCCTCTTTTGCATAAAACGAACGAGCCTGCGCATAAGCGGCCTGCGATGAGGTCTCCGCCACGAGGAGCCTGGCGCCCTTGGCGCGTAAAACGCTTTCCAGGTAGGCGAGCATGCGTTTCCCCATGCCTCCCCGCCGGCGCGCGGGATCGATGACGATCCAGTAGAGATCGTACGTACCCTGTGTGAGCGGTGTTTTGCCATAGCAGATGAAACCGATGATGCCTTTGCCTTGAGACTCGGCGCAGTGCACGGCGTAATCTTCTTCATCGTTGCCGTGCGTGAGCGAACTGTCGACCAGCTCGATCGCGCAGGCAACCTCCTCGCGCGTGAACTCGGTCACGCGCCCCAGAAGGCCCTCGATTCCAGCGCGGTCGCCGCGCCTGATCGGACGGATTGTCACCGTGCTCATGTTCGGTTATACCTCTCCCATGCCATAGCGCGCGCACGCAATGCGCATTACCTTGCGGATGAGCTCCCCGTAGCTCATACCGGCAGCCCGCGCCGCCTTCGGGAAACATGAGTTTTCGTCGGGATCGGGAAGGATGCCTGGCAGGGGGTTTACTTCCAGGACGTGCGGCTTCATGGACTCGTCAAGGCGCACGTCGATACGGCACCAGTCGCGGCAACCGAGCGCGACGTACGCCCTTTTGCAAAGGCCGGTGATTTCCGTCTCCAATTCCCGGTCGAGCTCCGCCGGACAGGTGAATATCTTAAGCGGCGCCGCCGGCGTGTCCCAGACCCACTTGGCCTCGTAAGAATAGATGGGACTGGCGCCCGCCGGCAGCGTCCGGAAATCGATTTCGACCAGCGGGAGCACCCTTAGATCATTCCCATTCCCAAGGATCGCTGCGGTGAACTCCCTGCCGCTCAGAAAGGATTCAAGGATCGCGGGCTGGCGGTACTGCGAGACGATCCTCTCCACCCTGGATGGGACATCGCTTCTGTCAAAAACGAGTGAATCGTCTTTGATCCCCATGCTCGACCCCTCCCACAGCGGTTTCACGATCACGGGAAATTTAAATCCGTCGAGCGGTTGTCCCGGATGAGCGATCACCTGGAAGGCCGGAGTGGGGACGCGATGGAATGACATGATCTCCTTTGCCCTGGCCTTGTTAAGGCATGCGGCGAGGGTGAACGGATCCGAACCGGTGTAGGGCAGTCCCAACAGTTCACAAATGACCGGGACCTGGGACTCCCTGCTCGGCGAGTCGATCCCCTCCGCGATGTTGAAGACGATGTCGGGTTGCGCCTGCTTAAGATTTTCGACGATATCCTCGTCGGCTTCCGCGATCGCCACCGTCCCTAACTCCGAGAGGGCGGCTTCCACCGATTCTATGGTGCTGTGATCGTCCCACTCGGCGTAGTAGTCAGCACGTGAAGGAACTGTGGAAGCCCCCGGTTTGAGATTACATGTCAATGCGATGCGCATAATCCGACCCACTCGCCAGTTTCTATTTTCAAGTGTTATTCTTAAAGTTGCCTTTAGCGCGCGATCCGCCGTCAAGGATTTCCCAGTATCTGAGCGAATTTTTCCTGGCGGGGATCTTCCTGGATTTCAGCAAGATAGCGCCTCAGCGCATGCACGAATATCTTTGCCATCGTCGTATTCTCCTTAATGGCAAGCATCCGCACTTTTTTGTGAAGCTCCTCGTCCATATAAATGGTAGTTCTCTTCTTCATCGGCCTATCGCCTTTCTTCGTTATCTCTTGCAGTTGATTCGGTTGTAGTTGCCAACCGCTTGCACAGGGCTACGGGGATAACCCCCTTTGCCAGCATACTAACATAAACGCATAAACACATATTTATGCCTATCAATTCATAAAAAAATGCGCCAATTCTTGAAACATACTAGCGTAAAGATGTTTTTATGTCAACATTTTTTTACAAATTTTTTAAATTTGTGTTCCGGCATCGCGGCGGGTATGGATCACTTAAACAAAACGAGAGTTGCAACCAAGGGATGAGGTAGTGGCAGTTAGTATACCGGGAAGTGGAGCAGTTTCAAAGATTACGGCGACCATGCGGGGGCGGAAAAGTTGCCCTTTCCATGCGTGATCTTGGTCGGCGCCTGTTCGTAGACATCCATTATATATAGATCGCGCTTGTGGCCGCGCTCGGAACTGTAGACGAGGTGGCGGCTGTCGGGCGCCCATGAGGGATCCTCGTCACTGCCGCTCCTGGGCAGCGAGATCTCCTCGCGGGTCTTCAGGTCAACCATCCGCAGCTCAAACCCGCCCACCCTGGAGCAGTATGCGATCTTGTCACCCTCGGGGGACCAGTCGGGTTTCGTGTTATAACTCCCCTTCATGGTGATGCGCTTCGGCTCGCCCTTGCCCCACGAATCCATGACGTATATCTGCGGCGATCCCGTCTTGTCGGATACAAAGGCGATCTGCCGGCCGTCGGGAGACCAGCAGGGCGATGACTCGACACAACTTGTCCGCGTCAGGCGCGTCAGGTCGCCGGATATCATGCTCATACGATAGATCTCCGGGTTGCCCGCCTTGCTCAACACGAGCAGCATGTCCCGGCCGTCGGGTGAGACGTCGCCGAAGGCGTTGAGGCCCGGGAAGGAGGCGAGCGAACGCGCCCTTCTCGATGCAAGGTCGATGATGAAGAGCTCCGGGAAACCGCGTATGTACGAGGTGAATACGAGACTCTTTCTGTCGGGTGTCCAGTCGGGGAATAGGGAGATGTCCCTCCCGCTGGTGATCTGGCGGTAGGTGGTGCCGCCGAGCTCCATGATGTAGATCTCCTTATGGCCGCTCATGTCCGAGGCGAATGCGATCTGGGAGCCGCAGAGGCCGACCTCGCCGGTCACCGCCTTGATGATGTCGTTGGCGATCGTGTGGACCAGGGCGGTGGTTGCGGACGTATCGCCGCTGTAGGTCTTGGCGAAGGTGTTGGCGCCGTTCATGACCGAGTAGAGACGGCAGGTGACCGAGAGCGTATTCCCCCGCACCGCGTAATCCGCCTTGACGACCATCTCGGCCCTGAGCGTCGCCCATTCCTTGAGGTTGATCCGCCCATCTTTACGATCGTCCTGGTCCACCTCGTCCACGAATTTCTGTTTTTTTACCGAGTCGAAATAGCCGGACGCATCAAGGTCGGACCTGAGGAGCATCGCAAGAGTCGGGGAGAGTTTTGGGTCGCCGCCCTTTTGCTCGAAAGCCGGTACGGCGATCACCGTCTTCCGCGCGAATTTCTTGGAGACCGTGATCCTGACCTCCGCGGCGGAGTGGGGCGCGCGCAGGGAGACGGCCGCGGCCGCGGCCAACGTAATAACTGTGATTCTCGTGAGATTTTTCATATTAAGATGAATAATCCAGGTTAAGGAGCCGTATTATACACCCTCGGCGGTGTGGAATGAAATAGCGAAATCCCAAAATGCGATACCGAGAGACGGAGAAGGGGTGGCATTAGTGAAATCGCCGGCTCTCCCACTCGCCGTTTCGAACTATGCAGTCCGTGGATAAAAAAATTACGGCTTCTCATCGAGGATGGGCACGAAGGTCATGCAGACCTCGAGAGCGTCGCCCGTATAGTCGTCGGGGAGCTGCGGCATCGGGGAGGCGTCCTTGATCGCCTGGAGGGCGGAGTTGTCGAGAACCTCGCTCCCCGATTTTTTCTCGACCACGGGGTTGATTACGCTGCCGTCCCGCATGATTTTGAATTTGATGACGACGGTCGACCCTTCCTTATCAGTAGGCGTTTTGCTTGGGGGCTGCCATGTTTGGTAGATCAGGGAAGCGACGGCGTCGTTATAGTTGACGTTGGCGAACTCTCCCGTGTTGAGCAATCCCGCGATCCCCTGTTCCGCCACCTTGTCCTGGGAGGCGGGCTTGGTGAGCTCATCCGCTTTGTCCGCCTCGACCCATTGGTTCTCTCCCGATTCTTCTTCTATTTTCTTGAGTTTCTCTTTGATTTGTTCCTCGAGCGATTTCTTGGATAGTTTGAATCCTTTCTCGGGCAGTTTCTTTTTAACAGCTTTCTTTTCCGCCTTTTTCGCTTCTTTTTTCGCGCTCTTCTCGGCTTTGGGTGGAGCGGCCTCCTTCGCGGGGGTTTTCTTCTTCTCCTCTTTTTTCTCCTCCCTCTTCACGACCGCCGCCTTGGCCACCGGCTTCGACGCAGTGGCGGCGGCCTTCCCCATGGAGACAGCGCCCCCCTGCGTTTTTTTCATGCTTAGCATCCGGGGATCGATGAGGTCGAAGGTGTAGATCTTATGCTCGGGTGTTTTCGGGCGCATGAAACGGCTGCACGATGGGATCCCGAAGAGGAGCAGGAAACAGAGGGCGTGGCCGGAGAGGGAGATGAGAAAATTCTGGACATGCGCGAACCTGACGCCCGTGGCTTGCATGGCGCACACTATTTCTCCCGCTTCTTCTTCGGCGTCTCCGCTTTTGCGACAGTCGCCATCCCCAATTTGGTGATGCCCGCCTCGGTGATGCAGTCAATGACCTGGATGACGCTCTCGTAGTTAAGTTCCTTGTCGGCGCGAAGGATGAGCGCGGTGTCGGGCTGCCGGACGGCAATGGACTTGAGACGCGCGGTGAGTTCTTCCATCGTGAGACGATCGCTGTCGAGATAGATGCGGGGACCGGTCTCGGTATTCTTGACGCTCACGGTGAGGGTTTTCGGCTCCTCCATCTTTTTCGCGGACGCGGCGGGAAGGTTCACGTTGATGCCGTATTCGACGATCGGGGCGACGAGGAGGAAGAGGATGAGCATGAAGAAGATCACGTCGATCATCGACGTGAGGTTGATGTCGGCGAGGGGGGCGAGATTTGTGCGAGCCGAGTGTCTCCTTCTCATGGTGTGGCCGCCTCCCGCTCAGTGTGCCACGAGCCTTCTCCTGATCGCGGCGATGAATTCGGAGGCAAAATCGTCCATCGTTGTGCCGAGCCGCCTGATCCTGGAGAGGAAAACGTTGTAGGCCGCAACCGATGGTATTGCGACGAGGAGCCCCACCACGGTGGTGATGAGCGCTCCGGCGATGCCGGGCGCCACGATGAGGAGCGACGGGCTTCCGGCGGAGGCCATGGCATTAAACGCGTTCATGATCCCCCACACCGTGCCGAGGAGGCCCATTAGCGGGCCGACCACCGCGGCAATCGCCAGGATGATCATCAATCTTTCCATCGAGGCCGTTTCGCCCGCCATGGTGCGCTGTACGGCCTCCTCCACCTCCTCGAGGTGGTACTCCGTCAGACCGGGATTTGAATGTTCGATGGAATCGCCCTCGCCCAGATGGTGCCTGAGCACTTTTATGCCCGCGGCGTAGATTTTGTACATGGGGCACAAAGAGGCGTGTTCCTTGGCGAAATGCAGTTGAAAGATATGCTCGCGATCCCTGTGGTACTGATGCAGGAAGAGCTGGGAATTCTTCTCGGCGGCCCTGAGGTACCGAACCTTCTCCAGGATGACGAACCATGCCAGGATTGAGAGGCCGACGATGGCGAGCGTTATGAGCTGCCCGACGAAATCGGAGGTGACGAATGTTTGAATAAGCGAGTTATTCATGCGATCCACTCTACCGTTGGAAAAAGCGGAGCACTCCACTTTGAGAGGCAAGGGGGCACGACGTATTTTCGGGAAATGTTATCGAATCCCCAAGTGTAAGTCAACACCCGAAATCGGGACGAATCGTGGGGGCGGCACATTTAGGCGGACAACAGAAACCCCGAAAAGGTGATATAATACAAAAGACAAAGATAAATTGGACGCTGAGTATCTTTCCAAAAATCAGGACGGTTAATACAGGAATTTGATCGGGTTCCTCCCTGGGGCTACCGCCTTGGATGCACTCTTAGTACACCAAACCACTGATCATCGCCAATCACGGGGCGTCTCCATGCCGGATATCCACGTTCGCAAGGTCATGCGAGAGGATATTCCGATCCTCGTTCCACTCCTGGCGCGTTCATTCGCTTCTCAGCCGCTCACAAGATGGATGCTCGGCGATGATGAACGTGCGCTGAGGAAGGGCGAGCGCATCCTGCAACTGGATTTTGAGAATGCCCTCCAGTACGACCTAATGTTCACCACCACAAATCTCCAGGGTGCGGCCATCTGGAACCCGCCCGAAAGAAGGCAAACCGCGTGGCAGGGTTTCGTCTGGCTGCTGAGGCTTATCCGTATTATCGGCATCAGCCGGAATCTCCCCGCGCAACTGGAGTCTTTCCGGAGGTTAGAGAAGCTGTTCCCGAGGATACCCAACTACTACTTGTCGATGCTCGCGGTTGACCTGGCATCTCAGGGGCGGGGAATCGGATCGGCGCTCATCAAACCCGTCCTCGAACTCTGTGACAAGCGCGGCATCATTGCCTACACCGTGACAGACATGGAGACGAACGTGGTCTTTTACCAAAAGCAGGGATTCCACGTCCAGGACACCATCCCAATCCGCCGGGCGTGCCTTAGAGCGTGGACGATGTTGCGGGAGCCGCAGATTGCAAGGGAGGAAAATCCCAAGCTGCGTGAGGTGTGACGGCGTGGATAAAAAACGCCGGAAGCCGGCGTCAGGCGAGTTTTTTTATCTCCTCGATCAGCGCCCTGACAAAATCATCCTCTTTCACTTTGCGGACGATCTGTCCCTTGCGGAATAGCACTCCCGAACCCTTCCCGCCCGCTAGGCCCACGTCCGCCTCGCGCGCCTCGCCGGGGCCGTTCACGGCGCAGCCCATGATCGCGATTTTGATGTCCGTTCTCAAGCCTTTAATCGCTTTCTGGACCTCTTCCACTATATTCACGACGTCGATCTCGCACCGACCGCAGGTGGGACAGGAGACGAGCGAGGGCCCAAAGCTTCTCACCCCAAGCGACTGGAGGATTTCTTGCGCCATCTCAACCTCCACGACGGGATCGCCCGTCACCGAAACACGGATGGTATCCCCGATGCCCCCGATGAGAAGGTGGCCGATGCCAATCCCCGACCTGATCGCGGCGATCATGGGCGGTCCAGCCTCCGTCACGCCGACGTGGAGCGGGCAGTCGGTCATCTCCGATACAAGCTCATATGCCCGTACCGTGTCGGCGACCGAAGAGGCCTTGACGGATATTTTTATCAGACCGTGCCCCGCATCCTCGATCCTCTTCACGCAAGTGATCGCACTCTCCGCAAGCGCCTCCGGCGTCGGCCCGCCATGATCTTTGAGGATCGCTTGCTCGATCGAACCGGAGTTGACACCAACGCGGATGGGGATCTTTTTAGCCGCGGCTGCGCGCGAGATCTCGGCGATCCGATCCGGGCCCCCAACGTTGCCGGGGTTGATGCGGATGCCATCCATCCCTTCCTCCATCGCGATGAGTGCGAGGCGATGGTTGAAGTGTATGTCGGCGACGAGCGGCGTTTTTACCTCACTCCTGATCTTACCCAAAGCGCGGGCCGCCTCTTCGTCCGGCACCGCCAGCCGGATGATTTCACATCCCGCACGGGCGAGCTCGGCGCACTGTTTCACCGTCGCTCTGACATCGGCGGTAGGGGTCTTCGTCATCGACTGAATGGAAACCGGCGCGCCGCCGCCGATGGCGATGCCGCCTAGCATTATCTGCCTGGTCCGCTTGCGATTGATTTTCATTCCTTTGTTTCTTTCCCTCTGCCTTTCAAATCCGCCCCAGCCGCGATATCCCCCAACAGGGCCACCTTGGGGCGCGGATAACAATTCTCTATCTGTGCCCTCTGTGATCCTCTCTGTGTGCTCTGTGGTTGGTATAATACCTTTACGGCTTCTTTGGCGATACCGGCGCCGGTGTTGACTCACCAGCTTGCACCCCAAAAACCAGACGCGAAATGCCATCTCCCCACCTCCGCATGATATCGTTCGCGGAGATCAGCACCATCAGCGCGATAAAAATGGCGACGAATATGTTCTGCACCACCGTCATCGCCTTCATGCTCAGCGGCCTGCGCCTCACCCCCTCAATGAGGGCGATGAGTATATGCCCGCCGTCGAGCACCGGGATCGGCAACAGGTTGAGCACGGCCAAATTGACGCTGATGAACGCTATAACATAGAGGAATTGCAGGACGCCCGCCCTGGCCGAGTAGCTCATGATTTCGACGATGGCAATCGGCCCGGCGAGACCCCGGGGCGAGAGAGCGCGCGACATGAGCCCCTTTAAGGTGAGGTACATTTCGTGGATGTTACCGGCAACCTGTGAGAACGGGTTCCTGTGGAGATAGACCACCAGGCCGTTCGCCGCGAGATCGTCCATCGAAATATCCAACCGTGGGCTTATGCCGATCGCGGGGTAGCCGAGCGCGGGATTCCGTCGGGGGATCGCCGTAACGGCGATGGGCTTCCCCCGGCGCAGTAGTTCGAGCGTAACCTGCGCCCCCTCATGCGATCTGATTATTTTCGTCAACTGTTCCCACGAGTAGATTTTTTCGCCCCCCGCTCCGACGATAAAATCATCATCCCTCACGCCGGCTGTTTCCGCCACGGACCCCTTCAGCACGTCCACCAAGATAAGGTCGCGCGGGAGTATACCGATTCGCCTGAGCCTGAGCTTTTCGTCCCTCTCGGGAACTATCCGTTTCGAAAGCCGCTCCCCCCCCCTCTCGAACGTGACGTCAACCGCCGGAAGGGTGGAATAAACGATCGACTTGGTGACCTCTTCCCACCGCTCGACCGGGACACCGTCGATCTGGAGGACGCGATCGCCGGGTTTCAACCCCGCGCGCTCCGCCGGCGAATGCTCAAGTACGCTCCCGATGACCGTGCTCGCCAGGCTCACGGGGGACGGGAAGCCGTGCAAATAGATCGCGCAGTAGATGAGGAACGCGCTCAAAAGATTCATGAGCGGCCCGCTTGCGCACACCGCGAGCCTCGTTGCGATCGAGCTCGTATGGTACCCATCCTTTACGCTCCGAGGATCTATCCCATCCTCGAATTCCATACCCGCGAGCTTCACGTATCCGCCGACCAAGATAAGCGAGATGCGGTACTCGGTCTCCCCCTTCTTAAATCCCCATATCTTCGGGGGGAAACCGATGGAGAACGCCTCCACCCGTATACCGCGCAGCTTGGCGACGATGAAGTGGCCCAGCTCATGAAGGAAGACAACCACTCCGAGCGCGACGATGCCCATGACGACCGGTAAGACATGCGCCGAGCTCCAGTTAAAAAGCGCGAGTGCTCCGTTCATGCCGCCTCCCTTGCTTCGCGCCGCGCCCATGCGTCGGCGCTGAGTATATCCTCGACCGCTGGATGATCCACGCTCGTGTGCCCTCGCATCACTTCCTCCACCAGGCCCGTAATCCTGGCGAACCGGATCTCTCCAGCCAGGAATTTCTCAACCGCGATTTCATTGGCCGCGTTCAGCACGGCCGGTAACGTCCCACACACCGCCATAGCCTTCCTCGCAAGGCTGAGAGAGGGGAACCGAATGGGATCCGGCTTCTCGAAGTGCAATGCCCGCATTTCGTCAATGCCGAGCGATCCCCAGCGCCCTACGGTCCTTTTCGGATAGAGGAGGGCGTACTGGATCGGGATGCGCATGTCGGCGGGGCTCATCTGCGCGATGACCGATCCGTCCTCGAATTCCACGAGCGAATGCACCACGCTCTCTGGATGCACCGCAACGTCGATCCTTTCCGGCGCAACGCCGAAAAGCCACTGCGCCTCGATCATCTCGAGCGCCTTGTTCATCATCGTGGCAGAGTCTATCGTCACTTTCCTACCCATCTCCCATCGCGGATGTTTGAGCGCATCGCCTGGAGTCGCCCCAGCCATCTCCTCAAGAGACCATTTCCAGAACGGACCGCCCGACGCCGTGAGGATCAGGCGTTTCACCTCACCGCGCGCCCCCGCCCTCAGGCACTGGTGGAGCGCGCTGTGCTCGCTGTCAATGGGCATGATCTCGACATTCCGCGCGGCCGCATCTCTCATAACGACCTCGCCGCCGCAGGCGAGGACCTCCTTGTTGGCAAGGGCGATCGCCTTCCCAGCCCTGATCGCCTCGAGTGTCGGGACGAGACCGACCGCTCCCACGATTGCGGAGACGACCGTGTCGGCCTCGCCCATCCGGGCGAGCCGAACCATCCCCTCGTTCCCCGCGAGCACCTCGACCTTGCCGGCAATCTGCTCACGCAGCTCCCGCGCTTTCGATTCGTCGCTCACGGCGACCAGGAGCGGATGGAACCGCTCGATCTGCTCGCGGAGCGCAGCAATGTTTCCTCGCGCCCCGAGCCCCACCACGCGCAGCTCGTTGGGAAACGCGGCGGCCACATCGAGGGTGCTCACGCCTATCGAACCGGTCGAACCGAGGACGACGATCTTTTTCATCTGGTAAATACCAGGTAGACGTAGAGGGCGGGGAGCGTCAGTAGCAAGCTGTCGAGGACGTCGAGCAAACCGCCGATGCCAGGGATGGAGCCGCTCGAATCCTTCAGATTCGCATCGCGCTTGAGCATCGACTCCGAAAGGTCGCCCACCTGGCCTATGACGTTGAGCAGCGCCCCCAGGCCGAGCGCGGCCGGAAGGGACAACGCGCAGGGAAACCATCTCCAGACGATGAGGCTCGCCAGGATGCCGCCGGCGAGATTCCCGGCGGCCCCTTCCCACGTCTTCTTGGGGCTGATGCGCGGGATGAGCTTGTGGGTCCCAATGGCGCTCCCCACCACGTAGGCGAGCATGTCGCCGCCCTTGACGATGAGAAAGAGAGCGAAGACGAACCAACGCCCGTCCAAGCCCGGGTAGTACATCACCTTGAAGATAAACGACCAGAGCCACGCAACGTATACGTAGCCCGACAAGATACCGGAGATGTTCCCCACGGCCCGCTGCGAATCGCGCTCGAAAGCCTGGAGTATGAACAGGCCGATGATAAGCACGACCGCGGCGATATACTCCAGGCCGTCATTGCCATGGGGGAAATAGCTGTCGAAAAAAACCGTGGAAACGTATATCAATGCTGCCAATGCGCCGTAGAACTTACAAACCTTCATCCCCTTCGCTTCGAGCATCCGGAAATATTCGAGCGTGCCGCCGAGGGCAAGGAGATTGCCTACCGTGAAGGTCACGATCGCGGCCGGGCCGCGACAGAACCAGACGGAGAAAATCAGTATGCCGACGAGCAAAATCGCGCTGCCTGTCCTCAATAAGAACATACGCTCACCATATTAGCCTGATCTATTCATCAACCTTGCTCGGTTGATGAAAATCTTACCGTGGCGCAAATAGTTACGCAAAACTGCCAACATTCCGCACCAGACTGGTCGGTGCGGGGCTAACCCCGGACCGTAGGGTGAATTATTCAGGTTAGCAATCCAGCTATCGAGAAAATAATCACTCATCTCTTTGGAGTTTGGGATTTGGGATTTGGGATTTGGCATCACCCACTCCCCCGAACCTCCGCTCCCGCCCCTGATAGTCGAGGATGGCCTGTACGAAGTGCGGCCTGCGAAAGTCGGGCCAGTAGACGGGGGTCACGTAAAGCTCGGCGTAGGATATCTGCCAGAGCATGAAATTGCTCACGCGCATCTCGCCGCTCGTGCGAATGAGCAGGTCGGGATCCGGCATTTCAGCCGTCGACAGGCTCGCGGAGATCAGCGCCTCATCCACATCCTCGGGCCTGAGCTCGCCACGCGCGCTTTTCGCACAGAGGGCGCGCACCGCGTCCGTAATCTCGCTCCTCGCCCCGTAGTTCAGGGCGAGCACGAGGGTCAAGCCCGTATTCCCGGAGGTCCCCCTGACCGCCTTCTCTATCGCGCGTTGAACGTCCTCGGGCAAACCATCAATCCTCCCGATCGCCCTCAGGCGGACGTTATTCCGGTTGAGCTCGCGCTCCTCTTTCTTCAAAAACCGCTTGAGGAGGCTCATGAGCGACGAGACCTCGCGCCGCGGCCTTTTCCAATTATCCACCGAAAATGAGTAGAGGGTGAGATAGGAAACGCCGAGCTCTCCGGCCGCCCGAACGACCTCGCGTATCGAATTGACCCCCGCCCAGTGCCCTCTGATCCGTGACAGGCCGTGTTCCTTCGCCCACCTGCCGTTCCCGTCCATGATGATGGCAACGTGCGCCGGGATTCGCTCGCGGCTGAGGCGATTTTCCGCTCCAGGACTGCTCTTCATAGACCACGCTACAACGTTAACCGATTAGCTGCCGGCAGGGAGGGAATAGACGGGCAAAGCGGGCGCCATACCCTCAGGCGCTCTTCCTCCCCTTCTGAACGTACTCCATAACGGGCTCGCCATTGCCTCTCACCGCATCCTCGGTGATCGTACAGCTCGCGAGGCCGCTCTGCGAGGGCACCTCATACATGACATCCAGCATTATCTCCTCGATCATCAACCTGAGGGCGCGCGCTCCGGTTCCCTTCGATATCGCCCGGCGGGCAAGCTCCCGGAGCGCGCCAGGGGTGAACGTTAGTTGGACCCCCTCCATTGCGAGCAGCGCTTTATACTGCCGCACGATGGCGTTGCGAGGCTCGGTGAGTATAGTGACCATCTCATCTTCCCCGAGCGCCGAGAGCGATGCGACCACCGCCATGCGCCCGACGAATTCCGGGATCATTCCGTACTCTATAAGGTCCTCCGGCTGGACGTGCGAGAGGAGCTCGCCCCGCTGCCGTTCGTTCTTACCCGCGGGCTTCACGCCGAAACCGACCCTTTTCCTCCCCAGCCGCCTGGCGACGATCTCCTCAAGGCCGTGGAACGCCCCTCCACACACGAAAAGAACGTTCGTCGTATCGACGGCGATGTACTCCTGTTGCGGATGCTTGCGCCCGCCCTTCGGGGGCACGTTTGCCACGGTCCCCTCGATGATCTTCAACAGCGCTTGCTGCACGCCCTCGCCGGAGACGTCCCTCGTGATCGACACGTTGCTCACCGTTCTCCGTATCTTGTCGATCTCGTCGATGTACACAATGCCCCGCTCGGCCCAGGAGGCATCGTAGCTCGCCGCCTGGAGCAGGCGCAGGATCACGTTCTCCACGTCCTCTCCGACATAGCCGGCCTCCGTAAGCGTCGTGGCATCGGAGATGCTGAATGGGACGTTAAGGATCTTGGCCAGGGTCTTTGCGAACAGCGTCTTCCCGGAGCCCGTCGGGCCGATGAGCAAGATGTTGCTCTTCTCCAGCTCGACTTCGGATTTGGTCTTTTCGTGCGTGAGCCGCTTGAAATGGTTGTGGACGGCGACCGATATAGAACGCTTGGGCCTCTCCTGGCCGACCACGTACTCGTCCAGTTGGCGCTTGATCTCAACGGGCTTGGGGACCTTCAACCGCCGCGGCTCGGGGGGCTGGGCCAGGAAGTTCCTGCACAACTCGACGCACCGATCGCATATGTTCGCCCCCGGACCGGCGATGAGCTTCCCAACCATCCTTCGCTCGCGTCCGCAGAACGAACAGCACGCCGTTTCCGCACTCTCCAAAGTCCCACGCGTCTTACTTGCCACCGCCGAGCTCCTTCTGGGATACGATCACCTGATCGACGAGTCCGTACTCCTTGGCCTCTGCGGGGGACATGTAGAAATCCCTGTCGGTATCACGGGAGATCGTCTCAAGGCTCTTGCCCGTGTGGTGTGCGAGTAACTCATTTATCTTCTCCCTTAGTCTCAGGATCTCTTTCGCCTGGATGCTGATGTCCGCGGCGGCCCCTTGAACGCCGCCCCACGGCTGGTGGATCATGAGCCGCGCGTGGGGGAGCGAATAGCGCTTTCCCTTCGTCCCCGCGGCCAGGAGTAACGCCGCCATGCTCGACGCCTGCCCTACGCAGTAGGTATTGACGTCGCACTTTACGAACTGAATCGTGTCATAGATCGCGAGGCCCGCCGTCACAGCGCCTCCCGGCGAGTTGATATAAAGATTGATGTCCTTGTCAGGATCCTCCATTTGGAGAAAGAGCATCTGCGCCACCACGAGATTGGACACGTTGTCATCAATCGCCGCGCCGATAAAAATGATGCGGTCTTTAAGAAGACGCGAATAGATATCGTATGCCCTCTCGTAGCGGCCGGTTGTTTCAACGACCATCGGTATAAGATGGTTGTTCATAA
>CAYWRA010000016.1:0-36779 GCA_964460305.1 uncultured bacterium
GACAACCGGCACTTGTTACCATGCTTCAAAAAATGCTCACAGCGCAATTCCCTCGATCCGGGAGGCTATTGTCAATGCTGTGGCACATCGCGACTACACTTCGGGAGCCGCTGTCCAGGTTTCCGTATTTGCCGACCGTATCGAGGTATGGAATCCGGGAGAGTTATTGCCGCCACTCACACCGAACAGGTTGCGTGGGCCTCACCAGTCCATTGCTCGGAATCATCGGATTTGTGAATCGCTTTTCCTTGCCGGTTATATCGAGAAGTATGGCACCGGCACGCTCATGATGATCCGTGAGAGCATCGCACACGCTCTCGCCGAGCCGGTCTTTGAACAACGTGGCGGTGAATTCGTTATCACCGTTTGGCGCGACTGGCTCACGGAGGTTGTGCTGGCAGAGTTGGGAATCACTGAAAGGCAGAAGCAAGCAATTCAATACGTTAAAGAAAACGGACGTATAACCAATTCAGAGTATCAGACGCTTCTGCGGGTTGCGAAGCGGACTGCCCACCGCGACCTAACCAACCTCATAGGAAAAGGTGTTCTAAAGAAGGTCGGTATGACCGGCAGTGGGACTTACTATGAGCTGACCAAAGGGGCCATGATGGATGGCTCCATGATTATAATGCGCTATGCAACTATAAGTGGTCCAAGGAATCACATGCTTTCCATGTCCCGCGTGAAAGGGGCCAAAGGGGACATTGGAAAATGCCTGGTGATACCCATGGGCGACGGTTTAGCAACGGCTCATAAATGGCCCAAGTGGCTCAACGCCGGAGGTAAAAGTGGTGGCGAATCTGTTCCTTCGGTATAATCATGTGGATAGGGACTGTAGTGGCGAGTGGAGTGCATCAAGATATCTCTGATGGACACTTTTTGGACACCTCGCGACAATTGCTTGCATTACTCAGCACTTATTTACATTTCCTAATGGCGCATGTATCAGAGAGTTATGACGTATCGGAGGGGTGGCTGAGTGGACGAAAGCGCCGGTCTTGAAAACCGGTGTGCCCTCACGGGCACCGTGGGTTCGAATCCCACCCCCTCCGCCACAAGCGTAGCGAAGTGGTGGTAGCCGCGGAGCGGCGCGCTGCCAGAGGCAGTGGGGGTGCGGATAATCAAGCGCCCCCGGCCTTCGAGTTTTGTCATTTGGTATTTGTCCTTAATCATCTTCCTCTCTTTTACTCTTTGTGAAACTTGTTTCTCTTTGTGCGCTTTGTGGTAAAAGTTTCTTCAGTTCTCGGTATGCTCCGTGTTGCATCTCTGTGACCCTTGTGGTTCTATTGATGAATAGTAGCGGGATTATTGTTGACTTGATATTGGATTAATACTATATTAGATACATACACTATATAAGGGGAGTGAAAGCAATGCCTGAATTATCATGCGCCGAGGCCGCGCTTCTCGGGCTCCTCGCCGAGAGACCGATGTATCCGTACCAGGTCGAGGGGGAGGTGAAGGAGCGCGACATGCGCTGCTGGACCGAGCTCTCGATGTCGTCGATCTACAAGCTGCTCAAGAAGTGCGAGAGGGCCGGCCTTGTGAAGCGGACGAACACGATAAGCCCGGAGAACCGCCTCCGGGCGCTCTATACGATCAGCGCGAAGGGAAGAAGGGCGTTGGAGGAGAAGATCGAGGCTCTTCTGAGCGAGCCAACACACGTGCGGTGGCCGATCGATATCGGGATCTACAATCTGAACCTGCTCCCCAGGCAGCGGGTACGGGCCGCGCTCGGGAAGTATCGCGCGGCGCTGGAGGAGAGGGTGAAGGGGTATCGGGATCTGCACAAGTTTCTGCGGGACGCGGGCTGCTCGCCGCACCGGTTCGAGTGCGCGACGAGGCCGTTGTTTCTCCTGAAGGGGGAGATCAAGTGGGTCGATTCGTATCTGTCGCAGATGAAAAGGGCCAGCGCGCGTAATGGATCGGTTCCAGAGGAGAGCCACAGATAAACACGGATCATAACGGATATTCACAAATTTTCACAAAGAGTAAAAGAGTACACCTGAATTATTCGCGGACAGGCGGTAAGTAACCTCGGCTGAGAGAGATTAATTCCGACCACGCCCCAAGGGGGCCCCTTGGGGGAAAGGTTTGAAATATGTTTCTTGTGCACCTGATTAATCTGATTTTCCCTGAACGTAATTTCTTCACCATAGACCCGCCTGCTTCAGGCGGGGGTGCGAAAAAGCAGTTCGACTGTTTCACGAAGAGTAAAAGAGAGAAAGAGCAGGGGGGACAGTCGTCGGGTGGCAATCACCCCCACCCATCCCTCCCCTCGCCGTAGGCGAGCAAGTCCGAGGCTTGTCCGCCTGTGGCGGAGGAAGGGTAAGGGAGGAGGGCTGCCCTATCGAGAGAGGTACTGACGTTTGTTTTTTGTTCCTCTTTTCTCTCTTTTACTCTTTGTGAGAAAAGGATCATTTCGGACATGGATGCAGACGGTTATCTCTCCAAGGCAAAGACGTATTTAGACACGCTCTGCGGCGTGAAACCGAACAGGCGTGTCGGTTCTTCCGGCAACCGCACGGCGACGGACTTCTTTGCCCGTACGGTGAAGCCCTGGGGCTACGCGATCGATACCACCCCCTTCGCGTGCCTGGATTATGAGGGAGGAGAGTCGTCGTTATTATGCAAGGGGCAATCCTTCGAGATCCACACAAGCCCGTTCTCCCCGGCATGCGATGTGACCGCTCGGCTCGAAACGGTCTCAACGATCGATGAGCTCGATAATTGCGCATGTAAGGGAAATATTCTGCTCGTGAAGGGCGCGCTCTGCTCCGAGCAGTTGATGCCCAAGAACTTCGTGTTCTATAATCCCGACCAGCACAAGAGAATATACGCTATGTTGGAAGAGAAGCAGCCGGCTGCGATCTTAACCGCAACGGGGAAAAAACCGGAATTGGTAGGCGCGTTGTACCCGTTCCCCCTGATATGCGACGGTGATTTCGACATACCCTCGGTATACTGCAAAGAGACCGTCGGAGAAGAAATCGCCGCCCGAACGGGCGAAACTTTCAGGCTAAGGATCGACGGCAGACGGATCCCCGCAACGGCCTGCAACGTGATCGCCTGGAAGAACCCCGAGGCAAAAAATAAAGTTGTCGTCTGTGCGCATATCGATGCGTATGAGAACGCGCCCGGCGCGGTGGATAATGCGTCAGGCATCGTGGTCGAACTGTTGCTTGCGGAGATGCTAAAGGCATATCACGGCCCATCGTGCCTCGAGATAATCGCATTCAACGGCGAGGACTACTACAGCGCGGGCGGGCAGATGGATTACCTCCGCCGATACGGGAAAGGCTTCGACTCCATAGCCGTCGCTGTCAACATCGATGACGCGGGCTATGTCCGCGGAAGGAGCGCCTATTCCCTCTACGACTGCCCGGAGGAAATCCGGGTGTGCGCCGACAGGGCGTTCGGCCTCTACGGGGGGATCGTAAAGGGAGAGCAATGGCAGCAGAGCGATCACATGGTCTTTGTTCAGAAGGGGAAGCCGGCGATCGCCTTCACGTCGGAGAACATGCGCGAGTTGATGGCGACTATCGCGCATACCGCGGCGGATACGCCGGAGATCGTCGACTGCGGCAAACTCTATGAGGTGGCGCGCGCGCTGGAAAGCTTCATCACCAGCTTCCCGGCGCCAGCACAACTGTTATGACCCCTGACAAGATCGTCATCGCTAACGCGCGGACCCATAACCTTAAGGGCATCTCCCTCGAGATCCCCAAGCGCCGGATCGTGGTCTTCACGGGCGTCTCGGGGTCGGGGAAATCGTCGCTGGTCTTCGACACGATCTACACGGAGGCGCAGCGGCAGCTCATCGAAACGTTCTCCTCGTTCGCCCGTGCGCGTCTCCCCAAGCTCTCGAAACCCGACGTCGAGGAGATCCGGAACATATCGACGGCGATCGTGATCGACCAGAAAAGGATGGGGACGACTTTGCGGAGCACCGTCGGGACAGCCACGGAGCTCTACACCTACCTGCGCCTGCTTTTCTCCCGGTGCGGCACGCCGTTCATCGGGCCGTCGTTCTTTTTCGGGTTTAACCACCCGTCGGGGATGTGCCCCGCATGCAAGGGGCTTGGAAAGCGGATACGGATCGACACGACGCTCCTCCTCGACGAGGAGAAGAGCATCCGCGGGGGGGCGATCGTACATCCCGACTACAAGGTGGGGGCGTGGAACTGGCGGGAGATGGTTGCGATCGGGTTGTTCGACCCCGACAAGAAGCTGAAGGATTTCTCCGAGAAGGAGCGCGCCGACCTCCTCTACGCGGAGGCGATCCCGGTCGATAAAAAGCACGGCGCGGGGACCTACACGAAGAACTATCAGGGGGTCGTCAGGAAGTTGGAGAGGCTGCACATCAATAAGGCCAAGGACCAACTCTCCGCAGCTCGGCGGGACGCGTACGAGCGGTATTTCGTCTACTCGGACTGCGATTCCTGCGGCGGTACGAGAATCAACGAGAGGGCGCGGTCCGTCACCCTTAACGGCAAGACGATCCCAGATCTCGTGAATATGGAACTCACCGACCTCCGCGCATTCCTCGGGACCGTCGAGGGGGATGTCGCGCGCCCGATGGTCCGGAAGATGCAGCAGATGCTTTCCTACATGGTCGACATCGACGTGGGGTACCTGTCGCTAAACCGCGCCGTGGCCACGCTCTCTGGCGGGGAGAGCCAGCGGGTGAAGATGGCGCGGCAGCTTGGGTGCGATCTCGTTGACCTGATGTACATCCTGGACGAGCCGTCGATCGGCCTTCACCCGAAAGACATCAATACGATGATCGGGATGCTAAGGATGCTCAGGGACAAGGGGAACAGTGTGCTGGTCGTCGAGCATGACCCGGCCGTGATACGGTCGGCCGACTACGCAATCGACATCGGGCCCCGCGCCGGAAGGCTGGGAGGAGAGGTGGTTTACGCCGGCGCGGTCGATGGGCTCCTGCGATCGGAGGGGATCACGGGGGAGCATCTGAACAGGAAAACGGAGAGTGACGGCCGGCGAAAAGAATGGACGGAGTCGATCGAGATCAGGAACGCGAAGCTACACAATCTGAAAAACGTCTCGACGCGGATCCCGAAGGGCGTGCTCACTTGTGTTACCGGCGTGGCGGGCTCCGGGAAGAGCAGCCTGATCCACGGCGTGTTCCTCCACGAGAACGGGGATGCGATCTGCATCGACCAGTCCCCCGTCGGGAGGTCGTCGCGATCGAACCCAGCAACCTACATAGGATTCTTCGATGCGGTCAGGAAGGAATTCGCCCGCGCCACGAAGGCGGACCCGTCGATGTTCAGTTTCAATTCGATGGGCGCATGCCCCGCGTGCAAGGGGCTTGGGACCATCAGCGTGGAGATGAGTTTTCTCGACGAGGTCAAGATCACCTGCGACGAGTGCGGGGGGAAGCGTTACACGGACGAGGTGCTTGCCCTGCGGCACAAGGGTAAGAGCATCCATGACGTCTTGAACACAACGGTTGAGGAGGCGCAGGGGTTTTTCGACGATCCAGAGATCGGGAGAAAACTCCGGATCCTCCGCGACGTGGGGCTCGACTATCTTGAGATCGGGCAGCCGCTGAGCACACTGTCGGGGGGCGAGGCGCAGAGGATCAAGCTGGCATCGGAGCTGCACAAGAGGGGCGAGATTTACGTCATGGACGAGCCCACCACGGGGCTCCACATGGCTGATATCGAAAGATTGTTGAGGATAATCAGGAGCTTGGTCGACCACGGCAATACCGTGGTCGTGATCGAGCACAACCTGGATGTCATACGGTGCGCCGACTGGATCATCGACCTCGGGCCGGGGGGCGGCAGCAAGGGCGGGAGGATCGTCTGCGAGGGGACGCCGGAAGAGGTCATGCGATGCGATGAAAGCTTTACCGGCCGGTACCTGCGAGGAGAGGAGACATCTGGTGAAACTGCCTGATTGGAGGAGAGGGCTCCGCGTCGATCCGGTACCGGCGCTTCTTGCGTCAGGCAACTCGGCCATCGAGTATTTCACGCGGCGAGATCTTCTGGGAGAGGAGGTACCGCCGATCGGAACACTGTGGGACCTACCGTCCGTGGAGCGCATCATGCGGAAACAGCAGGCCGACGGATCGTGGAAATACCCTGGCGGCAATGCGCGCATAAGATCCGAAGAGGACTACGACCAGTTGGAGACCTACAGGATGCTGGGCGAACTCGTCGAGAAGTACGGGCTCGATAAAAAGCATCCACAGATAGTGAAAGCGGCGGAGTTCCTTCTTCGACGTCAGACAGCCGATGGAGACTTCAGGGGTATCTACGGGCCGCTCTACTCGCCGAACTACAGCGCCGGCATTATGGAGCTGCTCATCAAGGCGGGTTATGGAAATGACCCGCGCATCGAGAAGGGATTTTCATGGCTGCTCTCCATGAGGCAGGATGACGGCGGTTGGGCGATCCCGATGAGGACGGTCGGAGAGAGCTATACCGCGAGCATGGCGCGAGGCATGGTGATCGAGCCGGACCGGACAAAACCGTTCTCGCACCTTGTCACGGGCGTGGTGCTCCGGGCGTTTGCCGCGCATCCGGCGCGCGGGAGATCGAAGAGTGCGCGGCATGCGGGGGCGTTACTCGCCTCGCGTTTTTTCAAAAGGGACCCCTATCCCGACAGGAACACGCCGGAGTACTGGGGGAGGGTGTCGTACCCGTTCTGGTTTACGGACATAATTTCCGCGCTCGACTCACTGTCGCGCATGGGATTTCCCAAGAGCGATCCGCAGATTGCGCACGCCCTTGATTGGCTGAAGGATCGGCAGGAGAGGAACGGCCTTTTCAGCTTGAAGCTCCTGCGGGGCAAGGACAAGGATCTGATCTACTGGGTATGCCTTGCGGTATCGAGAATATTCAAGAGGTTGACCTGACCCGAAGTCGTGGATAATGTAGGGGTCGCCAGCCTACGCCAAGGTTGTGGCGGACAGGCCCGCCTCGGGCGGGAATCAAGCCCCTACAGGATTGTTCATGCGCACTCAACTCGAACCGCTATTGGGGCGTGGGTGTGCCGCTCACCAGTTGGAACTGGGTGTCCTCAACGTTCGATATCTGATACTTCGCCTTGAGCGGATTTTTCCCGACGGTCGCGAGCACACCATATATCGTGTAAAGGCCGGGAGTGGCGCTGATCGGGAGCGGAATGAAGCCGATGTTTCCGGATGCGTTGCTGATGGTCATCTTGCTTATCACGGGCGTTTGCTTGGATGTGAGGCCGCCGTGGCTATTCCGGTAGAGGAGCTTGCCGTTTGGCAGCATGACGGCGAGGTACGCATCGGCGCGATATCCCTTCCAGCCGTTGGCTTTCACGCGATAGCGGACCACCGGCGTCTCACCATAGCTGAGCACCACAGTGGACTCCATCCGCAAGCTCAATTCCGGAGGCTTCCCGCTGGGAGGTGTCGGCGTCGGGGTTGGGCCGGGGGCCACTATGGTGATCGACCCGTTTTGCGGCGTGGCGGTGTCCCAATAGCCGGAATAATCGGTCTCGTAGTATGGGAGGCCGATAAATTTAATGTACGTCGTGGCGGACGGGGCGCTGGAGGAGATGATGAACGTGAGTACGGCGAGCCGGCTGATGTCGTCGAGCCACCACTCGCCACCCCATGATTCCGTGTAGATGTGGACCCTGCCCTCCGGCGACTCGTCGCACCATATCCTATAGATCCCGTTGTCTTCCGCGCCGTCGCTCAACTCGACGTCGTCCAGGGTGAGGAGATTGGCGTCATATTCGAACGAGCAATCAAAATCCGTCACCGATTCATCCGGATCTATGCTCAGCGAGAAGCTCACCTTTTGACCGGGCGCGCCGTTCCCGATGCCGAAGCTCATGATGTCCGCGCGGCAGGGGAAGGCGGCGAGCATCGTTATCACGCAACATAGAATAATAGACTTCATACGAGACCTCCGATGGTTGCATCCCGGGTGCGGATGGATTGCGAGTATGTTGACATGAACCAGGGGTGGAAGTCAAACCGAATGAGTGCGGCGAGTTTCACCACGGAGGCACGTAGAGTGCGCCCCAAAGGAGTTCCTGTGGGGAAGGAACGATTTTTCACAAAGAGTAAAAGAGGTATACGCTAAGTGAAACCACACTCCGAAGGGCCACCTTCTCGATATCGGGATTTGGGGTTTGCCTGCCCGACAAAGCCTTGGCGTAGTCGGGGGATTTGGCCCCCCTGCCGACTAATCTATTGCCGACTAATCTATTTTACAAAGCAGCCGGCATTTAATATCGTAATAGCCCCTATCGGCCTGGGGGTGCGAAGTATGTATGTGAAATAGATCAAATTGAAAGGAGCGCGGTGTATGATAAGGAAAAAAGAGGGGTATGTAGCGCCACCGAGAGGGTCTATACACAACGAGGTTGCCAAGCTTCTCCCGGCTGTGCCGGGGGAGTTCATTCAGGGGCTTGATTTCACCGCCCTGTACACGATTCACAGCGAGATAGCCTGTTACGACCTGAACCCGGAGGCGGTTGCTGAAGTAAACATCACCGGTTACAGGTGCGGCAGGGATCTCTCGGGGGCGAAGGAGGCGGTCAAGCAGTTCAGGCGCGATCTCAAGAAACAGCTCGCCGATCGGGCCCGCCAAAAGAGGGATGAGGCCAGGGCGAAGGCGCAGGCCGCGAAGGCGAGAGAGCGGGCCGCGAGAGAAAAGGCCCGTGCGCGCGCACACGCCCGTTAGCCCCGCGCCGACTCGTCTGGTGCGGAATGGTGGCAGTCGCGCGTAACTTTTTGCGATACGGTGATATTTATCGACCCATCGAAGCTGATGAAGAGGCCGGGTTGGAATAGCGCGTGAGTGGCGATGTTTCCCGTGATTAGGGACCAAGAGAGGAGTGTAGGAGGAGATGGTTAAGCAGGAAGCCGGGATAAAGAATATCCCTTTTGAAAATGTTTTGTCATCCATACAGGATTGCATCACCTATCCCACTCTGTCTGGGCAGGAGGGGAAGCTGGTCGAGCACCTTATCAAGGTTTCAAGCCAGCTCGGATTCACGAGTGCCCATTCCGACCGCGTCGGGAATCTCGTTGCGGAGCTGGTGGTAGGTTCGGGAGAGGGGCCCAAGATTGTGCTGACCGGCCACCTCGATACCGTGAGCGCCAAGCCTTCGGAGTGGGATCCCATGACGCCGCCGTTTGCAGGCTCGATTTTGAATGGGCGCCTCTATGGAAGAGGCGCTGTGGACATGAAGGCGTCATTGATGGCGATGCTCCATGCCGCGGCGGGCCTCTCGGGGCTCAAGGGATCGTATGGAGGGAGGATCTACGTGGTGGGGACGGTCGCCGAAGAGCTTTTCGAGGGGGTCTGCTTCCTCGAAGCGTTGAAAGAGATCCGTCCGGATTTCGTCATCATCGGCGAGGCGAGCCAGGGGCGCATCAATATCGGCCAGCGCGGGCGCGCCGAGATCGTAATCACCTCGTTTGGCCAGCCGCAGCACGCCTCGACGGGGAGAAAGGTGATCAACGCCATCGAGCAGATTGCATACATCATTGATGCCTTTCATGTGTGGTACCACTCGCAAGCTGATGAGATACTAGGCAAAAGGAACATCGTACCCACCGATATCAAGATCCCGGCAGGCGGCGGCGGCGGCCTCGACGGGCGCGGTGGCAATTCGACCGTCCCGAACAAGGTGGAGCTCACGTACGACGTTCGAACGCTCGCTGGAGATACGGAGGAGAGCATCATCCTGCTCGTCAGGGAGAACATCGAGCGAGTGGTCCGGAATGCCCTAAAGCGGTATCCGCAATTCAGGACCCCGTCCATCCAATACTCCTCCGAAAGGGTGGTGACGTGGACCGGCGAGCCCATCGTCCAGAAGAAATTTGCTCCCGCATGGAAGACTTCCAGGAAGAGCGAGCTTGTGGTCAAAGCGATAGCGGGGATGGAGAAGGCCACCAAGAAGAAGGCGGCCCTCGGCTCCTACGGCTTCTGCACCGATGGGAGCGGAGTGGTGCGCTACCGGGATTTATTTCCGGAGCGGAAGATCGACGTCATCGGCTATGGCCCCGGGGCGGAGTGCGACGCCCATACGGTAAACGAGTCCATCGCCCTTGATTCGCTCAAGGAGTGCTATGCCGGCATTCAGGGAATTCTTATAGAGCTCCTGAAAAAGCATTAATGGAGGTTGGTGTGACGGTCCTCACGCACGGCGATGGGAAGACATACGTCACGCCATGTATCATCAGGGGATGACCAATGGGTGCGGACGTCGAGATCATGGTGGTTGATCGCGAAATACTCCTAGGGAAGCGGCAATTCCAGGGATTTGCCCCCGCGGAGGCTTACGACTACGAGTCGCTCATCCTCGATCATTATCGCTATGTCCCCCGAGCCGGGGCCGAGGAGTGTTCATCCCTCAAGCAACCCATCGCCTATTGCGTCGTCGTCAACCGCTCTCTCGGGAAAATCTTCGCCTATAGACGGTCTGAAGACGAAGGGGACTACGGCGAAGCGCGCCTGAGGGGAAAGTGGTCGCTTGGGATAGGGGGGCACATCGACCGCGCGGACCTCGCTGCGGAAAATCCGATCAGGGCGAGCATGCTGAGGGAGCTGGGAGAGGAGATCCAAATCGCGGGGGAACTTAAGCCGAGGATAATGGGCTACATCAACGATGACATGAATATGGTGGGCAAGGTCCACTTCGGCCTTCTTTATTGTTTGGATACCGAGGCCGCAGAGATAGCGCCGCGCGCGAGGGAGATCGCCGAAGCCCGGATGCTCACCGAGGAAGAGTGGCGGGGTATGCTGCGCCGCAAGGATATCGTCGTCGAAGAATGGTCGCGCATCGCCTCGGCCCCCCTTCTCGAGAGTTTTTAGGCATGCGTACGGTAGGACCCGGTCAGTTCACCGCTCGAAGATGCGGTTGCATGCCGTGGTGATCGAATCGAGCTCTTCTTTCGAGAGTGTCCAGTCGCCCGCCCCTGCGTTCATGATCGCCTGTTCGGCCGTACGCGCGCCGACCAGCACCGACGTGACGCCATCCTGTTGACGCGCCCAGTTGATGGCCACCTGCGCGCATGGGACACCCCTCGCCTTGGCAACCTTCTTCAGCTCCTGAAGGAGCGATTGCGTTCTGCTCCAGTAAGGCTCTTTATAGAAAAGATAAAAGAAGTTGCGGCAGTCACCCTTGCTGAAGCAGGGCGGTTCGAGGTACTTGCCCGTGAGGATGCCGCTCCCGAGCGTGCCATAGGATATGATACCGATCTGTTTCTCTCTGCAGAAGGGGAGGATGGATTGCTCGGTCTTCCTTTCGAGGAGCGAGTAGTGGGGCTGGAGGCTTACGACCGGCGCGACGGCGAGCGCCTTTTCGAGAAGGGGGAGGTCGAAGTTGGAGACGCCGATGCAGCGGATCTTCCCCTCACCCTTGATCCTGAGTAGCTCGCCCATAGTGTCCTCGATCGGCGTCTTCGGGTCGGGCCAGTGGCACTGGTAGAGGTCGATGCCGTCAAGACCCAGCCTCAGGAGGGAGGCCTCTACCTCTTTCCTCACATCAGCCGGCGCGAGGCTGTAGGAGAACCTTTTCCCCTCTCGCCGTACGCCGCATTTCGTGGCGACGATCACGCGTTCACGCCGGCCCTTGATCGCCTTTCCCACGATCTCTTCCGCGCGGCCGATGCCGTAGGCGGGGGCGGTGTCGATGAGATTTATTCCTGCATCAATCGCGGCGCGGATTGCGGCGATCGACCCCTCCGTCTCCGTCGCCCCCCAATGGTCGCCCCCAAGCACCCACGTGCCCAGCCCCACTGACGATACTGTGAGATCGCTCGTGCCTAGTTTTCGGCACTGCATAACTATGTCCTTTCTCGAAAGGGGAAAACATGCGCGCGTGTTCCAGTTATTATACTCGCTTTTGCTTTGAGCCTTAACCTAAATCCACGGTGCATTGGATTATTGCGTTAAACCGTGGGCGCTTGATTCCCGCCCGAAGCGGGCAAGCATCAAGCCTGTTTCGATATACAATTACTTACCGCAATACCTTCTGTGCTACAATGCCGATAATCGTAGCCCGGTCGAGAATCGGTAGTTAATGTGAAAACGAGAATGGGGATGCGACTAGTTTGCGGTGGCACAGCGGCGCTCTGTGTGCTGCACGTTTCCATTCCTCAATTGAGGGCCCAGACGGATGATGATGCAGAGCCGTACGTCGTAGAGGCCAAAGAAGAGATCGCCAAGGCGGAGGAGGGTAAGGAACAGCTCTTTCTAACGAACCATATCCCCTCCCTTGCGTGGGCGAACCGCACACTCGACCGTGTGGAGGAGATCAGTCCTCTCAAATTCGGCGCGGAGACGGATTTCCTCAGCAATTGGATGAACGAGGGGGGAAACTGGGCGAAGAACGGCGTCCAGATAGAGCAGACCTACTTTACCGAGTACACGCACAAGTTCGGCGAGTTTTCAGCCGGCGCCGGTTTTGAATATTTTCAGATCGACACCACTTGGAAGGGGATGAAGCCGAGTACGATGGAGCGGGACTACACGGTGTATGCCCCCATGTCCTGGAAGGTATTTTCATTTAGCCCCTACTGGGCGTATGACTCTTATCCCGAGGTGGGCTACTCCGAGGAGTTCGGGAGCGAATTCAGCATCGATATGCCGCTGAAGCCGACGTTCACGTGGAACTATGATTACCGCTACTACAACGGGGCTTACTTTGAGTGGTCGATATCGCATGATATAAACATCTCCCCCGGGGGCGAGCGGATCGCCGTCTTTACCCCCTCAATGGCCATGGGCATGGATGCGCACAAATATCAGGCTCATACGACGCTCACCCACATAGATTGGGGGCTCGAACTGAGCATTCCCGTCATCAAGCATTTCGTGATCACGGGTATGCTGCATTTCACGAAGAGCCTCAGCCACGCGACCTACACCGAGGGGAATGACGTGTTCGAGGACATCATGCCTTGGGGGGGATTGAAGTTGACCATGGAATTCTGAGCCACGGCCGAAAGTAAAAGGTTCAACCTGATCTATTCATCAACTTTGATCGGCCGATAAATACTTACTGTAGCGCAGATAGTTATGCAAAACTGCCAACATTCCGCACCAGACTAGTCGGTGCGGGGTTAAAGCCGAAAAGGTTTAGCCCGGATTATTCATTAACGAAGTATAAGGAACCGCGCCACAAAGGGGCCCCGTCGAGGGTTTGCACGGATTAAGGTTAAAGCCCGTACGCATATGAAGAGAGAATATCTGCTCCTCATCCTCATCACGCTGCTGGCGGCCGGATTGCGCTTCTACGATCTGACCTATCAGGGCCTCTGGGCTGACGAGGCCTCATCAATATATGTGGCAAAGTGTGTAGATTTAGGCTTTATGCGGGCTTCTCTCGTTGACGTAACACACAAAAGATTCTTTCATCCGGACAGATCTCCTCGCGATCTTATCAGGGCCTGTGCACGCAATGAGAGCGCTCCCCCTGCCTACTTTATCTCCCTGGCGATATGGATCAAGATGTTCGGCAGCAGCGAATTCGCAATCCGCTCATTATCCGCCGTTCTGGGAACCTTGGTTATCCCGGTCTTCTTCCTCCTTGGAGTCAGCCTCTTTCATAAATCCGGCCCCGCTCTGCTTGCGTCCCTCTTCGTCGCGGTGTCTCCCATTAACGTATATTACTCGCAGGAGGCGCGTAGTTATAGCTTTGCCGCCTTTTTTTCAGTTCTGGCATGCTGGCTTCTCTTGCGCGCGATGACGAAAAACCCGCGGTTTGGAGCATGGGCCGCGTACGGACTTGCTGCGCTCATCGTATGTTATAGCTTTTACTTTTCAACGATCGTTCTTTTCATCCACCTGGTCTATCTCCTCATATGCGATCGGAAAACGGTTAAACCATGGCTCGCCACCATGGCAGTGGTGGGGATGTTGTATGCTCCATGGCTTATTACCGGTCTTAAACAGCAGCTCGATTACACAGCCCTGTTCGCGACCGCGGGGCCGGAATCATCACATGCCTTTTTTGTCGCATATCTTCGCTCGCTGCGTCACGTTTTCGAGTCTCTTGTCTTCGGCCCGATGTACAGCCGTCAGATAATTGCGGATAGGACGAGGATCGTCATTGAGACCGGCTTGCTGTTGCTATTACTGGCGGGGGTGGTCCGTTGTGGGCGAAGGGGGGGGCAAAGAGCGGTGCTGTTCTCTCTCCTGATTATTCTTGTGCCCCTCTCGGTCATTTCGACCCTTGTGTGGATCGAAGGCACGCTGCTGTTCATGTATCCGAGATACCATATTTGGGAGACATGGGGCATTTTCCTGCTTGCCGCCGCTTCTATCTCGACGTTCTCGATGCCGGCGGTCAGGACAATCATTATCGCCGGCATTTGCGCCTTTTCCCTGCTTGCGTTGCCCTACCATTTCTACCCCGGAATATACCGCTCGAACTACGCGAAGTCAGATTATCGCGCAGCCGGTGCCATAATCAGCGGCGGCGAGAAACGGGACGATCTGATCGTTGTCAACATCGCGGGGCATATGGCGCCCCTGAATATTTATTACAAGGGAGGGCTCCGGCAGGTCGGCCTTGCTGAAACCGGCCGTTACGATCTTACGAAGATGCTCGAACGGTATACTCGGAATAGGCGGAGGGTCTGGTTTTTGCTCGGTATGGACACCACTGGGCATGGGGATGATAGAATCACGTCTTTCCTCAACGAGCATTTTAGCTCAAAAGAGATCCACCGGTTGCAAGGGCTCAACCTGACTCTCTATTCCAGAGAAACGCCCCGCACCGGTGTCGTTCCCGCAAAGACCGAAGAGTAGCGCTGACCGCTCCCATCTGTGGAATCTGCATCTTTAAGTCGAGGCACGGCCGGTGTGCACAACGCCTACTGCACCACTATAGGTATCTGGGAGAGGTAGCCGGGGATAGCATTCCGCGGGCCCGGCTTCTTCCCCGAAGGCACCAGCCCCACGATAACCTGGTACGGTCCCGTTATACCCTGGGGAATCGTGAGATTAAGCAGGCGTCCGGAGAACGGGCTCGTGAGCCTCTTCATGCGGCTGATGAGGGGAGAAACCCCTTTGCGGAGCTGTGTCGGCTTGTTCAGAACCATGGAGTACTGCCTCCCTCCGCCGGTTATCACCGCATATGCGTCGAAGCTCTGGTTAACGGGTTGCACCGTGACGTCGACGGTGAACTGGCTCCCGGTTGCAGGGGTTAGACTATTCAGCATTACGGTGAGTAGCGGAGTCGGAGTGGGGCGAGGAGTCGGGGTCGGGGTGGGGGGATACGGCGGGTTTTCTCCCATCTTCCACTCATCCGACATGTCGGCTTCGCCCGATTCCGGAATGCTTACATTCCACTGGAAGGCCGAGGCGATGTTGATGTAGTCGGGGTTGACGTAATTCTGGAGCCCGATGCCCGTTCCAGGCGGGTCGCCTATGACATTGTTCCAGATCGTGGAGTAGTCGTTCACCTCATACGCGCTGGGCAATAGGGTTGAGCGCGGTATCAGCGATTCGTAAAAGTTCCGCGGCGTGTTGTATCCGCCCACGCCTCCGGTCGAAGGATCGTAATAGCCGTAGGCGCCTCCATCCCCCTGCATGTACATCGCCGCCGCGTGAGTGAACTGGCAGTCGAGCGTCCCGCCTGAGTTGTTCGTCACCTTCCACTCCAGGTCCGCATACTTATCGCCATAGACATAGGTGATCTCCTGTTTGATATCCAGCACGCCGCCCGCGTTCACCGTAGTCGAGAGGAAGAAGGGGTTGTCTTCGGTGCCGTTGCCTTCCTGGTGCGGGGCGACCGTATTCGTGTATGGAATGGGGAATTGGGCGATGGGCACCGATGTTGAGGGATGCGAACCGAAATCGGGGCCGTATATGCTCCCGCCGAAAGAGACGAAGAAGCCGCTGTCGGCGAGCGGTTGGGTTGGAGGATTCACCTGCCAGTCCGTTTGGTTTTTATACTGTATCTGTAGGCTCAAATCGTCCGCCATGTAGATCGTCATGAGATTGTGACCGGTGTCTAGCGTAATATAGGAAGCGCCACGCGCGAGGGGGGGTGAGATGGCGATGCAGAAAAGCAACACAAAGGCCGGCGTTGTGGATAGAAGCTTTTTCATCGTATCCTCCTTGTCCGTATTCACATTATGAATGTAGCATACTTTATGTGATTGGGAAAGTGGCGGCGGCTGCCCCAGTGGGCTGCTGGAAATCGCGGGCAATGTCATATCACCCCTTCCCTGTGGATGATAGGTTGCGGGGGCCGATAAATAGATCGGGCTAATTTTTGGACAATTCAGCCAATCTTTTCGCCAACTGGTCCTTTTTATCGTCAGACAGACCGCGGTAGGATTCCTGTATCTTGCCGGCCGCGTCAACGATCAGCAGCGAAGGGGTCCCCTGGACTTGATTTTGCTTCGCAAACTCCTTCTTCTCGTCAAGCACGACGGGGAATTCAAGCTTCGCCTTGCCGAGGTAGGCGTTCAAGCTTTCCACATTCTCGCGGCCACCGGCGATCCCGAGAAAAGAGATCCCCTTACCTTTGTTGTCCGCATGGAGTTTCTCGATGAACCCTTCGGCCTTCACGCAATGGGGGCATTTACTTTGGAAATAGTAGATGAGTGTCGGCCCCTTGAGCAGGTCGCGCAGCATCGTTTCGGAACCGTCCGGTTTTCTGACGGTCACGTCGGCCTTGAGGGGTGTGCCCTTTTTGATCTCTTGCCTCGTTCTCCCCTTCTTCGCTTCATCAATGGCCGCCTGGAGCTCTTTTCCATCGAGCTTGCCATCCTTATCGGCATCGTACTTCTTTACCCATTCCTCGGCCGACGCGGCGGCTTTCCGGTCTCTCGCTGCAGGTTTAAACGTTTCCCTATTCTTGTCCCACCAATCCTGCCAGGCCTTATGCATTTCATCAGCGGACTTCCCCTTTGTCATCTCATAGAGATCGTCCTGTCCGCCCAGTCGCGCGAGGCTCTTTGACGCCGCGTTTCTCACTTTATAGTCGGGATCGAGCAGCGCCGCAATGAGCGGTTCGATCGACTTTTTGTCTTTCGATCTCCCCAGGGCTACGGCCGCGCTGCTCCTGATATCCGCCTGTTCGCTTTTCAGGCAACCGAGCACCTTGTCCCTCGCCTGCTCCGTCCCAAGGCGCCCTAATCCCTGGACGGCTTTCCCCCTGACCGTGCCCGATTTGTCCTTCTCCAGAACTTCTATAAGAACGTCATCGGCTTTCTCGTTCCGCTGGGATCCCATCGCCTGGGCCGCCGCGCCGCGGACGTCGCTGTTCTCGTCGTGGATGAGCGATAGCAATAGATCGAAGACTTCCTTATTCTTTGAGCGGCCGAGCGCCCGCGCCGCCGCCCTGCGGACCTGCGGGTCGGGATCGGCGGCATAGCTCGCAAGCTCGGAAAACGACGCCTCATCGCCGCCCTTTGCCAGCGACCGCATCTCTTTTGCGAGAGTTGATTGTCCATCTCCTCCTGCGTTGGATGACGGCGTTGGAGTTATCGTTGCGACTTCTGCGGCATATGGCATCGAAGGAGCCATTTTAAGGATCAGGCATCCAGCAACGAAAGCGCATAAATATTTAGCATGCATCGTATACCTCCGCTTGTCCACGGCGGTCGGCAACCGTGTTGTAGAAGACACCCGTAAAGCCACATATCAAATACACATCCAATTATAACAAATAAGACATACGGGCTGGAACAGGGATACATAAGACCGCGGCTCCGCATCATCAAGGCATATTGAACGCATGTTTACAGGTCTCTGGATTTCAGGTAGATTAAAATGAAGAAGAGAAACCTTTATGCAACATTAATGCAGTCGTATACGTATGGGCACACATGGACGAATACTGAATACCAAATGTCAAAGCACGATGAGGTTTTGTCAGTTGTCATTTGGTATTTGTCATTAACCATCTGGGGGGTGTGATATGAAACATCATGAGACGTCCGGACCGATTGGGAAGGGGTGTGGGGAAGATGCCAGATATTTTCGAGGCATGCTTGATCTTTTAAAAGATGGCACATTCATGATGAAGCCCAACGGCGATATTGTGGATGTGAACAAGATGGGATGCGATATGTTGGGGTATAAGAGAGAGGAGCTTCTCGGGATGAACGTCTCCATGGTGGCTCCTCCCGAGAAACGGGAGCAGATTGCCAGGGCGATGGGCGAGGGGGGTGTTGCGATGGGACGTTACGTGGAAATGGAGGATGTACGGAAGGACGGCACGCGCATTCCCGTGGAGATAAACAATGCGGTAATGGAGGTGGAGGGTGAGAAGAGGATCATAGCCGTTGTGCGCGACATCAGCGAGCGGAAGCGCGCGGAACGCGATCTCCGGCAAAGCGAGGAGCGGTTCCAAGGGATATTCGCCAACGTGAAGGATGCGATATTCATCGAGACGCCCGAGGGGAGGATACTGGATGTCAACAAGGCTACCTGCGATCTCCTTGGCTATACGCGGGAAGAACTCCTCACGATGGACGTCGCTGGAATAGTCCCTCCCGAGATCGCGGCGCACTTGTCAAAGACGATCCGGAAGACGACGATCGAGAAGGGGGTGTACGTCGAATCGGAGAGCCTTACCAAGGACGGCCGGCGCATCCCGGTGGAGGTGAGCAATACCTTGGTGGAGATGGGGGGAGAGCGGAGAGTGGTCGCGATTCTGCGCGACATCACAGAACGGAAACGCGCGGAGGCGGAGCTGAAGCGATACCAGGAGCACCTTGAGGAACTGGTGGCGCAGCGGACGGCGGAACTCGTGGAAAGCGAGGACCGGCTGAGGAAGATATTCGAATTCACCAAGGATGCCATATTCGTTGAGAAGCCGACGGGAGAGATTGTGGATGTGAATCAGGCCACGTGCGCGATGCTTGGTTACACAAAGGATGAGTTGTTGACGATGGATGTCGCGGGCGTAGTCCCGCCGGAGGTGGCGGCGACCCTTGCGAAGACGATCCAGCATCGTACGGTGCAGGAGGGGGTGTACATCGAGACGGAGGACATGAGGAAGGACGGGAGGCGGGTCCCGGTGGAGGTGAGCTGCACGCTGGTGAGCATCAAGGGAGAGGAGCGCGTGATCGCGATCCTGCGCGACATCAGCGAGCGCAAGCAGGCCGAGAAGGCCCTCCGAGAGAGCGAAGAGCGGTTCAGGAAGATGTTCGACAATACGAAGGATGCGATATTCATCGAGAGGCTTGACGGTGGTTTTGTGGATGTCAATAAGGCGGCCTGCGCCATGCTTGGTTATGAGAGGGAGGAACTCCTTAAGCTTGGCATCAGGGACGTCGTGGCGCCGGAGGTAGCGTCTGGGCTCCCTGAGGATTTTACTCAGGATATGCCGCCGGAGGGGATTTATTCGGAGAGAGAGAACGTCCGGAAAGACGGCGCTCGCATCTATGTCGAGTACGGCAGTTCGCTGGTGACGGTTGGGGGGCAGAAACGGATGATCAGCATCGTGCGTGACGTAACCGCGCGCAAGAAAGCGGAGGAGGAACTGCAGAAGTACCGCGGCCATCTTGAGAGGATGGTGCAGAAGCGCACCGCCGAGCTTATAGGAGTGAATCAGGATCTCCTCGCCGAAATCGCAAAAAGGGAAAAGATCCAGGTGGAACTCCAGGAAAAGAAATCGGATCTGGAGAAAAAGAACGTTGCGCTAAAAGAAGTGCTGAGTCAGATCGAACAGGACAAGGAGCAGATAAAGAACGACGTGATCGCAAACGTCGAACATTTAATGATACCTATTCTCAGAAAGATAAAGGGCAAGGCGACGCGCATAGAGGCCAAATACATTGAGATGCTCCGGCATGGCTTGGAGGAGATGGTTTCTGCGTTCGGCCGGAGAATATCCGATAGGGCGGTTAAGCTGAGTCCCAGGGAAATAGAGATCTGCAATATGATCAGGAACGGCTCCAGCAGTAAAGAGATAGCAGACCTTTTGAATCTCACGCTGAAGACCGTGGAGACGCATCGGGTCAATATCAGGAGGAAACTCAAGATAGCCGGCAAGGATATAAACCTAACGAGCTATCTACAAAGTATTTAGAATAATGAAACGAGCTCTACCCACCCCTTAGTCAGCATACAGATTACCTCCATATTCTACCAGTGTTGACCTTCCGGCGTATCTGCAAGATAATTTACGCGTGTGAAGTAGATGAGTCTCAATTAATAACCGTTGTTTTACAAGCTGGAAATGGTGCACCGAAATGAGCGCGCGACTATTTATATATTACGCATGCAGCATGAAATATAGAAGCGAGGCATACCGAGGGATACGTAAGGATGGCCGCGCGTTATTAAGGACGGGACGCGTATCCAGGTTCAACCGAGCAACACTGCGATAAGGATCGGTGACGCGGAGATAGTTGTCACAAAAATGAGAACATTTAACAACCGGGGATTTGCATTGGAGAAAAGAGTTAGGCAGATAATACGAGGGGATGGCGAACAACGCAAAGGAGTGATGAGTCATGTCATACAGAAAGATAGCGGTGGATAAGAAGGCCGAGGCGGTGAAGAGGGTTCTTCGAGGCGAAATGACGACCGCGGTCGCGGCGGACCTGGGGATAGACAGGAATTCGCTCTCGCTGTGGGTGCGCAGGGCGCTCGATGCACTTCGCTCGAATCTTGAGAGGAAGAAGCGCGAGAAGAAACACGCGCGAGAGGGGAGCACGTCGAACAACGTTGCGCTAGTGAGCAGGCTCAGGGAAAAGATCACGAGGCAGGAGAGGGCGATCGCGGAGATGCATGATTCCCTGAGATTATCCGTGGAGGCGCCCGTGCCGGAGCGGTGTCCCGCCTGTGGCTGCGTGAGATTTTACAAGAATGGGATGGGCAAGGTGTATTTGGAGCGCTTACTGGGCAAGAGGCTCAACGGGGCGAACCAGATCATTCCGGTGCAGAAGTTTGTCTGCGTGAATTGCGGGGGCAGCACGCATCTCGATGGTCCGCCGGCTTTGTTTCATTGGGTTACCGAGAGTTACAAGCAGGTCGAGGGAGGGAAGATCTGCGCCGAGGTGAAGCACAGCGATGGGTGAGGGCGCATAAAGCAGTCGCGAGCGTTGTTTGAACCGTCGCCGAGGCTGGGGGACGGTTCTCTGCATTTACTTGGCGTAGAGGCTATTGCAACTCATTTTCGGCTGAATTTCAGTGGATTGGGCCGCGGTTAAATTTGCAATTAAATTGCCACAACAGTTTCATCTCAAACGAGTTAGAGAGAACCGTCCCCCTGCCTGTGCACGAGGTTTTCGATGGCAGCGGGGAGATGGTCGATGATATCGGAGGCGACGAGGGCCCGCTCGCCGAGGCAAAGCGCCGCTCGGTCCCCTGCGTCGCCGTGGACGAAAACCCCGGCCCGCGCCGCATCCGTGGCGGACATCCCCTGCCCCCAAAACGATGCGATAACACCGGATAGCACGTCGCCGCTCCCCCCTGATGCCATGCCGGGGTTGCCGCTTGCGTTGAGGGAAACGTGCCCCTCAGCATCGGCCACGACCGTCAATGCCCCCTTCAAGACAAGAGTGATTCCGTAATCACTGGCAAACCCCTCCGCAGCAGTAACCCTGTCGCTCATGGTGACCGCGGTATCCTTTTTGATGAGGCGCGCCATTTCGCCCGGATGGGGTGTGAGTATTACCTGCGATTTGATTTTCTTGAGGATGCCAACGTTCTCCGCAAGGGCGTTTAGGCCATCGGCGTCGATGAGCATTGGCGTGCGGAGGTTCCCGGCGAGCATTCTTACCATCTGGACCGTCTCCGGATGCCGCGAGAGACCCGGGCCGATCACAACGATGTCGAATCTGTCGGCGACACGGAGAATCCCCTCACCCGCTTCCGTCCCGAGAGTGCCTGCTGCTGTTTCGGGGAGTGGGAGAGTCATTGCCTCGGTCAGCTTCACCTCGAGGATGGGGTTGAGGCTTCGGGGCACGGCTACGGTCACGAGGCCTGAGCCTGCGCGCATTGCGGCCGAGGCAGTGAGGCAGGCAGCGCCGGTCATGCCTGGCGAGCCCGCGACGATGAGGATGCGTCCGTAGTCGCCCTTGTGCGACGTGCGCCGGCGTGGGGGAAAGAGATGGTAGAGGTCATCTTCGACGGTGAGTTCCCCTTCGGAAGGGACGCTGCGGACCACGTCGTCCGGGATGCCGATGTTCGCCACGCGGATCCTGCCGCTGTGCTCGATGCCGTCCGATCGAACGAGGCCGGTCTTCGGGAGCCCCGTTGTCACCGTCGTCGAGGCCATGACGGCGATACCGCATGCGCGCCCGCTCGTGGCGTCGAGCCCCGATGGGACGTCTATGGAAACCACGAACTTCCGCAGGCCGTTGATGAAGGATATCGCCTCGGCAAAATGCCCGGAGACGTCGCCTTTTACGCCTGTCCCCAGAATGCCGTCAATGACGATGTCGAACGCCGCCGCGCTCTCTCCCAGGCCCTTAAGCTCCCCGGCAATTCCCGCCCCGACGAGGTCTGCGCCCATACCCTCAAGCCTCTGGAGGTTCTCTCTTGCATCCCCGCTGATATATTTCCTGGCCGAGAGCAGGACTGTCTTGGTCTTGATTCCCTCCATTTCGAGATGTCTCGCCGCCACGAACGCATCGCCGCCGTTGTTACCCTTTCCAGCTAAGATGAGCGCCCTTCTGCGCAAGGCCCCATCGGCGATCATCGAAGCCGCGCAGCGTGCGACGGCAGCACCCGCCCGTTCCATGAGGACAAGCGAGGGGATGCCACGCTCCTGGATGGCAATCCGGTCAAGTTCCCGTATCTGTTCGGCAGTTACGAGTTTCAAGGTCTAGTCCTCACCACGAAGGTCACGAAGCACACGAAGGTTAAAAACCTCTTTGTTTTCACAAGGAGTAAAAGAGGGGAAAGAGAAATCAAGAGGAACAGCAATTCTTTTGTAGGGGGCCAGTCTCCATAGGGTGCCCTCCCGCACCTCTTATTCTCTTTTACTCTTTGTGAAAATCTGATTCTCCATGTTTATCCGTGCTCACCCGTTGGTTACTACCCCCTGCTTATCTCCGTGCTCTCCGTGTCTCCGTGGTAGAAGTTGAGTTACGGTTGTGCCGGCCCCTGTCCGAGCAGCTCCAGCATCTCCCTCACCGCCTTTTCCAGGCCGACGAAGATTGCGCGGGAAATGATGCTGTGGCCGATGTTAAGCTCTTCGATGTGGGGAATGCCAAGGACGGGGCGCACGTTCTCATAGGTCAGGCCGTGGCCTGCATTGACCCTGAGGCCCTTACCGGATGCAAACTCACCCATCGATATGAGCGTGTCGAGCTCGGCCCGCCGTTTCGCCTCGCCGCGCGCGCCGGCGTAGCAGCCGGTATGGAGCTCTATGAAGTCCGCCCCGACATCGGCCGCTGCGGCGATCTGGTTCTCGATGGGATCGATGAAGATGCTGACTACGATACCGGCGCCGCACAGGCGTTTCACCACTGCGGCGATCTTTTTGCTGTTTCCGGCGACGTCGAGTCCGCCCTCGGTGGTGACTTCTTCCCGCTTCTCCGGGACAAGGCATGCGCTATCGGGCCTAATCCGCTCGGCGAACGATACGATTTCCTCGGCGACCGCCATCTCGAGGTTTAAGCGGGTGTGGATTTTTTGTCTTAAGCACTCCACGTCGCGGTCCTGGATGTGCCGCCTGTCTTCGCGCAGATGGACGGTTATGCCATGGGCCCCCGCGCGCTCGCAGAGCGCCGCGGCGGCGACAGGGTCCGGTTCAATCGTCCGCCGCGCCTGCCGGACGGTTGCGACATGGTCTATGTTGACTCCGAGTTTGATCATTGCAGTATTCTCCATCTATAAAAGGGACAATTAAATGGTTTTACCACGCCCCGAAGGGATCCCTTTGGGAGATTACACCGATTATTACAGATGTTCACAGATTGTAAAAGCAGCCTAACCTGGACCTAAGATTGGCCGTGCACATCGGCCTGAGATAATATACTATATGCGGAGCGGAGGGGGCAACGGCGCTCTTGAAGCATGTGTGCACCATACCATGAGAGAAAAATGGACCTCTAAAATAGGAATCATCCTCGCGGTCGCCGGTTCGGCGGTCGGCCTGGGCAATTTTCTGCGCTTTCCGTCGCAGGCTGCCCAGAACGGCGGTGGCGCATTCATGATTCCGTACTTTATCTCCCTCCTCTTCCTCGGCGTTCCCCTCATGTGGATCGAATGGGCGATCGGACGGTATGGCGGGATCCTGGGGCACGGTAGCGCCCCGTTGATATTCAATCGTCTGTGGCAGCACCGAGCGGCGAAATACTTCGGCGCGATAGGCATCTTCGGGCCGATTGCGATCTTCATCTACTATATATATATCGAGAGCTGGCTCGTCGGCTACTGTGTGTTTTCGCTCACCGGCGCCTTGCGCCACCATGCCACAAGGGAAGGAATGCTCTCTTTCCTGCAGCGATACCAGGGTATAGGGTCGGGCCGTCTCTTCCTATACGCATACCTTTTCTTCCTCGTTACCTTCTTCGTCAACTTTGCCGTCATTTATCGGGGACTGAAGCGCGGCATTGAGATGCTGTGCAACGTCGCACTCCCCCTCCTCTGCATCTTCGCCATCGTCATCGTGGTGCGGGTGCTGACGGTAGGTACCCCCAACCCCGCACACCCCGACTGGAACATCTATAACGGCATGGGATTTCTCTGGAATCCCGATTTCGGCGCGTTGCTCAATTCAAGAGTGTGGCTCGCGGCCGCTGGTCAGATTTTCTTCACCCTGAGCGTCGGCATCGGCGTCATCATCACCTATGCCAGCTATCTCTCGAAAGGGGACGACATCGTCCTCTCCGGCCTGACAGCGACCTCTCTCAACGAGTTTGCGGAGGTCATCCTGGGTGGATCGATCGTAATCCCGCTGGCATTCGCTTTCTTCGGACCCACGGGAGCGCAGGAGGTCGCAAAGAGCGGGAGTTTCAACATCGGCTTCGTCACTATGCCGCTCATTTTCTCGAATATGTCTTATGGAATGCTATTCGCCTTCCTCTGGTTTTTCCTGCTGTTTCTGGCGGGCCTCACATCAAGCATTTCGCTGCTGGAGCCGGCGGTCGCTTTTTTGAGCGACGAGTTCGCACTATCCAGGAAGAAGGCGGTGGCGCTGATCGCCGCGGCGACGTTCGTTTTTTGCCAGTTTCCCATCTTCTTCCTCGCAAGGGGCGTTATGGATGACATAGATTTCTGGGCCGGGTCGTTCTTCCTTGTGGTGTTCGGCATGGTCGAATGCGTGCTCTTTGTGTGGGTTTTCGGCATCCAGCGGGCGTGGGACGAGATCCATCACGGGGCGGAGCTCTTTGTCCCGCGGTTCTACAAGTTTGTCATCAAATACATAACGCCGTCGTTCCTGATCCTAATCCTGGCATTCTGGTTTTTCCAGCAGGCGGTGCCGACCTTCCTCCTGAGGGGTGTCCCGAGGGAGAACGTCCCCTACATACTTGCGACGAGGGTGGGGCTGTTCGGCATTTTCGCGGCCATTATGGTGCTGGTGCGGAAGGCGTATCGAAGGAAATTCGGGGAGTTTAAATGACCTGGAGCGGCTGGATCTTCCTGATCTTATCGTGGGGGGTGATACTCGGGCTGGTCGCCTTCTGTGTCCGGAGGGCGTTCAAGGAGCCGTACAAGGATTTGTAGCCCGGGGAAGAGAGCAATGACAAATACCAAATGACAAAACACAAAGAGGTTTGGTTATTTGGTCATTTGTAATTCATTTGTCATTCAGCCGGGCTGATCACCCCAGCTCTTTCCCGATCGCATCCGCGATCCCGCGCGCCATCGCCTCGATCTTTTTCCTGTCCTTCCCTTCAATCATCACCCGGGCGATGCGCTCGGTGCCAGAGTAGCGCACGAGCACGCGCCCCGCGTCTCCCAAAGCGTCACAGGCCGCCTCGATCTTTTTTGCCACGGCTGGGATGTCGTCGAACTGCTTTTTGTGCCTGACCTTGACGTTCACAAGAACTTGGGGATATCTCTCGATGCCTTTCCTCAAATCCGAGAGTTTCTTCTTCGATGAACGCATGATCCGCAGCACCTGGAGCGCGGTGATCATGCCGTCGCCGGTGGTGGTGTAGTCGCCGAAGATGATGTGCCCCGACTGCTCGCCGCCAAGCGGCGCCTTGTTTTCCAGCATTTTTTCCACGACGTAACGGTCGCCAACGCGGGTCCTCAGCATTTTGATCTTCGCCTTCCTCATCGCCTGCTCAAGGCCGCAGTTGCTCATCACCGTCGCAACGAGGAGGTTCCCTTTCAGGTTCCCATTCGCCTTCATGTCCAGCGCGCACATCCCCATGATTTGGTCCCCGTCAACGATCTGGCCCTTCTCATCAGCCATGATGGCCCTGTCCGCATCGCCATCGAGGCTTATGCCGGCGTCGGCGCGATGCGCGGTCACGGCTTCAGCTATCACCTCGGGATGCAGCGAGCCGCAGCCGCGGTTGATGTTCGTCCCATCGGGGTCGGCGTTGAGAACGATGACCTGCGCTCCGAGCTCCATCAGGATCCTGGGAGCGACCCGGTACGCGGCGCCGTTTGCGCAGTCGAGCGCGATTTTCAACCCGTCGAGGACCATCCCCTTGGGAAAAGAGTTTTTGACGAACTCCACGTAACGGCCCTGAGCGTCGTCGACGCGATAGGCCTTTCCGACGTCGAGCGCCGTCGGACGGATGGAATCGAGCTCCCCGCTGGCGATGAGCTCCTCCATTCTGTTCTCCTTGCTGTCCGGGAGCTTGAACCCGTCGCGCGAGAAGAACTTGATGCCGTTGTCCTCATAAGGGTTGTGGGAGGCCGAGATCATGATGCCGGCATCGGCCCTGAGGGATCTCGTGATGAAAGCGGTACCCGGCGTGGGGAGGGGGCCGATGAGCAGTACGTCAACGCCCATGGAGCAGATGCCGGCCACGAGGGCGTTCTCGAGCATGTATCCGGAGAGGCGCGTGTCCTTCCCGATCACGATACGGTGTCTGCGGTCGGCATTGTGGAAGATGTACGCCGCCGCCCGCCCGAGCTTGAGCGCGGTCTCAACCGTCATCGGTTCCGTGTTGGCGACCCCGCGCACCCCGTCAGTCCCGAAGAGTTTCATGAAGCAGAAATCCCAAAGTTCGAGTCAGAGAAACGGAGAATGGGAGAAAGGGCGACATAATGATAATCTCCGGCTCTCCCCCGTCCCGTCCCGAAGGGATCCCGTTGGGAAAGGGATCCCTTCGGGAAAGGGGCCCCTTAGGGGCGATTCTCCCACTCGCCGTTTCGGATTGCGTGTAGTTCAAATTGATTCATCACGCCTCCGAGGGGCGGAGATGTTCATTTTCCGATACCGCCGCGCGTTTCTCGCTCCCTTGTCGTACTTCTTCCGTCTCGGCGGGTTTAATTTCCGTCGCCGGCGGCGCCGCCGTTCTCTTAAGCGGAGGGAGCTGCTCTCCGTTGATGAGCATGGCGATCTCCTTGCCGTCGAGCACCTCGCGCTCAAGGAGGGCCTGTGCGATCCTGTCCAGGGCATCCTTGTGCGAGAGCACTATTTCGCGCGCCCTACGGTAGCACTCGTCGATGATGAGGCGGACCTCGCGGTCGATCTCCTGAGCCGTCTTCTCGCTGTAGTCGGTCGAGCGCGCGATCTCCTTGCCCAGGAAGATGTGTTCCTCCCGCTCGCCGAACGTCATCGGCCCGAGCCGCTCGCTCATGCCCCATTCGCAGACCATCATGTGGGCGATTTTCGTCGCCTGCTTGATGTCGCTCTGGGCGCCCGATGTGACGTCACCGAACATTATCTCCTCGGCCACGCGCCCGCCCATCATCCCCGCGATCTGGCCGAGCAGCTCCTTCTTCCCGTGATGATACTTGTCTTTTTCCGGGAGCTGCATCGTGGCGCCGAGATAAGCCATGCCGCGGGGGATGATCGTAACTTTGTGCAGCGGCTCCGTCTCCTCGATCGTGTTGAGCACGAGGGCGTGGCCGGCCTCATGGTAGGCGGTGATCTTCTTGTCATGGTCGTCCATTACCTTGCTGCGGCGCTCGCGTCCCCAGCGCACCTTATCGCGCGCCTCCTCGAGGTCCTCCATCTCGACCTGCTTCTTATTCTGCCTCGCCGCGAGCAGCGCCGCCTCGTTGACCAGGTTGGCGAGGTCCGCCCCCGAGAATCCCGGCGTCCCTCGCGCGATCACGCCGAGGTCCACTTGGCTTGCCAGCGGAACGCCCTGGACGTGAACTTTTAGTATCTCCTCCCTGCCGCGAAGGTCGGGCAGGTCGATGACGATTTGCCGGTCGAACCGGCCGGGCCTTAGGAGTGCGGGGTCGAGGACGTCGGGGCGGTTTGTGGCGGCGATGAGGATCACTCCCTCCTGGGTATTGAAGCCGTCCATCTCGACGAGTAGGGCGTTAAGCGTCTGCTCCCGCTCGTCGTGCCCGCCGCCGATGCCGGCGCCGCGGTAGCGCCCAACGGCGTCTATCTCGTCCATGAAGATGATGCAGGGGGCATTTTTCTTTCCTTGCTCGAAGAGGTCGCGCACCCGCGCGGCGCCCACACCCACGAACATCTCCACGAAATCGGATCCGCTGATCGTGAAGAAGGGGACGTCGGCCTCTCCGGCGATCGCCTTTGCGAGGAGCGTCTTTCCACAACCGGGGGGGCCGATGAGCATGACGCCCTTCGGTATCTTACCGCCGAGCTTCTGGAACTTTTTCGGGTCTTTGAGGAAATCGATGATCTCCTGCACCTCCTCCTTCGCCTCGTCGATGCCCGCCACGTCTTTGAACGTGACCTTTTCATCCCCCTTGGACATGAGGCGCGCGCGGCTCTTCCCAAAGCTGAGGGCGCTGTGGCCGACCCCCCGCATCTGGCGGGAGATGAGGAACCAGATCACGCCCACGATGAGCAAGATCGGGAGGAAGGTGAAGATTATCTGGTTGATGTACTCCCTGGATGGCTCGGTGGAGTACACCACGTTATTCCCGAGGCAGAGGTTTTGCAGGTCTCGGCGCGCCGAATCGCCCGGCGTGACGTTGACGGTATATTTCTTTCCGTCTCTGAAAGTCCCTTTTCCGCTGATTGAATTTTCGGCCCCGGTGAACGTTGCGATCTTTCCCGCTTTGAGGTCGCTTTCGAACTGGCTGTAGGGAAGCGACGTTACGTCATGATCCTGGAGCTTCTGCATCTGGATGGCGAGCATGATGCCTATGAATATGACGAGCCAGATGATCGCAGGGCGGACCGGGCCGCGCTGGGCCTTGCCGGAACCGCTTCGCTTCTTTTCCGCCATTTTGCCAACTCCTCGGGAAAGTTATGGGGTTTTGCCACGCCCCGAAGGGGCCCCTTCGGGGGATTTACACTGATCCCGCTTAAGCGGGACGGATGCTCACGGATTGTAAAAGCGGCATAGGTTTAAAGCCGAAAGCCTAAAGACGTGGCCGCTTGTTGAACTTTTTATTTTCAACTTTCCGCTACGGTTATAATCCGTGAATATCAGCCAATCATCCGTGAAGATCAGTGGCAAACCACCTTGTCCCATAAATTGTGGCTGAGACACTTCTCGGGAAACTGATTTTTTGCTACCTTACCACATTTACCCGATTTTTTCCACACTCACCTGCGCCACACGCCGAGTCGAGGGCGTGACCTTGTACCGGTCCGCGATCCTGTAGCCCGGCAGCCAGATGATCCCATCAGCGCAGGCGATCAACGGAACGGCGGCGCGAAGATGTGCCGGCAGCTTCTCATCGATCATGATCCGTCTCAACCTTTTCGTCCCCCGCATCCCAAGGGGGGTGATACGGTCACCGGGACGGCGGTTCCTGACCACGATGCTTTTATCGGTGAGCGTGTCCAATGAGAAACATTCGCGTAGGGGCCAACACCGCCCTTCTTCCTCGCCCCATGCCGCCGCCAGCTTCACCGGCTTTTTCCTGAGCCGCCTGATTGCGGCCCTTGCGCAGGCCGTAAACCCGAATCGAAGGATGAAGGGAGGAGAATTAAGCTCCAGTCCGTCCTCAAGCGGAAACTCGTAGTCCCCGGTTTGCGTTTTCGCTACCACGCTCAGGATGAGCTTATCGTACTCCCGCGAGGCCGTCACGCCCCCCGGCAGGTGATGCTGCTTTTTACCCCGCTGCCTTTTACAGAGATCGAGCAGCGCGTCGATGTCGCTGTAGCTTGGGGACGCCCCTTTGCCGAGCTTGCTTGCTGCAATCCTCATGATCTCGGTGCGGAGAGCGGGTGGTAAGGCGATAAGACGGGGGAGTGAGAGGACGATGCGATCGCCGCCCGTCTTTCCGATCCGGCATAGGATTCTCAAGGCTTCATCATGGACAAGAGCGTGCTCGTCCCCCACTATCTCCGCGCTCCTTCGCAGTGTTTCCTTGATCCGCGGGCTGTATTCTTTCTGGAGGTGCGCTATCAGCCTGTGCCTGACCCTGTTTCTGAAGAATGAAACATCCATGTTGCTGCGGTCGATACGATATTTGACGCCGTACGCCTTCGCGAGCGAGAGGATTTCCGTCCTCCATGTGCGGAGCAGCGGCCTGACGATGGCGAGCTCCCACTCTCTCCTCACCGGCTGTATGCCGCCAAGCCCCCGCCCTCCCGCCCCGCGCAGCAGACGCATGAGGAACGTTTCGACCTGGTCGTCGGCCGTGTGGCCGACGGCGATGGCGGTTGCGCCCGTTTGCCTGGCGCACTGGGTCAGGAATTCGTATCGCGCCATGCGGGCGGCGGTTTCGAGCGAGATGCGCTTCCTCTTGGAAATCGCGCGCACGTCGACGCGTTTCGAGCTGAATGGGAGCTTCGATTTCCTGCAATAGTCGCGCACGAACTTAAGATCGAGATCGGCGTCTTTGCCCCTCAGTCCGTGATGGAGGTGGGCGACGTGAAGTTTCGCTTTCAGGCCGGGCGCGAGCTCCTTTAGGAGGTGGAGGAGCACCATCGAGTCCGGTCCTCCCGAGACGGCGACGATCGCTGTCTGACCTCCCTCAAGCATCCGCTGCTCCCGGATGAATGAGGCGATTTGTTCTTTCAAAAAGCATGCGTTCATAATGTGGAACCACAGAGAACACGGAGAAATGATCACAGAGGACACAGAGGATGGCAGCAGCTTATAGTTGCTCGTTTCTCGTAACGAGCAACTATAAACTAGAAACTGTCGTTAGTCTCTGTGCTCTCTGTGGTTTTCGTTTCATACCACGATATTACTAAATCCCTCCCAGCATGGTAAAATATGATCGGAAGGGAAGGTGTCAATGCGGATAAAGGCGTTTGGATCGATGGTCATAATGCTGTTCCTGGCCGGCCAACCATTTTGTTTTGCCGCAAGCTGGTCGTGGGTGAGTAGCGGACGCCTGGACGGGGCGGCCAACGTCTTCCGCATGGTCCAGGGAGCCGATGGCGCGCTCTATGCGGGGACGTCTCCCAACGGAGACGTCCTGAAATCCGCCGACGGGGGAGTGCTTTGGGGCAATACCGCCGATCTCCCCGGGGCCAAGAGCGTGCTCAGCCTTTTTCGCGCCGCCGATGGCGCCGTATATGCCGGAACGGCCCCCGATGGCGTCGTGTTCAAAACGGTCGACGGCGGGGCGAGCTGGATCGAGGCTGCCTTTTTCGCCGATGCCACCGAAGTGAAATCTTTTGCCCAAACGTCCGATGGCGTTTTGTACTCGGGCACCGGTCCTGAGGGTAAAGTCTATAAGTCAAGCGACAACGGCGCCGCATGGGTGAGGACGGCGGAGTTGCCCGGCGTGCAATACGTCTACTCGCTCCTAGCGGCTCCCGAGGGCGCTGTGTACGCGGGCGCCGCCGGCAGCGTTTTCAAAACGATGGATGGCGGAGAGAGCTGGTGGAATACGGCTGGTCTTCCCGCGGCGGAATATATCTACTGCCTCCTCCAGGCGGCGGATGGAAGCGTGTACGCCGGCGGGGCGGGGGTGGTGTTCAGGACGGTTGACGGCGGAGCGAGTTGGATCCCGATGGGGAGGTTGAGCGATCATTCCTACGCCGTATTCGCCCTCATTCAGGATTCTGACGGCGCCATCTATGCAACGAGCGGCACCGACAGCGGCATTTACAGGTTGAGCGCCTCCGGATGGCGCAAGGTGGCGACGCTCACCGAGACCAGCAACGTATATGCCCTCTTGCGTTCGGAATGGGGGAATGTATATGCCTCGGGCCAGGGCGTCATCCTCACTTATGCGCCGCTCCTCGCCCTGGAGGTCGGCAACAGCTCCCCCGCACCGGGGGAACCGTTCGCCATCGAGGTGACGGTAGAGCGGATCGCCCGCAGCTTCGATGCGTACTGCGTAATGGTGGGCGCCGGCGCAACGTACTCCCTTGCTCCCGGAACGCCCGCTCGTCTCATAAGAGGCGTCCACCCGCTTGCGCGACGGGTGCCGGGCCTGCGCAGCCCACTATCGCGTTTCAAATTCACGATTCCGGAATTCCCGGCGGATGTGGCGCCGGGGGAATACACGGTCATCGCCGGGCTTGTCCCGCCGGGCGTGGTTCCCACGGGTGAGAAGAGCGCACTGCCGGGTTATGTGGACGAGGAGGAGATTGTGGTGAAAGCTGCAACAGTGTGGAACCACAGAGAACACAGAGATATACACACCCCAAAGCAGGGGCCCCTTTCCCGAAGGGATCCCTTTGGGACGGGAGAGGGTACAGTAAAACCACAGAGTGCACAGAGAAATAATCACTGAGGACACAGAGACTTACTACAGCAAAAACAGCTTCTGGTTTCTGGAACAAGAAATAATCTGCGTGCATCCGTGTTCATCCGTGGTTTAAATTGGTTTTGGGGCTATCCCTCTGTGTTCTCAGTGTCTTCTCTGCGCGCTCTGTGGTTAACGTTGAACCGCCATCCATGATTGATCGCACGCGACCCCTTTACTATAATGGGGAATGGACTGGGGCGATTGGCTAAAACGCGGCGCAGATCGCCCGTGTGGGAGGCATATATGTGGAACTACACCGACAAAGTGATGGAGCATTTTCTCCACCCCCGCAACGCGGGCGAGATAAAAGACGCCGATGCGGTCGGCGAGGTCGGAAACATGGCGTGCGGCGACGCGCTCAAGCTCTACCTCAAGCTTGACAAGGACAAGCGGATAACTGACGTTAAATTCCAGACGTTCGGCTGCGCAAGCGCCATCGCCTCGGCCTCGGCCCTGACCGAGCTCGTCAAGGGGAAGACGCTGGAGGAGGCCGAGAAGGTCACCAACGACGACATCGCGGCGTATCTCGGCGGGCTCCCAAAAGAAAAGATGCACTGCTCCGTCATGGGGCAGGAGGCGTTAGAGGCGGCCATCATGAGTTACCGCGGCGAGAAACCCGCGCCGCAGGACGAGGGAAAGATCGTCTGTACCTGCTTTGGCGTGACCGACGCCAAGATCGCCCGCGTCGTGCGGGAACACAAGCTCACCACACCGGAGCAGGTCACCCACTACTGCAAGGCCGGCGGCGGCTGCGGCGGGTGCGTGGAGGAGATCCAGGCGATCATCGACGAGGTCTGGAGGAAAGAGAGCGAGAAGAAAGCGCGCGCCGGCGCGCCAACGGCGAAGCCGATGACGAACATCCAGAAGATCCAGCTTATACAGGAGACCATCGAGAAAGAGATCAAGCCTATGCTCAGGGCCGACGGGGGCGACATCGAGTTGATCGACGTGGTCGGCAACAAGGTCCAGGTCGCGTTCAGGGGGGTCTGCGCGGAGTGTCCCGCCTCCGGTGTGACGATCACCGCGGTCGTTGAAAAGAAGCTGCGCGAGTTCGTGTCTCAGGAGATCATGGTCCAGGAGGTCAAGGATGAAAGTCGTATACCTCGACAATAACGCCACCACCGCCGTTGCGCCCGAGGTGCTCGACGCGATGCTGCCATTCCTCCGCGACCTCTGGGGCAATCCATCGAGCATGCACACGTTCGGCGGGCAGGTGAGGAAACACATCGACCGCGCGAGGCGGCAGGTTGCGGACTTCATCGGCGCCGAAGAGGATGAGATCATTTTCACCGGATGCGGCACGGAGAGCGACAACACCGCCATTATGGCCGCGCTAGGGGCGGATCCCCACCGGCGCCACATCATCACCAGCCGTGTCGAGCACCCGGCGGTGCTGAACCTCTGTCAGCGGCTCGAAAAGGAGGGGCACCCGGTCACTTGGTTGGGCGTTGACGCCAAGGGGATGCTGGATCTCGAGGAGGTGCGGCGTTCGGTCAACGAGTGCACGGGCGTCGTATCGGTGATGTACGCCAACAACGAGACGGGTGTCATCTTCCCCGTCGAGGAGGTTGGGAAGATCGCCAAGGCCGCGGGTTGCTTCTTCCACGTCGACGCGGTGCAGGCGGCGGGGAAAATCCCTCTCAACATGCGCCGGAGCACAATTGATTACCTTGCCATCTCAGGCCACAAACTCCATGCGCCCAAAGGGGTTGGGGTCCTCTACATCCGGAAGGGGACGAAGTTCAGCCCGCTCATCGTCGGCGGCCACCAGGAGATGGGCCGGCGCGGCGGGACGGAGAACGTCGCATACATCGTCGGGCTCGGGGCGGCCTGCGAGCTCGCGGGGAGGAAGATGGAGGAGGAGAACGTCAGGGTGAGGGCGCTCCGCGACCGTCTCGAGCGCGCGCTGCTTGCAAAGGCCCCCGACGCCAGCCTCAACGGCCACCCCGAGATGAGGCTCCCCAATACCGCAAACATCAGTTTTGAATACATCGAAGGCGAATCAATTCTCCTCAGGCTCAATGAGCTTGGGATCTGCGCCTCGTCGGGATCGGCGTGCACGTCGGGTTCTCTGGAACCCTCGCACGTGCTGCGCGCCATGGGTGTGCCGTACACCGCCGCACACGGCTCGGTGCGGTTCAGCCTGAGCAGGTACACCACCGAAGAGGAGATCGATTTCGTCATCGAACACCTCCCGCCGATCATCAATGACCTTCGCGCCATCAGCCCTTTCGGCCGCCGGTAACCACGGATCAGCGCAGAGATGGCTTAGCCGTTTTTTATCCACGGATTTTGCCGCGAGAGATTAGAGGACTCCATTTAATCAGTGCAATCTGTGTAATCCGTGGATAAAACCACTGCCCCTTCATGTCCGCCTTATCCCCCGCAGAGGCTCCATAGGGGTGTGGTTTCTTTTCTTCATTTATAATTCGCCAGCCCAAAATAATCCCTGTCAAACCAATAATTCAGCAATGTACGCATAAAATGCTTCTGGGGCCTGACCGGCGCCGTTGAGAAACCATTAAGTTGCTCCCCGGCCTGGACGGATTACAATATTATTCCAGTGATGCATAACATACACGTCAGCAGTATATTACGCCATCCCAACCGGGGTGGAAAGCAATCCAGGCATGTCGGGTCCCTGATTTGCCCCTGCCAATATGCGGAGATACCGCCGAGATATTGCGCTTCCGGCATTGATTGTGACCACACATTTCGGATCCCCACAATCTGAGCTGCTAATATAAACGTTACTCCAGTTACGCTTACAAATTTCACCGCGGAGGCACGCCCCGAAGGGGCCTCCTTGGGGGAGAAAGCAATTCAACTATTTTACAAAGAGTAAAAGAGAAAGAGTTAACCATGGTCAAAAGTTCAAGGCGTAATGTGGATTTTTACCGAAGAGAGCAGCTCGATCTCGTATTCTCTTTTACTCTTTGTGAAACGTGGTTCCACCGTGTTATCAACTGAAGGGAGGAGAGTTGTGAAAATCGATCTCCTGAATTCAGCGGCTAAATTCGTCGCTATCATTATGGCGCCTCTCGTCGGCGCCTTTCTTGTTTTTGCGGCGGAACCCATCCAGGCGCAGGCTCCCGCAAGTGATCCCATAGCTGGCACGGCTTGGCCGATGTTCATGCACGACGCGCAGCGCACTGGCCGGAGCGATTACAGCGGCCCTTCGATCCCGAGGCTTTCATGGAGCTACTACGGAAGGTACTCCTCTCCTGTCGTAGGGGCTGATGGAGAGATATTCGTTGGCTCCCGGGATGATTTTAGATTCTATGTATTCGAGTCGAGTGGCACGGTTGCTTGGAGTTATCGGACTGGGTATTGGATCTGTACCGCCCCCGCGCTTGGGAGCGACGGGAGCGTGTACGTCGCTTCTTTGGATTCTTATCTCTACGCTTTTAACTCCGATGGTATGCTCGATTGGAGCTACCAGGCGGGACTTGCTGGTAATTATTCCTCTCCCGCGTTTGGGAGCGACGGTAATGTGTATGTCGGATCCGGGGATCATAACCTTTACGCCATTTACTCGAATGGCTCACTTAACTGGAGCTATGGGACTGGATATTGGATTTATTCCTCTCCTGCGCTGGGAAGCGGCGGTAGTGTATATGCCTGTACTCTGGATGAAAGTGTCTACGCATTCAACGCAAACGGTACGCTTGGGTGGAGCTACCAGACGGGGGCCGGTATTGATTCCTCCCCATTGGTGGGAAATGATGGAAGGGTCTATGTTAGTTCTGGAAATGATTATCTTTATAGCATCTATTCACATGGCACGCTTGACTGGAGCTATCGGATCGGATATGCGACATGTTCCTCTCCGGCGCTTGGAAGCGACGGGTGTGTGTATGTAGGCTCCGGGGTTTATAACTTTTATGCCATCGATTCAAACGGCGTGCTCGATTGGAGCTATCAAGCCGGGTCGGTTTATCACTCCTCTCCAGCGCTTGGTGGCAACGGCATGGCCTATGTCGGAACTCAGTATAATAATCTGTACGCCATTGATTCGCACGGCGCGCTTGCCTGGAGCTATAGGATCGTATACAAGGCATATTCCTCTCCAGCGCTTGGGAGTGACGGAAGGTTGTACGTAGACTCTGG
>CAYWRA010000017.1:0-35326 GCA_964460305.1 uncultured bacterium
ATCCGTGGTTTAAGTAATCTGCCTCATCCGCGGTTCCTTGTTCTTCGTTCATGAACAATCCAGGCTAAATACGCATCACGCTTCACGAACGACGCATTATAATATGCTAACGTCTCCGCCCGTGATGCGTTTTGTCATGCCGCCGTCAAGCCGCAGCAGCAAACATCCGTCCTCATCGAGGCCGGTTGCTACCCCTTCCCATCTCTCGCCCGAAAGGGACTGCGCCAGGATCCGTTTCCCGATGGTCTCCGACACATCAAGCCATCTGTCGATGATTTTTCCGTACTCCTCAGCCAGGAGAAGGGCGTAATTGCCATCCATCGATTCCAGGAATGCCCTCGTGAGCCCAAGGCGCGACACCTCTTCTCCCTTCGCTATTTTCAAAGACGTGGCCGTTTTGAGGCCGGCGAGATCGGGGGTGTCCTGGTTCGCGTTGATTCCCACCCCGACAATCGCATAGTTGATGCGGTCAGCCTCCGTGGCGAGCTCGGTCAATATGCCGCAGACCTTCTTCCCCGAGATCAGCACGTCATTCGGCCACTTCACGAAGGCCCGCACACCGGCGCATCTCTGTAGCGCCTCAGCCGCTGAAATCGCGGAGCAGAGAGTCAGAAAGGAAACCCTCGTCGGCGGAAGCTGGGGCCGGAGTATAATCGAGAGATAGATTCCCTTCCCCTTCGAGGAATGCCAGACGCGCCCCACCCTCCCCTTGCCGGCGGTCTGCTCCTCGGTGATGACCACTGTGCCATCCCACCCCCCCGCCCTCGCGAGCTTCTCCGCCTCGTCGTTGCTGGATGTGGTCCTTGTATAGTAAAAAATCTTTTTCCCGATGGATTCCGTCTTTAGCCCGTTTGCGACGAGCGCCGGCAGAAGCCTGTCGGGCAGGGCGACGAGCCGGTACCCCAGATGGGGCTGCGATTCTATTTTGAATCCGATCTTTTTAAGATCGTTCACGTGATTCCAGATCGCAGTGCGCGAGATGCGCAATTCATGCGCGATCTCTTCTCCGGAAACGTATCCCGAGGCGTTGACCAGGTGGTGGATGATCCTCTCTTCGGGGGAAGGAAGTGTCGTCATTTGAATCTAGTCATTTGTCATTGATCCAGGTTATTCGCTATCGCACTATTTTCAGGCTGATGTCAACGGCCCTGGCGGAATGCGTGAGAAAACCTACCGATATGAACTGGACGCCCGTGAGGGCGACCTCCCGTACGGTATCGAGCGTGATGCCGCCCGATGCCTCCGTCGCCGCCCTCCCGGCGATCAGCTCAACCGCCTCGCGGAGTTCGCCGGGGGTCATGTTGTCGAGCAGGATGCAATCCGCCCCAGCATTTACCGCCGCCTCCACCGCATCGAGATTTGCCGCCTCGACCTCCACTGGAACGTCCGGATTTTTCTCTCTCGCCACAGCCACCGCACGGGCGATCGCGTCGGCGCTGAATCGCTCCTGGATGCGGAGGTGATTGTCTTTTATGAGGACCCTGTCGAAAAGCCCCAAGCGGTGATTGACGCCGCCCCCGGCGCCGACCGCGTATTTTTCCAAATGGCGCAGGCCCGGCGTCGTCTTCCGAGTGTCGAGGATTGTAGCGTCGGTGTCCTTAGTAGCGTCCACGAACTTCTTTGTGAGCGTCGCGATCCCCGAGAGGTGCTGTAGAAAATTGAGCGCGGTGCGCTCGCCCATGAGGATGGCCGTTGCGGGACCGGAGACGACAGCGATCAACCCGCCGGCCTTGACTTCTTCACCATCCTTGACTCGCGCATCGAACTTTACGCGGGCATCGAGGCGCGCGAACACCGCCTCGGCGACCGGGAGCCCCGCGACGGCGCAATCCTCCTTCGCGACGACCTCGGCCTCCGCCTCCTCCGCCGCAGGCGCGAGCGCGAGCGTCGTGATATCCCCCGCGCCGATGTCTTCCTCCAGAGCCCTTGCGACGATATCCCTCACCATTGCCGGGTCAAGTTTGGTCATCTCAACTTCCCCTCGTAGTATTTGTGCCTAAGCTGACTTATTCGTCAACCACTGATGCAATATTCCTACTCTTAACAGTTCTATCCACGGATTAAAGCTACAGCGAAAAGTTGAAAGCAAAAAGTTCGAAGCGCAGCTACATCTCTGGGGTTTTCGACTTTAGCCTGATCTATTCATCAACTTTGCTCGGTTGATGAATATCTTACCGTAGCGCAAATAGTTACGCAAAACTGCCACATTCCGCACCAGACTAGTCGGTTAGGTAGATTTTCCCAGGTACTACAGGGCGCTGATTGCAATTATCACATAACCTTTTCGATAATAACAAATAATATTGGCGGGGCATCGGGTTTCCTGTAAAATTGTCATCGGTTTTGTTACGGGCACACATGCGTCTCCGGTCATCGGAGGGGGTTGTATGATATTATTGCATTCCATTACGCTGGGAATCGGGATCATCGGCGTTTCGGTCATCATCTGGGGCGTGATATCGAGCGCGAGGGAATTCATTGCCATGGAATTCCGCGCGTCGGAGCAAAAAGACAAGTGCCTCCGGAGGGAAGTCCTCAGACACCATCTCGGCTCGTATCTGTTGCTGGGGCTGGAATTCCTGATCGCAGCGGATATCGTGAATACCATCGTCAAGCCGAGCCTGGACGAAATTATCGTCCTGGGCGCAATAGTCGCGATACGAACGGTCCTGAATTTCTCTCTCAATAGGGAGTTATCCAGAGGCGGCCACGGGGCGGATTAGACGGTGTGCGTGGGGTTCGCATGACGAGCATCTCTATCAATGAATTCATACCGGTCCTCCAGATCGCGATCGGCCCGGTCATTCTCATCTCGGGAGTGGCGCTCCTCCTGCTCACCATGACGAACCGCCTCGGGCGGATCGTCGATCGCTCGCGACTGCTCTGGCGTGAGCTTCGCCAGGCGCCTGGCGAGCATCGGGACGCCATCCACGCCCAGTTGAGAATACTATCGACTAGGGCGCACCTGCTCAGGCTCGCCATCACGCTTGCCTCGGTCAGCCTGCTTTTTGCCTCAGTTCTCATCATCACGCTTTTCCTCATGGTGTTGCTCAAGTTTGAGGGGGCATGGTTGATCATCGCGCTTTTTATCGGATGCATGCTGTCGTTGATAGGCGCGCTCATAGCGTTCATCAAGGATGTGAACCAGACGCTCCGTGCTTTCAAACTCGAAATCGGCGAGTGATCGCGGCGCGAATCGGCGCCTCCGCGGTAAAAAATTGAAAGGACACCACATGAAGTCGCAAAAGATCCGTGAGACAGTCAGTGAGCTTCGCATCGAGCTCGATAAAGCGCCCTCAATAGACGCCCACGTCCGCGAACGCGTCGAAAAGGTCCTGGACGAAATCGAGGCATTGACCGATGGGCAGGGAGAGATACCGTCTCATCAACACGCCCAGTTCCTCGAACGGCTTAAGGAAGCCGCGCGGCACTTAGAGGAATCGCACCTCTCTCTGACGCTCGCCGTTGGGCGCGTGATAGATGCTCTGAGCAGCATCGGCATATAATCACCAATGGGTTCGACGACGAACATCATCATCACAGTCATATTCAGCGCCATCGGCATGGGATACATTGCCTATGGCAAAAAACAGCAGCAAGCCGTTGCGCTTATCTGCGGTGTTGCGCTCTGCGTCTATCCATATTTTGTATCCAATACGATCCCGGTCATTGTAATCGGGATAGTTTTGATGCTTTTGCCATTCTACTTTGGGAATTAAATTCCCCTACCCCAAACACAATAAAGCCCTATATAATATAACACTCTTTGTCGGACCAAAGTCCGAAACACAACTTAAAAGGAGGGCATGATGAACTTCGACCTGCTCATCAAAAATGCGCGCACGCGTTTCTCTCAAGGGAAACTGCTCGGCATCGGCATCAAGGATGGCCGGATCGCCAAAATCGGGCCGAAGCTCGGCGGAGCGGCGAAGAAGAAGATAGACGCAGGCGGCAAGCTGGTCACCGAATCGTTCATCAACGGCCATCTCCACCTCTGCAAGGTCTACACGCTCTCGAAGGTGGGTATGGACGCCCTGAGCTCCTACACCGCAGGTGCCATGGGCGGCGCGATGACGGCCATCGAGCAGGCCGCGAGAGTCAAGGCGCAGTACAACGAGAAATGGATCATCGAGAACGTCCGCAAGGCCGTGAAGCTGGCGATCAAATTCGGCAACACCCATATCCGCGCGTTCGCCGACACGGACACGAAGGCGAAACTCGAGGGCGTCAAGGCGCTGATCAAGGCGAGGGAGGAGTTCCGGGGCCGGGTGGAAATCCAGGTCGTCGCCTTCCCCCAGGACGGCGTGGTGCGCGATCCCGGCGCCGAGGACTGGGTTGAAAAGGCGCTGGACATGGGCGCGGACGTCGTCGGGGGAATTCCCTGGATCGAATACACGGACGCGGACGCCCAGAAGCATGTCGATGCGATGTTTACGCTCGCAAAGAGATACAACAAGGATGTGTCAATGCTCGTCGATGACGCGGGCGATGCGGGGCTCCGCACCCTCGAAAAGCTCATTCTAAAAACCATCGAGATCGGCTGGGAAGGCCGCGTGACGGCGCAGCACGCCCGCGCGATGGCGCTCTACCCCGAGCCCTACTATAGGAAGATCGAGGCGCTGCTGAAAAAAGCCCGCGTCGGCGTCGTGAGCGATCCGCAAACGGGTCCGCTCCATGCGAGGGTGCGCGATCTCTACAATGCGGGCGTGGGAATCGCCCTCGGGCAGGATGATATCGCCGATGCGTACTATCCGTTTGGCCGTAACAACATGTTAGAGGTGGCGTTCCTTGCGGCCCACCTCATGTGGATGATCACCGTCCAGGACATGGAGATACTCTACGATCTCATCACCACACGCGCCGCCCAGGCGATGGGGATAAAGGGATTCGGACTCAAGGAAGGAAACAAGGCCGACCTAGTGGTCCTCAACGCCGAGAGCGTCTGGGAAGCGATCTGGAACCACGAAGCCCCCCTGCACGTCATCAAGGGCGGCAGAGAGATCACGTTGAAGTGACAAGCGAGGTGCACGCGATTAGCAGGCTCCGCGAGCCGATTCCGGTATTTACATGCCGCTGATGATGCGGCAACAACGTGTCACATGGCAGTAAACAACCAGGAGAGGACTAATCATGAGATGCGCATTGGCTGTTCTTACGTGTCTGTTTCTCGTAGCACTCACGGTGGCGATATCGGCTGAAGATCAAAAGATACAGAAGGCTGATGTCCCCGCCGCCGCCATTGCAGCGTTTGAGAAGGCGTATCCGAATGCAACGATGAAAAGCTACTCAACGGAGCAACACAAGGGGAAAATATCGTATGAGATAGAGTCAATCGATGGCTCGACACATCGAGACGTAGAATACTCGTCACAGGGGGAACTGCTGGAAATCGAGGAGGATATCAAACCAAGCGATCTGCCAGCGAAGGTATCCCAGGCAATCACCAAGAAGTATGCCGGCTGTGAGATTGTATCAGCGGAAAAGAAAATCAAAGGCGATCAGACTCAAACTATGTACAAAGTGAAATTGATCCAGGACAAAGCAAAGATCGAGGTCCGCGTCAATTCGGAAGGGGAATTTGTCGCCTCCAAGCATCACAAGAAAGATTATAGAAAAGAGTAAAAGAGCGGAAAGAGAGACCGATCAATTCCCTCCCCCTTTTGTTGGGGGAGGGTAAGGGCGGGGGGTGAATACACAGCCGAAAGTTTTTTGCCGCGTCCCGTCCCAAAGGGATCCCTTCACGTACAGCAGACAATGGGCAAACACCGAAGGGGCAACTTCCGCATAAGGGGGTTGCCCTTTTGCTTTCCAGCGCATATCGGGGTCAAACCTTTACAAATATACAATTATGGACTATCGACCATGGACTATTTTAGCTTACGGCTTATAGCTTACAACTGGTGTGTGCAATATCAGGTGCGATAGTTACCTTGCCGCTAAATTGCCGATAAATTGCCGATAAACCATACGACCTTGAGCGGTTGGCCGTGTCCGTTACTAACAGCCAGCCGTCCTCGACCCATTTCCGCAACATAATCCGCACCATACGGCTTGAAAGCCCCAGCGCCTGAGCCACATCCATGGACGTGATCTTATCCTTCCCGGCAAAAAGCGATAACATAATCCGCGCCCGATGGTCAAGCTGCCGTAATTTTTCAGGTTCTGACGGCACACCCGTCTTTAAATATGTAATCGCCTCGTTCTTGGCTTGCGTGAAGACCTTGGCCAATAGAACCGTAAAATACTCGATCCATGAAGTCAAATCCGCCTTTGCTCTGCCCTGATAGTAATTGTGGCCCTTATGGACTGCCAGAGAAGCGTAGTAGCCGGCCAAATCCCGGGCATGGTGTTCCTCCATCGAAAAAAACCCATGCAAGCCATATCCGTCACGCTGCAATATAAAGGTCGCCAAAAGCCGGGCGGTCCGGCCATTGCCGTCGTAATACGGATGAATTGTAACGAATTGATAATGAAGCAATGCCGCGATGATGGGGACCGGAATTTTATCTTTCTCGGCTTTGCGTACCCATCGAATCATTTCACCCATGAGTTGGGAAACGTCTTTTGCCTCCGGGGGTAGATAAACGATCCCACCCGATTGCGAATCACGAATGATGTTCTGGCCGTCGCGATAGGGAGTCGGCTTGGCGCGCTTCCCCTTATCAACGATTGCATGTAGACGCTTGATTAAGCCCTCCGTAAATTCCACCCGATTCGCCGCCCAATCCTCGACCTTGAGCAACGCATCCCAGTAATTCCGTACTTCTTTTACGTCGCGCTCCCGGCCATGGAAACGGGTCTTTTTTTTCTCGATAACCTGCTCCGCCTGTTTGAGCGTCAAGCGATTGCCTTCAATCCGGGTGGAATAATGCGTTGAGCGCACCCGCGCCTTATGCCGGAGTTCCGCCTTGATCGCCGGCGATAAAGGCGTGCCATCGACCACCGCCTTCGCTGCTTCTATTTCCATCAAAGCACGTGCTACGGCAGGGCTTATGGTATAAACCGGTTTCCATGCCTTCCGCTCTTTATTCATCACTTCCCCTCGATAGGTATATCGCCGTCTCGATGATTTCGTTGATAAAGAACACAGGTTGACGTAAGGATTTATCTAAAGCGCGCGGGAGGGCATGCCTAGCGGCCGCGATTACATGGAAATCGAACGGCCGGATCATAGGCTGCCTTACAATAAATCCAAAGTTTGAACATACAATGATATCCCTTGATGTTTACGTTAAATATTAGCATATTCTTTCACGATCGACGAATCCGATTTATTCCCCGATAAGCTCCGCCCATGGGATAGGCGGCAAGCACATCAAGCAAAAGGGGCGCTAGAATCGGCAGGGTCAAACCTTTACTCTTTACTGACAAATCTCTTCCCACAAGACACCCGACCGCATAGCCGGCGCTGCTGATCAAGGAGGTACCACATGACTTATCTGAAAATAGGTGCTACGATTTCTATCATCTGGGCGCTTTCTTCAATAGTTGCGAATGCCAAGAGCGAAGATATCCCGCCCGGTATCTTGCAGCAAGATTGGGTCTCGCTGAGTGACAACAGTGGGCTTGCCGTCAAAAAGGTCGAAGAAGCTGCCAAAGGGGAACCGGGCATGGTTATCGGATCGATTTACATTAAGAAGGTAAGCTCAGCGGCATTGCGACAGCTTACTACGGAGTAAATCAGGAATGGCCCGAGGATGCGGAAGAACTCAAATGCTTTGCCCAAGAGCGGCACATGGATTTCGACTGGTCTAAATATTGCGATATCGAATTCACGCCTCAATCCGACGACAGTTTGTTTATACTGGCCGATCTCGCTTTGCCTAAATCTGGTGTATGGTATTTAACCGTGGGCGCTCCCCAAATAACCTATCGGGAGAACCAGACTACTCACTAACATCTCCCGGTCCATGGCGCACCCGACCTGACCCTGGATGTCCCGGCCTTCATGAAAATAATACTCAGGAAATTACGCTGGGCGTTCATTCTATTTCTTTGTGCTTCGCTGGCAATTACTGTCTTCGGACAACAGCCGGGGGCCGGCAGATTCGGAGCGTTCATACTCGGATATCTCGTGGCATGTCAAACGAGCGTATTCCCCGATGCCGTGGCAAGGAGGTTCCGGTGGACCGCCGGTATTTTGGGACTTTGGGCTGTTGTTGATTTCTTCAGGACGATGGCTGATATGAGCGGCAAGTCGGCATACCTCCAAGCATTTCTTCTAGGCAACGGCGGATACGGGGCACTTGGAGCATATGAACCGTTCATGCTTTTTTATCTCGACCTCAATGGGTTCAAGTCGGTTACGGTTGGGAAGGAGAAATATGAAAAAACATTCAATCATTGGGGACTCGTAATCGGATCTATAAGCATGGTCCTAACCGCTGTCACGATGTGCGTCCCCATAATGCTGATAGGTTGTGCTATAGCGCTTATTGTCAAAAAGGTGAGAAGAGAGAGGTGAAGTATTGACTCAGTCAAAGTGTTTGCCCATCAGCGTCTATCTGCGTTAATCCGCGGCAAAAAAACTCTCGGCTGTATCTAAAATCAACATTCAGGGCCAAACCCTGAATATTGAATACTCGCAAAAAGTCCAATCGCTGTAAAAATAATCTAGCCCCCGGACTGCTGGCCCTCGCGTTAGCCCGTCGATTCGATAAAAAGACCAGAAACGGGCTTGAGATCAAAGACAGCCTGCGGTACAATCGGTGTGTGGAAATCAAATTTGAGTGGTATCCGGATAAAGAGACGAGCAATATACGCAGACATGGGATATCATTTAGCGAGGCGGCTACGGTGTTTGGTGATCCGTTGTCATGGACATTCCCAGATCCGGACCACTCCATAGGTGAGTATCGGTTCCTGACCATCGGCATGTCATCCTTCGGCAAAATGCTGATGGTATCGCATGTGGATCGCGGTGAGAATATCAGGCTTATCAGCGCACGTAAAGCAACCAGACGCGAAAGAAGATATTATGAAGAAGAAAGATGATGCTCGGCACAATGATGAGCTAAGGCCGGAATACGATCTTGCGAAGTTGAAGGGCGGCGTCCGTGGGAAGTACGCCAAACGCTACTGTGCGGGCACGAATCTCGTGCGACTGGAACCCGATGTCGCGCGGATATTCAGGAACGATGCATCTGTCAACAAAGCCCTCCGTTCTCTGATCAAAATCGCCGAGGCACGGGTCCCTTATATCCGCACGGGGAAGTAGCGTCAGGGTCAAACCCTGAAGGTTGAATACAAATTTTCAGTCCCCTCCCCTACCTTGAGCCCCCCTCCTAACCTCCCCCTCCGCCAGAGGCGGACAGGCATCAGAGGGGGAGGGAGTTGCTTTGTCTCTTTCCTCTCTTTTGCTCTTTGTGAAAATCCGGCATCCATTTTTTCTCAGTGCCCTCCCTCAAAGAGGCCCTTGGGGGCGTGCCGTCTCTGTGTCCTCTGTGGTTTTACCGTTTTCCGGTAAGATCGGTTCAGAATAATCAGGTCAATCAGGCGCCCAAGTCATCTGTGTTCATCCGCATTATTTTGTTGTGTTTTCGGCCCAACTGTATTAGTCTGACCAATATAAGTGGTCATACGACCAAATATGTTGGTCATGGCATCAAGTGAGGAGACAAGCCAAATGTTGGAGCCATTGCTGGGACCGACCGCCCGGGAGCAGGTGCTCATCTTCATTCTGGCGAGGGGAGAAGCATACGCGAGAGGTATTGCTCGGTTTTACGGCAAGGATCTGTATGCGTATCAGAAGCAACTCGATAAGTTGGAGGTCGGCGGCGTTATTGCGAGCCGGATGGCGGGTAAAACACGCCTCTATTCCTTCAATCCTCGATATCCGTTTCTCAAACAACTAACGGCGCTCCTTGCGAAGGTCCTGACCTTTTATGCCGCGGGAGATAGAGAGAAACTCCTCATGAACAGGCTGAGACCAAAACGGCGAGGCAAACCCCAGATGGTCTAACCTGGATTATTCATAATGTTGGCAGTTTTGCATAACTATTTGCGCTACAGTAAGTATTTATCGGCCGATCAAAGTTGATGAATAGATCAGGCTAAAGTCGAAGGCAAGCCGGAAGAATTCAAGCGATTCAAAACCCGCCTGTCGCGGAAGGAAACAACATTGGGGCCAGAAAAGCGGGAGGCAAAGACATGAGCAGCTTGGAAAAATCGGGATTGGAGATTGCTGCAAAATTGATGGCGCTGTCCGCGAGGACCGCCCCGAAGGCCGGTGGGATCGATCATATCCATACAATGCTTGCGGATGCCGATGAACAAAGATCCATCGCCGAAATGATGTGTAAAATCGGAGAGGAGCTTTGTGGCGCGCGACCCGATAAGAAGGTCGGGGAAGCAATACGGATGGATTGGGGAAGCGATGCAAAGGCCGTACTGGAATCCGGTCTTCTGATGCTCATAGGGGTCGAGGGCAGAAAGGTAATCGGCCTGGATTGCGGGGGTTGCGGATTTCCCACCTGTTCGGAAATGTTAAAACATCCTCAAGGGCCCCCCAATGGGAATAGCTTCCCTGGGCCCTACTGCATCTTCAAGGTGATGGATCTCGGTATCGCATCCGCGTCGGCGGTAAAAACCGCGATGGACCATAACGTCGACAACCGCATGCTGTATAAGGCCGGGGGTGCGGCGTTACGACTGGGGATTTTGAAGCCGTGTGATTTGATACTCGGAATACCCCTATCCGCGACGGGGAAAAACATCTATTTCGACAGGGCGGAGAAACTTGAGGCCTGGAAAATAATCAAATCAGCAAAAACATAACAGGGATTATCCAGCCACGCATCCGCGTTTATCAGCGTTAATCCGCGGCAAATGATCGGAGGCATTATGGAAAAGGTTGACGTGAGAAAAGAATTCAAGGCGCTGTATCAACCCCCCGCGAAGGAGGTCGTGCGCGTCGAGGCGCCGACCATGAATTTCCTGATGGTCGATGGCGAGGGCGATCCTAACACCTCCCAGCAGTTCAAAGACGCCGTGGAAACCTTGTTCTCGCTGTCGTATACGATAAAGTTCATGATAAAGAAAGGCCCGGAAGGAATCGACTACGGCGTCATGCCTCTGGAGGGGCTGTGGTGGGCCGATGACATGACCGCGTTCGCGGCCGGGGCCAAATCCAAATGGAAGTGGACGATGATGATTATGCAGCCGAAATACGCGACGCGTAACATTGTTGTCGCCGCCGTCGCCACGCTAACGAAAAAGAAAAGTCTCGCGGCGCTCTCGAAGGCGAGGTTCGAGGCGTTTGCGGAAGGGATCGCCGCGCAAACGATGCACATCGGCCCGTTTTCCGAGGAGGGGCCCACCGTTAAACGGGTGCATGATTTCATCGCCGCTTGCGGCTGCAAACGCTCCGGGAAACACCATGAGATTTATCTCAGCGACATCAGGAGGGCCGATCCGAAGAAGTGGAAGACGATAATAAGACAACCGATGAGGTGAAATACCAAATCCCAATATTGAAAATGACAAATGCCAAATGACAAATGTCAAAGCGCAATGAGGTGGGCCTACCCGCCGTACTGAGCACCTCAGCACTCCGGGAGGCGGGGCATCTGTCATTTCTCTTGTATTGCATTTTATTCTTTTGTATTCTATTAGAAGGATAGAGAAGCATATGTCTACGGAGGCCCGCCATGTCCAAGACTGTGACGTTGAGATTGAACGACGAGACGTATCGCAAGTTCCGCCAGTGCGCGGAGAGCGATAACCGCCCCCTCTCTAATTTCATAGAGACCGCCGCCATCCGTTTCATAGAAGACAGCGAGTTCGTCGGAGAATTCGAGATGAAGGAAATCAGGGACAACGCCGGCCTGAATCGCAGCATCAAGCGCGGCTTGCGCGATGCCGAGAAAAGACGAGGCCGCTTTGTCTGATTTCCGCATATTCGAAACCGCCGAATTTCTGAAGCAGCTTGGCAAATTCCCCCCCCCGGACGTCGCCCTTCTGCGGAAAAAACTGCGCGCGTATGTCTATCCTCAACTAAAGCAAGAGCCATTCTGGGGAAAAAACGTCAAGAAACTACAGGGATATTCCCCCGCCGTCTGGCGCTATAGGATTGGAAATTTCCGGGTCTTCTATGCCATCGAGAGGGAAAGGCGCGTTGTCGCGATTCTTACCATCGATCTTCGTAAAGACGCTTACAGATAAAGAGCCAATGACAAATACCAAATGACAAAAGGACATGGTGTTTTGTCATTTGGTATTTGTCATTAACCCAGGAGGGCTTATGAGAAGATTTATCGGAGTGGTGCTGGTCTGCGTTTTTCTTGCGGCGGTTTGCGGCTGTAGCGTGTTCAGCAGCAAGTCAAAAGACACCGGCAAGAAAAAAGAGCGCGAGGTAAAGGTGCTGGGGATACCCATCGTTCACACCAAGGAGAAGGTGGACGAGTAAGAGGGGGCGCCAAGATCGCCGCTAAGATCCGTCACCGGGTGACCTGTTTCAATTTGAGATTGCTTCGTCGTCCCGTACAATGGGACTCCTCGCAATGACGGTGTCGCTTATCTCTCCTCAACATCGTTTGTATCTATTATAGATTGCGCGCAAAAAACCCGGCGGTTGTATCGATGAGCTCGCCTTCCCATCCCAGGCCGGCGAAGGTATGTCCCGCGCCGCGGACCATGCGGAGTTCGACGCCCCCCCTCCCCGACAGCACTTCCTCGTAAAGCAGCGCATTGTCCGGTGAGACGCTTTTGTCCGCATCGCCGTGCATGATGAGGGCGGGGTGGCTATAGCCGCGCACGCGCTCCAGCGGTTTGAAAGCGAAGAGCCCGTCCAGGAATTTCCGGCTCAATGCGTTTCCGTGATAATCATGGACAGGGCGTTTCCCGAAGTCATGCGCGATTTCGGGAGTGGCTTTGGCGGTAAAAACCAGTTTGGGATCGGCGACGGGGGCCCAGAGGACGAGGCACCGAACCTCGGATTCCGGCAGGCCGGCGACGCTCGCGGCGATCGCTCCCCCGAGGCTGTTGCCGAGGAGCCCGACGCGGTCGCACCTAACGTCTTTTCTACTCCGGACAAATCGCAATGCCTCCAGCGCATCGCCGATTTCACCCTCTATCGTCAGATCTTCGAACAAACCCTCGCTCTCGCCGCAGCAGCGAAAGTCGAATCGGAGAGTCAGGATCCCCTCATTGGCGAAGCGGCGGGCCGCTTTGACGAAGAGCTGGTGCGGTTCGGTCTTGTGGCCGGTGAAGCCGTGGAGCATCACGAGGGCCGGGAATGGCGGTCGGCGCGGGGATTCGGGTACGTGGAGCATCCCGAAGATCTTCTGGCCGCGATTTTGGAATGTTACGGGTTCCTGCATTTGATGGGAAATCCCTGACCCAAAGAAAGGGCCCCTTTGGGGCGTGCAATCCGTGGATAAAGCCGCTGCTTCTTCCCCGCTGTTTCCCCCAAATTGTGTATTCACCCCCACCCAAGCTCCCCCTTCGGAGGGGGAGGAGGTTACTTGATCCCTCTTTTACTCTCTGTAAAAATAGGATCTCTTATTTACCGCTGAGCTGGTCGAGGGATTTCTGGACCTTGGCGCGGCGTTCGAGGAGCTGTTCCTTCTTTTTCCGCCGCATCTCCACGACTTTTGCGGGGGCTTTTTTCACGAACTCCTCATTGCCGAGCTCGCGATCGACGCCCTCGATCCCCCTGTCGATCTCCGCGATCTCCGCGCGCAGGCGTTCGATTTGGGCGGCGCTGTCCACCGTCCCTTCGATGTTCACGTATACCACCGTCCCCGACGGCGTGGGAGCTGTCGGCATCGGCTTCGTCGGCGCAAAATGTGGATCGATGAGCAACTCGCGCGCCTTCATGAGCACGAGGCATTCCTCCCTCCCCGCTTCGAGAAGGCCCTTTTCATCCCCGCTCGCGGGCTTGACGGCCACTTCCACCACCGCATCGAGGGGAACGTCATTCTCTTTACGAAGGTTCCGCACGGCGCGGATGACGTCGAACTTCCGGGTCGCCTTCTCTATGGCAGCCGCGTCTATAAGGGCGCTTTCCGCTTTCGGCCATGAGCATTTCGTGACCGACTCTCCCCTACCCTCCCGCCCCGGCAGCATCTGCCAGATCTCCTCGCACAGGAACGGCATGAGCGGAGAGAGCAATCTCAAAAACGTCTCAAGGCAGTGCAGAAGCACGCAGCGCACCCGGCGGGCATCCTCGCTTTCCCCGTTCTTCAGGGCGGGCTTGACCAGTTCTATGTACCAGTCACAGTAGTCGCTCCAGAAGAATTCGTAGAGCTTCTCGGCAGCCTCGTTGAAATGGTACGCATCGAGAGAGGCGGTGACGTCGCGCACCGTCTCGTTGAGCCTGCTCAATATGTAGCGGTCATTAAGCGTCCATGCGAACCTGTCTTTGGCGAACGGCTCGTGAGAATCGCCCATGTTCATCAAGAGAAAGCGCGAGGCGTTCCAGATCTTGTTGGCGAAGTTGCGACCGATCTCGCAGTTCTCGTTTGAATAGTAGACGTCCTGGCCTATCGGGCTCAGGCGCGCGATGGTGAAGCGAAGGGCGTCCGCGCCGTACTGGTCGATCACGTCGAGCGGGTTGGGAGAATTGCCGAGGGATTTGCTCATCTTGCGCCCATCCTTGTCGCGGATGATGCCGTGGAGGAAGACGTGCCCGAATGGAATGTCGCCCATGAACTCCATGCCGGCCATGATCATCCGCGCCACCCAGAAGAAGATGATGTCGGGACCGGTGACGAGACAGCTACCGGGATAAAAATATTTCAGTTCATCGGTCTGCGCCGGCCAGCCGAGCGTCGAGAACGGCCAGAGCCATGAGGAGAACCAGGTGTCCAGCACGTCGCGATCCTGCTCCAATTCTGCCGAGCCGCACACCGGGCATTCTTGGGGCTTTTCGCGCGAAACGATAATCCCGGCTTTGGGACTATCCGTTGGGATTTGCCCCGCCATGCGGCGGGGCACCCCGCCTTCATGGCGGGGTGGATTTGCTTGGGATTTACAGTTCTGACAGTACCACACCGGAATCCGATGCCCCCACCAGAGCTGACGGGATATGCACCAGTCGCGTATGTTCTCCATCCAGTTCTGATAGACCTTGATCCAGCGCGGCGGATAGAAGGTGATCCTTTTATCCAACACCGCCTTGAGCGCCGGTTCGGCGAGCGGCTTCATCTTTACGAACCACTGTTCGGAGAGATACGGCTCGACGACGGTCTGGCACCGGTAGCAGTGGCCGACGGCGTGCGTGTGTTTCTCGATCTTCTCGATGAGCTTTAGGTCCTCGAGGTGCTTCACGAGCGCTTCGCGGCATTCGAATCGGTCCATGCCGGAATATTCCGCGCCGGCGTTATCGTTCATCACGGCGTTGCCGTTCATGACCACGACCTGATCGAGATTGTGCCTCTGGCCGAGGAGGAAATCGTTCGGGTCGTGCGCGGGAGTCACCTTGACGATCCCCGTGCCGAACGCCTGGTCCACAAAATCGTCGGCGATGACGGGGATCTCCCGGTTGATAACGGGCAGGATGACGCGCGCGCCTACGAGGGCCTTGTAACGCTTATCGGATGGATTCACCGCCACCGCGGTGTCGCCGAGCATCGTCTCGGGCCGCGTAGTGGCCACCGTGACGTGCCCCGTCCCGTCCTTAAGCGGATAGCGGATGTGCCAGAGGTGGCCGTCATGCTCTTCGTGCTCGACCTCTTCATCCGAGAGCGCGGTGTGGCAGCGGGGGCACCAGTTGATGATGTAGTTGCCGCGGTAGATGAGGCCCTTCTCGTAGAGCCTCACGAACACCTCTCTCACGGCCCGAGAGAGCCCCTCATCCATGGTGAATCGTTCCCGGCCCCAGTCGCACGAGCAGCCGAGTTTCTTAAGCTGCTGGATGATCGTCCGACCATATCGCGTCTTCCATTCCCATACCTTTTCGAGGAATGCCTTGCGCCCGAGCGCCTCTCGCTTGATCCCGCTTTTCAACAGCTCCTTCTCAACGACGTTTTGCGTGGCGATGCCGGCGTGATCGGTGCCGGGGAGCCAGAGCACTTCAAACCCGTCCATCCTCTTCCATCGGATGAGGACGTCCTGAAGGGTGTTGTTGAGGACGTGCCCCATGGTGAGGATGCCGGTGATGTTCGGCGGCGGGATCACGATGACGTAAGGTTTCGCCTCTGGACGGACCCGCGCGGAGAAGTAACCGTTTTGTTCCCAAAACGAGTACCATTTGTCTTCGACTGCTTTTGGATCGTAGCGTTTGGATAGCATGGTAGAATGACGTCAATTTTGGGATTTGGGGTTTGGGATTTGGGATTTCTTTGGCCTTACCTTATCCTTCATGAGCTTGTATTCGACGCTGTCCACGAGCGCCTGCCAGCTCGCCTCGATAATGTTCTCCGAGACGCCGACCGTCCCCCACATATCTTCCTTGTCCCTGGATTCGATGAGCACGCGGACCCTGGCGGCCGTGCCCTCTTTCGCGTTGAGGACACGCACCTTGTAGTCGGCGAGCTGCACATCCGCGATGGACGGGTAGAACGGCACCAGCGCCTTGCGGAGGGCGTTGTCCAAAGCGTTCACGGGACCGTCCCCCTCCGCGGCGGTGTGCTCGAAGGCGCCCCCCACCTTGACCTTGATCGTCGCTTCCGAAATGAGCTGGCCATCCTTGCGCTTCTCCACGCTCACCCGGAACCCCTCGAGATCGAAGAATGGCGAGTGCCGCTCCATCGCCTTTTCCACGAGCAGCTTGAACGACCCCTCCGCCGCTTCGAACTCATATCCCTCGCTCTCGAGCTCCTTGATGATGGCGAGCACTTTTTTGAGCGCGGGCTCGTCCTTCTTAAGGCCGAGATCCATGTCCTTGGACTTCATGAACACGCTCGCCTTCCCTGACAGTTCCGAGACGAGGATCCTGCGGTTGTTCCCGACCAGGCCCGGCTCGATGTGCTCGTAACCGCGGGGATTCTTCAGCACGGCGTCGGCGTGCACGCCTCCCTTGTGGGCGAACGCGCTTACGCCGACGTAAGGCGCCCGTGAGTCGGGTGCCATGTTGGCGATCTCATCGACGTAGCGGGAGAGTTCCGTGAGCAAGGAGAGCTTTTTCCGGTCGATGCAGGGGAGCCCCATTTTGAGGACGAGGCCCGGGATGATGCTAACCAGGTTCGCATTCCCGCACCGCTCGCCATAGCCGTTGATCGTCCCCTGGACGTGGATCGCCCCCTCTCCGACGGCGACTAGGGTGTTGGCTACGCCCATGCCCGCGTCGTTGTGCGCATGGATGCCGAGCGGCGCTCCGATCCCCAAAGCCGCTTCTCTCATGACGCGCGCGATTGTCAGCGGCAACGTCCCGCCGTTCGTATCGCATAGGACAAGGGTATCGGCGCCCGCCTCGGCCGCCGCGAGGAGCGTCTTTACGGCATAGCCGGCGTCCCCCTCGTAGCCGTCAAAGAAATGCTCGGCGTCGTAGATCACCTCTTTGCCCAGTTTCTTAAAATACTTCACCGTGTCCGCGATCATTTTGAGATTTTCGTCCCCGGTGGTCCTGAGCACGTCGGTCACGTGGAGCATCCAGCTCTTGCCGAAGATGGTCACGACGGGGGTATTCGCCTCGCGGAGCCTGATGACGTTGGCATCCTGCGCCACCGGCGTCTTCGCCCGGCGCGTGCTGCCGAACGCCGCGATGCGGGTGTTTTTCAAGCGGAGCGACCGGACGTCCTTGAAGAAATCAATGTCCTTCGGGTTGGAACCCGGCCAGCCGCCCTCGACGTAGTGGATCCCGAACTCGTCAAGCCTCCGGGCGATGAGGAGCTTGTCGGCGCTTGAGAAATTGATTCCCTCGGCCTGCGTGCCGTCACGAAGCGTCGTGTCGTAGAGGAATACTTTTTTCATGATTACCTCACAAAAAGAACAACCCTTTTTACAAAGAGTAAAAGAGAGAAAAGAGATGACGTTATCTTCTTTTAAAAAGTCTGCGGATGCCATCCTTTAAAATAATGACGTTAAAGTTAATCAAGAGTCCGGTTTCCATCCCGCTCAACGTGATATAGGTTATGGTCTGCGCAACGTCTATAGGGGTTACGTCTCTTGATGACTTGCACTCGACGATCAGCCGACCATCAATCAGAAAGTCGCAACGGAACCCGACTCCCAACATATTCCCATCGTATTCAACCGGTATCTCTTTCTCCTTTTCGAAGGGGATACCGACCTTTTTCAATTCATGCGCCAATGCCCCAGTATACACAGATTCCAATAAGCCGGGTCCCAGTTTTCTATGGACCTCGATCGCAGCCCCTATGACCCTTTCTGCCAACTCATCTATATCTGTATGGTTGTTCGTACTCTCTCCCTCTTTTACTCTTTGTAAAAAACAATGCTGCTTCTCCTTGTCATGCCTTTTTACTCTTTGTGGAGCGGGTTTTCTTCTCTTTGTTGCCTTTTTTGCCCAGGCCGAATGCCGCGTGGAGTGCGCGGGCGGCGCGGTCGGCATCCGCCGTGCTCACCACGCACGAAATCTTTATCTCGCTCGTCGAGATCATTTCGATGTTGATCTTCTTTTTCGCGAGGCAGGAGAACATCGTGGATGCGACCCCCTTGTGGCTCTTCATCCCCACGCCGACCACCGACACCTTGGCGATGCCGGCATCCGATGTCACTCCCTTCGCGCCGATTTTGGCTGAGACCTTTTCAAGCGCCGCCACCGCCTTTTTCAGGTCATTGCGCGAGACGGTGAACGACACGTCCGTGGAACCCTCCGCGCTCACGTTCTGTATGATCATGTCCACGTTGATGTTGGCGTCCGCCATCGCCCCAAAGATGGTCGCGGCGACGCCCGGGCGGTCGGGCACGTGGAGAATCGTCAGCTTCGCCTCGCCGCGGTCCACCGTTACTCCACGAATGACCATGTCTTCCATCTCATTCACCTCCTCATCAGTAAGAACCGTCCCCGATTTTTCGTTAAAGCTCGAAAGCACCTCGACCTTGACACAATATTTTTTAGCGAACTCGACCGCGCGCGAATGCAACACCTGTGCGCCCAGGCTCGCCAACTCCAGCATCTCCTCATGGCTGATCCGGTCGAGCTTCCTCGCATCAGGGACGATCCTCGGGTCCGCCGTGAATACGCCGTCCACGTCCTTGTAAATCTTGCAGGCATCCGCCTTGAGGGCGGCGGCGAGGGCCACCGCGGTGGTATCCGAACCTCCCCTGCCAAGCGTGGTGATGTTGTCTTCCGCGTCGACCCCCTGGAAGCCCGCGACCACGACCACGTTTCCACGGGCGAGCTCATCCCCTATCCTCTTGGTGCTGATCTCGAGTATCTTCGCTTCCCGGTGGGCGCTGTCCGTGATAATGCCGACCTGGGGGCCGGTGAACGATATCGCGCCCAGGCCGATGTCATGCAGGGCCATCGCCAGGAGCGCGGCGGTGATCTGCTCGCCCGTCGACATGAGCATGTCGAGCTCCCGGTCCGAGGGATCGCTCGATATCTTCCCGGCGAGCGCGATCAGCTCGTCGGTCGTGTCCCCCATCGCTGAGACGACCACAACGATGTCGTCCCCCGCCTGCTTCGCCTTGGCGACGCGGCGCGCGACGTTCTTGATCCTTTCCGGATCGGCGACCGATGTTCCGCCGTATTTGTGTACGATGATGGCCATAAAAGGAGTCTCCCTATTTTACTCAATGACGAATGGCGAAAGAATGACAAATACCAGAGCGCAAATGACAAATGAATCACAAATGACCCAATGACAAAACCGCATTGTATTTTGACATTTGGGATTTGTCATTTGTCATTTGTCAGCAACCGGTCCATCAACCGAAACCCCTCCTCGACGTTCATCGAGCCTTTTGCCGCCGCCTTCTCATTGAAGGCCTGCATCCCGTCAGGCGCGATGCCTGCGCCGTATATGCAGAAGGGGACGGGATCGGCCACATGCGTCCTGAGTGCGAGAGGGGTCGCATGGTCGGGAAGCACCATGATCCTGAAATCACCGGTCCCCCTCAATCCCTCCAGGATCGTCCCGACAACCTTGGCGTCGAAATTCTCGATCGCGCGAACCTTCTCCGTGCGGTCTCCGTTATGGCCGGCCTCGTCCGCCGCCTCGACGTGCACGAGGACGCAATCGACGCGCTCCAGGGCGCTTAGCGCCGCAGCGGCCTTCCCCGAATAATCCGTATCGTAGTAACCCGTGGCGCCGGGAACGTCGATGACCTCGAAGCCGAGCAATTTCCCGATCCCCTTTATGAGATCGACGGCCGATATCACGGCGCCGCTCAGTCCCCGCTCCTCTTCGAACGTCCTGAACGAGGGCTTTCCCCCGCCGCCCCAGAGCCAGATCATGTTCGCCGGATTCTCGCCGAGGTCGATCTTCACCTTGTTGACCATGTGTTGCGTCAAGATCAGATAGGACGCCTGCATGATCTCCCGCAAGAGACGGCCACCCTTGCCGGAAGGGTAATGCTTCCGTATCGATTGCCCCATGATGTCGTGCGGAGGAACGCAGCGTAGCGTCCCGCCGTTTTCCTGAAGCAGGCGTTCCGGGGAGAGCATCAGGTTCCTGTAGCTCACGCCGGGGAAAAAGCGCACGCCCCTGCCGGCGAACTTCTCGCCGAGGAGCTCGATCAGCAGCCTACCCTCCTCCGAGGAGATGTGGCCTCCGCTGTAATCCACCATGATGTCATCGGAAACGGTGACAAGGTTGCACCGGAAGGCGACGTCGTCGCTCCCCATCTCGATGCCCATGCTCGCGGCCTCGAGCGGGCCCCGCCCCGTGTAGTGACTCGTGGGATCGATCCCCATGATGGAGAGGTTGGCGACGTCACTCCCCGGTTCCATGCCGTCCGGGATCGTATGAACGAGGCCGCCCATACCCTCGGCTGCCAGCAGGTCCATATTCGGCGTCCTGGCGACTTCGAGGGGGGTGCGGTTTCTGAGCTCGACGACCGGATAATCCGCCATCCCGTCACCGACGAGAATTGCATATTTCATCTATTCCATCCGTGCGAGACGCTTCCCCGAAAGCTCATCCCACCTCCCCCTTGCTGCGCTTGGGGCTTGGGATTTCTTATAAGTTGCGGGGAAACACCAAATCCCAAATAAATCCCAAATTACAATGACCGAATGATTGAAACTTTGGTGCTTGAAATTTATTTGGGATTTGGGATTTAGGATTTTGAGTTTGGGATTTGCTGAAAGCCCCTCTACACGCCCTCCTCGACGCGGATCAGCACGGTCCGCGCTTTCACGTAGGGCAACCGGTCGATGTGCGCCAGGGCGCTCCGGATGTTTTTCTCACGAGCGCGATGAGTCATAACGACTACCGGCACGACGCCGCCCGCCTTACGCTCCGTCTGAAGAACGGAGGCGATGCTGATCTGCAATTTCCCGAGTATTCCGGTGATTCCCGCAAGGACGCCGGGCCTGTCGATCACCGAAAAGCGGAGATAGTACTGGGCCTCCACCTCCGCCATCTGCTTGACCTCTTTCTTCGCGTGCGCGGCGACCGCCGGAACCCTGCCGCACGATCCGTTCACTATATTGAGGGCGATATCGATGATGTCGCTGAGCACCGCGCTCGAAGTCGGCTTCTGCCCCGCCCCCGAACCGTAGAGGACGATCTCCCCCGCCGGTTCGGCCTTCAGGCACACGGCGTTGTACGCGCCGCCGACCGATGAGAGAAGATGGCTCCTGGGTATGAGCGTGGGGTGCACGCGCGCTTCGATCCGTGCATTAATCTCTTTGAAGATCGCGAGCAGCTTGATCGAGTAATCGAATTCCTTCGCATAACCGATGTCCAGGGGACAGATATGGCTGATCCCTTCCACGTACACGGATTTGAATGGAACCCAACTCCCGCTGGCCAGGGTGGCAAGGATGGCGAGCTTATGCGCGGAATCCACCCCGTTGATATCCAGGGAGGGGTCCGCCTCGGCGTACCCCCTGGCTTGGGCCTCCCGCAACGCCTCGTCGAATTCGATCCCCGAGTCCGTCATGCGGGAAAGGATGTAATTGCAGGTGCCGTTGACGATGCCGAAGATCGAGTGTATCCTGTTCGACGCCAAGCCCTCACGCAGCGCCTTTATGATCGGTATCCCGCCGCAGACGCTTGCCTCATAGTAGAGATCGGCCCGCCGCTTCTGGGCCAACTCGAAAATCTCCTTCCCGTGCTCGGCGAGCAGCGCCTTGTTTGCGGTGACGACGTGTTTCCCTTTCTTCAGCGCGTCGATTACGTAACGCTTGGCATCCCCGCACCCGCCGATGAGCTCGACGACGACGTCGATCGACGGATCGGAGAGGATGGCCGAAGCCTCTGTGACGCGCTTCGAGGAGGGGATGTTCACGTCCCGTTTCCGCCGCCAGTCCTTCTCGGCAACCATGCAGAGTTCAAGGTCGATCCCCAGCCTGTTTTTCAGGAGCGGTCCGCCGGCCTTAAGCGCCTTGACGAGGCCGATGCCGACGGTGCCCAAACCAATCAGCCCGATACGAATTTTTTTCATCTTCTCCATCTCCGACGAGACCAAAACAATAGCTAAATATGGGACTTATTTCAAGGGAATTGCGGCTTTTTACGGGATATTTGCACCCGATTATCCTGATTCATCCGAATATCATAGAGAATCAGAGCAATCAGGCGCGCAAACGCGGCTGACTCAGGCCTTCTCTTTGAGGAGGGGGCGCGGCTCGCACGTGGTAAGCTTGAAGGAGTCGTGAACCAGGTCGGCGATGCCGCGCCATTTTGCGTTTACCACCCTGAAGTTGTGTGGGTCGACGATGCTCTCCCTCGTGAGGATGTAGCAGATGTTAACATTGTAATCCCCGTAGCGGGGGTGACCGATGACGAGCCCCTCCCACGGTACGCCCACCGAGAGCACGAACTCATCATCGTTCTTCGTCTGCGAGAGCAGGTAGCCGTCCCTCACCCTGACGAGTCTCCCATTATCACAACGGTAGATCCCCGCGGTGACATCCCCCGCAGCCTTGAAGATGCCCCTCTGCCTGGTATAGAGGATGAGCGCGGACCCGCGGATGTCGGGAAGCGAATTATTATACCCCTCGATTTCACCGGGCGTGATTTCCCGTATGCCAGTCCATTCCGCGAGATGAAAAAAGGCGAGGGGGACGCTATCCGCCATGGCCTGGAAATCGGCCATGTATTGAGACTCACCGACGAGACGCGCGTTGACCTCGCTCACGAAGATCTCCTTCACCCGGTTGTCGCCGTCAACCGTGGAGAGAAAATCCACGCCGAAATTCCCACGATACCCCTGCTCCCCCATCCAGCGCCCGATGCGCTTTACAACGTTGAACATCAGCGCCTTTTGCTCCGGGGAGAATGCCTCGACTGTGTAGTCGGACCCGATGTACTGCCCGGGGCGCTCGACGAAATAGGGGTCGCCGACGATCTGGATGTCCGGTTGCGAAACGGCCACCGCCCCGTTTACCACACATCCGGTGCAGTTGGGGCTGGGGCCGGAGAGGAACTGTGTGATTTTTACCGGCATCACGTCAAAGGCCTTGCCCAACTGCCGCTTCCGGGCGTCGACGATCCGGTCGAAATCGGCCTCGTTGAATGCGAATTCGGTGCCGCTCCCGCCGGCGGCGAGCGGCATCTGCATGACAAAGCCGCTTCCGTACTGATCCGAGAGCTTACGGTAGTCGAGTTGACCGAAGGGAATCACCTGGCTCTCGGGAGGCATGGGGATACCGAGTCCCTTGGCCTCCAGAGCAAGTCTCGCCTTGTATTCGAAATAATCCTGCATGATCTTCGGGTTGGCAAGGAGACGCCAATCCCTCGCGCGGGTAAAGAGAAACTCATGGATGGCGTCGGAAGGGGCGAACGGCGCGAGAAAGGCGTCGCCGCCGAGCGAGCCCAGATATGCCGCGATCTCCTCGCCGTAGTCACGGAGGAAGTTGGTGTAATAATCCGCGCCGTCGTTGAGCCGCACGCCGTTCAACTTCTCATAGGAAAAAACCCTTGTCCCCCACTCCTCCTCGATATATCGTGCGACCTCGTCGCCATAGTACAAAGCAATGATCGCAGAGACCGGCATGAAGTGGAAAAACATGTGGGCCCCGACGGGCCCCAGCCCGTGATAAACTAGCCTCGCATTACGGAACCAACCGCGAGATGCTATCGTTTTTTTCAGCGTTGTCAGGCTTTCGAGCGGGCCGGGCATATATCAAATCTCCTCTCCGATTAATTTGAATGATTCGTCACAATAGTGTGGATAATCCGGATGGGCTTTGAACCTTCAACTTTAGCCTGATCTATTCATCAACTTTGATCGGCCGATAAATACTTACTGTAGCGCAAATAGTTATGCAAAACTGCCAACATTCCGCGCCAGACTAGTCGGTGCGGGGCTAACCTGGATTATTCATCTCGCATTTCAAACGAGATGAATAATCCAGGTTAGGCCGTATCCAAAACTCTGCGGAGCTCCGCCCCGAGTTCATCAAGCCTGTACGGCTTCGCCACGACCCCGCCGAAACCATGCGTCTTGTAATCGGCCATGATCGGATCGTTGGCGTAGCCGCTCGAGACGATCACCCTTGCGCCAGCGTCGATATCGAGGAGATGCGTAATGGCTTCCTTGCCCCCCATTCCGCCAGAGACGATCAGGTCCATGATGACGGCGTCGAATGGGCCGCCCTTCTGCCGCGCCTCCCTGTACGCGGCGAGCATCGAGGCGCCGTCGGACGCACAGACCACTTCGTAGCCGAGGTGTCGAAGCATTTTCTCGCCGACGTCTCGCACCGTCTCCTCATCATCCATGAGCAACACCCTGCCCCTGCCGCCGATGATCTTACCCTCCCCCGCCTCCACCGACTTTGGTGCCTGTGCGGTCGCCGGGATATATACGCAGAAGGTCGATCCCTTTCCAAGCTTCGACGTTACGGTGATCATACCATCATGGTTCTTGATAATCGAGTAGCATGTGGCGAGACCCAGGCCGCTTCCACGCTGCTTCGTGGTGAAGTAGGGGTCGAATATCTTATTGAGATATGCCGCGGAGATGCCGATGCCGTTGTCTTGAACGCAGATATAGACGTAGTTTTTGCCACTGAGCCTGGGGTCCTCCCCTATCCCCGCGGGAACGTTCCTCGCCGTAATGTGGATCGTTCCCCCTCCCGGCATCGACTGGACCGCATTAATGACCAGGTTGTTGACGACCTGACTGATCTGGCCCTCATCCGCGTTCACGGACCAGAGGTCCGTCGGTATGGAGAACTCGCACTTAACGTTTGACCCGCTGGCGGCGAAGCTTGCGACGTCGCGCAGGAGACCGCATAGCGAAAACACCTTCTTGACCGGCGTGCCCCCCATCGAGAAGGTGAGGAGCTGGTGCGTGAGATCCTTGGCGCGTATCGCCGCTTTCTCCGCCCCCCGGATCAAGTCGAGCGCCTTATCGTCTGGCCCCACAATCCTCCCCGCAAGCGAGAGATAGCCGAGGACCGCCGTCAGGATGTTGTTGAAGTCGTGCGCGATTCCACCCGCCAGCACCCCCAGCGATTCGAGCTTCTGGTTTTTGATGAGTTCCTCCTCCATCATCTTTTGCTCCGTAATGTCCCAGAAAATACCGAAGATACCGACGATGGCGCCCGCGGAATCCCGCACGGGGGCCCTGAGGATTTGGACGGTGCACGTCCTGCCGTCCTTGAGATATTCCTCCTCGATGATCTTCGCAACTCCCGAGTGGATGATCTGCCCGTCATCCGCCTGGTACTTCTCCGCAAGCTCCTTTGGATAAAAGTCGTAATCGGTTTTCCCCGCGATCTCATCGGGAGTAATTCCCAGGTCGTCTGCGTAGCTTTTGTTGCATAGCCTGTAGACGGAGCTCGTATCCTTGTAGAATATCCTCTGGGGGATGTTTCGCAGGAGCATCCGGTATTTGTGCTCGCTCTCCCTGAGATCGCCCTGTGCTCTTTCGAGGGCCGAGAGCATATCGTTGATGGATCGGGCGAGTTCCGCCAACTCGTCATGTCCCGACACGGGCACCCTCCCCGAGGGATCGCCGCGCGCGCCGATATCGCTCAGCGCCCCGCCGAGTCGCGTCAGGCGCGACAATACCTGGCGCTGGAGCAAAATCACGATCGTCGCCCCGATCGCTAACCCCACGATCAGCAGCGAAAACAGGAGATACCGAACGCTCGCCAGTCCCTGATTGAAAATGTCCCGGCTGGTCACCGTCCTGAATACCAGCGCCGGTTTCCCGTAGACGTCGTTCACAAGCGCATAACCGATGATGGATTCATTGTTCAGGGGGTTGGTGAGGATGCGTCCGCTTTCCAATAACGAGGGCCAGATAATCTTGCAATCGGGGCACATGCCCGGCTCGCCCACGCGGCAAATATCGAGATTGAGATTGACGGTATCGGCAAGCCTCTTCCTCTCCGCCACATCAAGGTATCGCCCGAAGATCAGCGTCCCGTGGATGGGGCCCTGGTTAGCGCTGTTCAAGATCGGATGTGAGCCGACCAGCATGACGGCTCCGGGAAGCATCAGGACGCCTTCGTGGATGCTGTCAACAGAGGGGTGCTGGAGCAATAGAGAATCGGGTGACAGGTGGGATTTCAGCGATTCCGGGAGCGGCACTTCTTTCTTTTTGTTCCGATCGAACGCCTTGGCGTAGACAAGCCTGCCCGCGGTATTGAAGAACAGTATGACGTCCAGCCGCTGCTCCATGAAGACGCTGTCAACAAGGTTCGACTCCACGAACTGCTTGTTATCCTTGGGGGCTTCCACGAATTTGCAAGCGTCATCCCAGGCCGCCCAGTCGTGGAGAAGGCGGTCCATGTTGAACAGGTCGATGGAGAAAGCGTTTAGGGCCCGCTGGACGTTGTCGGCCACGCGGGTTCTCTCCAGTCTGCCGAAGCTTCGGAGAAGGATAACACGGGACGAGAGATAGAGCGCCGCGATGAGGCATCCCAGCGTCGCTCCGATGATGAACAGCGTTTTTGTTCGCAGCGTCATGGCGTCTGGTTCTCCCTTCCGCCCGACAATGCCTAAAGTAAATATAGCAAATCCAAACTTCATGCGCCATAGCCAGAAAAGACAAGGGAATGCGCGGGTGCGGCATGGATGGTGGAAAGGAAAGATTACGGCATCAAAAAAGGGGGCCACGCGCTACGCGCATTGGGGAGCGGGGCATGCTACAGCTTGCCCGAGGCGGCAGACCACCCGTTCGGCGATTATTTCTCTCAACGGCCGATTATTGTATAGGAAAACGATTTCTCCTTTCAGCCCGGGGCATCCTCTCTTCAGCCGTTCCGAAAGAGCACGCTCGATGTATAAACCCGTACCGGCATAGCGCCCGGAAAAAACGATGGCGTCGAGCCCCCCCATGGCGGCGACTGCCGCGCCGCAGGCGATGATGATCTTGTGCACCATAACGTCGTGCGCAAGGCCATACGCACCGTCGCCGCTATCGAGCACGTTCTCCAGGGTGACCTTTTCGCCGGTGAGTCCGTACAGACCGCTCTCCTGGGAAAGAACGTTATTGATTTTCTCGCCCCCCCACCCCATCTTTTTGGCGAGAATAAGCGGTATTTCCGGGTCGATATCGCCGCATATCCTGTCTCCCGGCAAACCCTCCATTGGGGTCGATCCGCCGGTAATCATCACCGGCCGGGTCCCGATAACGGCGGCGACCTCCGACTTGATGTCCATACAGATGGAGATTATCCGCGCCGTATTGGGATGTGGGAGCAAGTCTCTTGCATAGTCGCAAGCGGCTTCATGAAAGATGCCGTGGAAGCTGTAACGGCGGAGAGGCCGATGGCCGACAACCGTCCTGTCCAGCGCGTAAGCGGATTCCCACGCCGGCATCCCGGCCGAAAACCCCGTTTCAAAGAAGAGAACGATGGGCGTGCGGGCGAAAACATTCTGACAGGCCAGTACACAGGCCAGCAGCGGTGGGACATGGAGTGGAGCGGCGGGGGTCATCTCCTCGATCTTTTTGATTACGGATGCATCGGCCATGACCATCTCGCCGAAATCCTCCCCCCCATAAACGGCGCGGATGCCGATACCCCCCGGAGGCGTTATCCCGGCGCCGCGGATGGATTGCGCTATGGAATTGATCGCGTTGCGTCCCCCATCCATCGCGAGATAGTTTTCCATTTTGCCGTTGAGTTCAAGCCGGCGCTGCGGGTATGAGCAAAGAGCGTAAGAAAGAATGCGCGATTCGGGTGAAAGCACGAGGATATTCATCGTTTCCCTCCGCCTGACAACGTTTCATAGAGGAGGCGCGCAATGGCAAGCTCCTCCTCGGTATGGATAACGAGTATGCGAACGGGGCTCCCTTCGGCGCTTACATCCACAGGGAGCTGGCCAGGGTGCAGATTTTTGTCCGGGTCGAGATCGATGCCGAAAACACCCATGTCGGCGCACACCGCATATCGCACCTCGGGAATTTCCTCTCCGACGCTGTCGGTAAATATGACGGCTTGCACCCCGCCGAGGACGGTGATATACGCCCCCAGATATTTCCTTATCCTCCAGAGATAAAGCCTTGCGGTCTCAAGACGTTCGGCCTCAACCCCGTTCCCGTTGGGGCCTCTGATGATGTCCCTGATATCAGAAGAGATACCCGATACCCCCAACACCCCACACTGTTTGTTCAATATATGCTCTACGGAACCGATATTGCCTTCTTTGAGAAACGTGAGCTCGATCGGAATGGCAGGATCGAGATCGCCGCACCGCGTGCTCATCATAAGACCCTGGAGAGGAGAATATCCCATCGTGGTATCGAACGATTTGCCATTCTTGATTGCGCACAAACTGGCCCCGCCGCTCCCAAGATGGCAGCTTACCGCTTTGAGCCGGCCCATGGGCCGATGGAGAAATCGGGCGGCACGGCCCGCCACGTATTGATGACTGATTCCATGAAATCCGTATTTGCGTATTCCCTTCTCCTCCCGCAAAATGCGCGGCAGAGCGTATGAATGGGCGAATTCCGGCATGGATGAATGAAACGCGGTATCGAAAACCAGCCCCTGTGGAATCCCCGGATAAACGGTTGCGCATGCGCGGATGAGCGCCAGGGCAGGCGGGTTGTGAATCGGGGCAAGGCCGGAGAAAGCAGAGAGCTTGTTGAGCACTGCATCGCTGGCTATAACGGGCTCGGCAAAGACCCCTCCGCCGTGAACGATTCGATGGCCGATTGCATCCGGTTTTACTGCGCAATCCTCGGAAACCACTGAGTGGATTGCGGCAAGGGCGCTTGTATGATCGGGAATGACGACCTTCTCAACCACTCTCATCCCATGAGCGGAATGGTGAACGACTCGCGGTTGTTTTTCGGTCGGAGGGCCGACCCCTTGGGCCTCGCCCCCCATGAGCTCCTCTTCCCCCGGCATGCGCACGAGCTTGTATTTCAGAGAGGAGCTACCGCAGTTAAAAACCAGTATATTCATTATCGCTGCCTCCCGTCCGATCCTACGGCAACGCAACCGTCAGATTTCATCGGACGTCCAGCCGCACACGGGTATACCGATGAGGCTATGTGCGATGAGCGCGGTGCCGTAGACGCACTGCGCTATGCGGTCGTTTTCCACGTATTCCCCCGGTTTGTGCGCCTGGTCTTCGGAACCGGGGCCGTAACCGATCGCGGGAATTCCGAACGTGTTTACCAGGACGTCGCCCGCGGTTCCCATCCCCAGCCTGGAAAGCCTCCAGCGCCCCGGGCGGAACGGGTGTCCACCGGCGGCGAACGTCTGTCTCGCGCGATCGATCATGTAATGGAACGGGTCGGTCGTCCAGGCGCGCGTCGCATGCCGTACGACAAAAGATCGTCCGGTATACAGCTTTTGCGTATCCTGCCGGGTCGATACCTCCACCGCAACCGACTTACGGCCATCGGCGATAAGCGAAACCTCGTGTGCGGTAGCCGAAACCACTGCATTTACGTCCTCCGTACCGACAAGCCTGCGCGCCAGGGTCAGCGTGGCGCACCTAACGGCGCCACTATCCTCGTAATGCGGCGGTTCGATCAGGTACGCCTCATCACCGGCATCCGTTTTCTGGGCGGCGTAGAGCTGCTTTAAGTCGGACAAAATAGATTGTGTGATCTCATCGACGTGAAACGGGTTGGTCCCCTTCACGTGAATCTCCATTTCAAGCCATCCGTCGTGGCCGTGGTAGATCCCCAAGGACGTGGGTTCTCCGAGGATCGCGTAGTCCGGCTTCATGCCGATGGATGGCAGCGTATCGTCAAGGAGGGCTCGAATGCCGACGCTAAGGCCGTTTTCCTCGGCCACCGTTGCGGCGACCACGAGGTTCCCTTTGAGGGGAAGGAGACTGCGTTTGAGCAACAGCCCGCTGAAAATCTGGGCCGCGAGACCCCCTTTACAATCGGATGCCCCCACACCGAACAATCTGCCGTCCGCCACGCTGCCGCTGTACGGGCCCACACCACAACCGTCCCATCCGTGGGGGGCAACCGTATCCATGTGGCCATTGAGGAGCAGCGTGGGTGCCGAATCGCGGCCGAAGATGACCCCGACCACGTTTCCATAGTCGTCATGAAACACCTTGTCATAACCCGTCTCTAAAAGCGCCTTTTCCACCTCACGCGCCACGTCCTTCTCATAAAGGCTTGCGCTCGGTATCTTGACGAGCTTCTTTGCGAAATCGACCGCATAATCCGCAACCAGCGTGTTCTTGTCTTTCAATATCTTGTACATGGCTGCCTCCCTTCGGCTGCATTCTTCGTCTTTTCCAATCCTTTAATACGCAACAATCGTGCCATGGCCGCTATCCAGCCGTTACCGGTTGGTGAGCAACATGTAACGTAAAATATTCTCTATTGATAATACCCGGCCATTATGTCATAATGAAAAGGTAATATTTCATTATGAAGGAGATTATCAATATGAAGGCATCCGATCTCAAGCTTCAGGAAATAGTGAGCTTCACCGACGGCATGCTGAGCCTGCGCGGGAGAAGGCTCGTCATACATGACATACATGCCTTTGCGCAAATCCGAAAGGACCTTTTCAACATGTTGGGAAAGGACGCCGCCCGCAAGATTTTCACGAGATTCGGTTATTACTGGGGGCAGGAAGACGCCGCCGCCATGAAACGCATCTTCAAATGGGACAATCTACTGGAGTGGATCCGGGCGGGGGCGAAAATGCACACGCTCCAGGGCGTCACGCGATCGGTCATCAAGAAATTGGACGTGGATCAGAGCTCCGGCCGCCTTTACATGGAGATCGTGTGGCACGATTCGGGAGAGGCGGAGGAACACGTCATCGAGTTCGGCAGGTCCGACTACCCGGTCTGCTGGATGCTCGCCGGCTACATGAGCGGATACGTCTCATTCTGCATGGGACAGGACGTGTACTTTGTGGAGCAGAAATGCCGGGCGGCGGGGGCGCGGGTCTGTATGGCCATCGGGAAAGACAAGCGTTCCTGGGGAAGCGAGCTTGAAAATCTTCTCCCCAATTTCCGGTCGGACGACATCCAGAACAAGGTCCTGCAACTCAGCCGCGAACTCAAGAGAAAGAGCTCGCAACTGTCGCGCCTGAAGAGCAGGCTTGATCTGCTGGAGCGCGGGAAGAACGTCGCGTTCGTGGAAGCCGGGAGCGATTCGTTCCGGAGGGTCATTGAGATGGCCGGACGCGTCGCCCCATTCGATTCTTCCATATTGATCACCGGCGAAACGGGGACGGGCAAGGAGGTGCTGGCTCGATTTATACACCGTCTATCCCACCGGTCGGAGGGTCCCTTCCTGGCGATAAATTGCGGGGCCCTGCCCGAGTCTCTTCTCGAGAGCGAGCTCTTCGGCCACAAAGCGGGGTCTTTCACGGATGCGATAAGAGACAGGGTCGGGTTGTTTGAGCAGGCGCAGAAGGGCACCGTGTTGCTGGACGAGATCGGTGACATCTCCCCCGCGATGCAGCTTAAGATACTGCGCGTGCTCCAGGAAAGAGAAATCGTACGCGTCGGCGAGAGCACGCCGAGGAAAATCGATGTGCGGGTAATGGCGGCGACGAACAAAGACCTGGAACTCCTAATCCGCGAGGGAAAGTTCAGGGAGGATCTCCTGTATCGCCTGCGCGTAATCGAGATACGGATACCGCCGCTCCGGGAAAGGGCGGAGGATATCCTCCCCCTGGCGAGATTTTTCGTGAAAAGGCTTTCTGATAAACTGCACATCCCCAATCTCCGGCTTGACGGGAAATGCATGGATATTTTTCAATCCTACCGCTGGCCGGGGAACGTGCGGGAGCTGGAAAACGCCCTGGAGCGCGCGGCCGTTCTCAGCCATGAAGGATTGATCCTGCCGGATTGCCTGCCGCTGCACATACTGCATCCCATCTCGAAAAATGGACGTCTTTCTTCCGTTGGTTTGACGCTCGCCGAGCTGGAAGAATCCCACATCCACGCGGTCTTGGAGTCCGTCAATGGGAATAAAAGCCGCGCGGCGCGCACACTCGGCATAAGCCCAGCGACGCTATGGAGAAAACTGAAAAAAGAAGAATGAACATCGCCGGTTGGCTGGCGACAACTATACTTCCCCAGGGGAAAGTATAATTGTCGTTGACCAGCCGGTCATTTATAGCTAACCGGGGCATAGAGGAGTTGCAGCATGGAACGTGTCGATACCACCATCATAGGCGCCGGCGCGGTGGGGCTGGCCATCGCTCATGAGCTGAGCGGTACGGGGAGAAACATCATCGCCGTCGAACGCAATGACGGCTTCGGGAGAGAAACCAGCAGCCGCAACAGCGAGGTCATTCACGGCGGGATCTATTACCCGGAGGGTTCGCTGAAAGCCCGGCTGTGCGTTGAGGGGAGAAAATTGATCTATGAAATCTGCCGGCAATGGGGCATCCCATTCCGCAAAACCGGCAAAATCATCGTCTCCCCCACCCCATCCCGGATACCCGACCTGGAACGACTCAAAAAGAAAGGCGAAGCGAACGGCGTGGAGAGACTCCGCCTGCTCGATAAGAGAGAACTCGCCGCTCTCGAACCCGACGTCCGGGCCGAGGCTGGGCTCCTCTCTCCCGAGACGGGCATCTTCGATACCCACCGCTTCATGGCGTACCTGGAACGGAAGGCCTCAACCAACGTTACCTTCGCCTATCGGTGCGAGGTTGAAGAAATCGATCGGGAAGGAGACGGTTACGAAATAGGCGTCAAAGACACGGACGGAGAACGCTACCGGTTGAAAAGTCGCATTGTGATCAACGCAGCGGGGCTCGGCGCGGAACGGATCGCGAGAATGGTCGGTATCGACACCGCACAGGCCGGCTATACCGTCTATCCCTGCAAGGGTGAGTATTTCAGGGTCCGGCCCGGGAAGGGCAAGTCGCTCTCACACTTGATCTATCCGCCGCCAACCTCCATAAGCCTCGGGACGCACACGGTGCTGGATCTCCAGGGGGGCATAAAGCTCGGGCCGAATGCGTTTTACGTGGACACAATAGACTATTCCGTGGATGAGGCACACCGGATGGATTTTTATCTTGGGGTAAAATATTTTCTTCCCTTCATTGAAGAGAAAGACCTGACCCTCGACATGGCCGGAATACGTCCGAAGCTATATCGCACGGGTGAGCCGATGCGCGATTTCGTGATCCGGGAAGAAGCCGACAGGGGCTTGCCGGGCTTTATCAATCTCATCGGCATCGAATCCCCCGGCCTCACCGCCTCCCCGGCGATCGGGAAATACGTCGCGCGTTTGCTGCAAGGTATTTGACCGCTTGCCCTGATCTACTCACCAATTTCACCGCAGAGGCAAAGAGACCGGATTTTTACAAAGAGTAAAAGCGCGGAAAATAAATCAAGCAGGGTGGAATAATAACTCAAAGAGCATTGCATCTTTATGCCTTGCCGGCCTCACATCCCGCAAAAATCCCACGAAAATTACCTTGGCATTTTGAAGACTTTAAAACGGGCCTCATTTGCCACGCGATATGCAGCTGTACTTTTGCAAATCCTCTACGCGCGTATGTTCCAAAAGCCGCAGATTATTCTTTGCGATTTCGTAGTCCGGTTTTAATGCCAATGCCCTGTACAAGCATCTGAGCGCCTCTTTTTTATTGCCCAGCATAATGTTCGCCACTCCCATGTTTCCCCAGACTATATGGTCTTGATCGCAAATCTCGATATATCGTCGATACTTATCAAGCGCCTCTTTGTACCGGCCTTGCCCGGTCAAGCCAAGTGCCGCTTCGTACAACTCTTTCGCCTTCTTTTCCATCCTTGTAGTTATGTGGAACGGGCGCGCCGAGACCCGTATCAGGATATCCGTACTCTCGTTCCCCAATCGCCGTCTCTCTTCAAGAATGATCTCTCGGGGGCTCTTCCCATCCAGCTCGGGGGTTTTGGTATCCAACCATTTCTCCTGAGCCTTGGCTATGGCCGCATCAAGCTTTTTCATGTCTCGATACCGATCCGGCTTGACCATCTTATGCAAGAATCCCGCCATCTCACCCAACAGGGCCCGTTCCTGTGGCCCTCGAACAAAAGACTTTAGCCTCTCTTCAGGGGAAAGGCCTCCCATCGATTCATGCGGCATCTTGTTCCATAAAGCATGCAGAAGCTTAAGAAGGTATCGGCAATCTTCTCCGGAATGGAATACGGCCTTTTTTATCACGCGCTCGATCACATCGGAAGGTCCATCGGACTTTTTAAAATCGTCGATCATCTCAACGAACGTAGTGTCCGACAAACCGGATTCCTCCAGCTTTTCTCGTATCTCCTGTTCGAGCGTTTCCATATCCATTCGGTCGGGATCATCCCCTTGACCGACGCTGGAAAAAATTTCAGCCATATCCCGCGGATTTAACGCCATGTTCTGTTTTCGATCACGCATCTTCTTAAAGAATAGCCTGGCCCCGTAGAGGGTTTCTTCGGGATAGGCGAGACCCGCCCCCGAAAGGATATAATGGTCCTCAAAAGGCAGTACCCTGCAGAATATGCATTGCCCCTTGCGGAGTTGCTTTGTGGCCGTCCGCTCCCGAATCCGATACTCTTTTTGGGTGGCGAAATCCCGCACTATCATTTCCTTGCCGATTTTTACGGCCATTACTTCAAATATGCCATACACGTTTTGCTCGAACAACCCGTATATCCGCCGCTCCGTGGCGGGCATATCCCTGTGCAAATCCATGAAATACTGAAGAGGCGTCTTATACAGCCCCGCGAGTTTACGGTCGAAGATGAACCAATCCTCAAGCATCGCCTCCCATTGCTCATATACCGTCGGGAAACGGGGGAATTCACTCTCCGCCCGTTCATACTCCGTCGCAAGCCGTTTATCCTCATGGACGAATGCTTTTAACCTGGCTAAGTACACTCTGTCATAAATACGATGACATATAAATATTGTTTTCAAAGAC
>CAYWRA010000018.1:0-34981 GCA_964460305.1 uncultured bacterium
AATGCGGGTTTGGAATCCTATCTCCGGGCTAGCGGACTCCTCCAGACCGCGCGCGATGCAGGCCTTGAGCCGCTTGCCGATGACCGGAAGATGGAATCCATTGATGCGATGATACTATCGCTGGAGAAAAAAGCGGCGGCCGAGGGAATTGTGCGCGTCGACGGTCGATACTGTGGCGGGGAAGAACTGGGGGCTGCGTTGGGGAAGGCGCTCGGCACTCTCTTCAGGAGCAACCATATACGGTCGCTCTCTGTGGAGCGGGTTGTCGCCGACGACATCGAGGCTGCCGTCCGGAGGAGACCGGATAATACCCGGGACGTTACCCTATCCATTGTGCTGAAAGATTCCGGTGAAGAGGGTGATTTCTCGCAGGATGTGTGGGCAATCGTCAGGTTCCTGCTCGAGGGCGGCTATGCCCATGGCTTTTCGTACCATGTCGTGCATCCGTTCGAGAAACGCCCCTGGATGGGTGGAGATGGGGACTGGGGGATATCAGACAGGCGCGATGCGGCAAACCATTTCATCGGTCTGAAGTCGAAGATTGCGGATCTTTCGATCAATGTATTCAGAGGGCGCAATCGCCAAGGGGTTGAGAAGCAATACGGCCGCTTTGGGTTCGAGTCGCTCGAAGCGGTGGGCCCTTATTGGGAAAAGGCTCTTTTCAAAACGTACACGATGCGCGCCGCAGACGCGGCGCGGCTGAACTGGGCCGACGCGGGACATATCCCCGACGCCACGTTCTATAGCCTGCTGAAGATGGGCGAACGGATGGATGCGGGAGTGGAGAGGGCGGCAGCGGTTCCCCCCTCGACCCCCTCGAAGTGATTCCTGTGCCGCCCTATTACGTTAGGAGGATTACGATGCATGCACACATGAGGTTGCTCGTCGTCGCCGGGCTCCTCGGGGTTATCGGTTGTGTCACTGGGATCAACGAGGATGTGGTCAGGCTCCAGACGCTTACCCCCTTCGAAAAATACGGCGATTTGCGGAAGGTAGCCGTCATTCCGTTCGGTGAGTACATCGTCACGGGCGGACAAAAAGTGGTGATGGGGGTGCCGCATCGGGTGACCGATGATAATGGAAAGGTCATGTGCGACATCTTCGCGGGTGCGCTGAAGGCAAACGTCCCCTACCAGGTGGTTCCTCCCGAGAAGGTTGCGCAATTCTTCAAGAGGAGGAATGAAAAGGTGTGGGGTATGCTCCCCCCGAAAGAGGTGCAGCGCGTAGGGGCCCTCCTCAAGGTTGATGCACTTGTCATGGGCCAAGTGCGGGATTTCTCGACGTATCGATACAGGATGCACGGCAACTCGAGAGTGATCGCACAGATCCGCATGACGGACAGCGTCACTGCGGAACCCATCTGGATGGGCGAGATCAAGATTGACCAGGAGGGGAGTCCCCATGAGGTTGCCAAGAGGGGTGCGAAGCTTCTTCTGGACCAACTGATGAGCAGAAAAGAAGTGGGGAAGGCGCGGAAGGACAAGGCGCGGTCGGTTCTGGATAGATAGAACGGATGTGGGGAGATGCGGTCGCGGGGAAGGGAGCGTGTCAGGTGAGCATGGTCAACTGTGCAAAGTGCCACCGGGATATGCCGTCCGAACCGTTCAGGTACGAGGCCAACGACGGGCGTATCCTGTGCGAAAAATGCTTTTATCGTGAGGAGGCGGTGGTTGAGCCGCATCGGGCGGGGTTCGGCTTCTTGAAGGTTATGGGGCATGCTCTCAAAATTGTCGCCGTCATCGGCCTCGTCGGTGGTCTGACGTTCGCCCACTCCGTCTACGGAATCAACCCGCTCATCTCCGCCGCAGCGATAATAAGCGGCATCGTCGTTTTTATCATCTGCATCGTCGTGGGCGAACTCATACGATTGGGACTTTCCATTCAGGACGGCCTCATGCGCGTCTCCATCAATATGGATCGGCTTCCGGATCTCATCAAGGAGCGGCAGGGTGGAGCGGTTGCTTCGGACGTCGCACCGGAGGATGGGGGGCCGTGGGGCGGAGTGAGAGGAGGATGACGAAAATGTCGAAACGAAATACCGGAAAGGCGGGGATATTGGGTGTGGCGGTGCTCCTGGCGTTTTTCTCGCTCCCTTGTTGCGGAGAGCACGGGGAGCGGGAGGCGTCCGTGCCGGAAACGAAGGCGGGCAGTGTTGCTCCTCCAGTCGCGGGGAGAGAGGTGCGATGGAATTCGTCGCTGCCCGATGCCATGAAGATAGCGAAAGAGGTGAAGAAACCTCTCATGGTCGATTTTTTCTCCGAACGTTGCGGCTGGTGCAAGGTGCTTGACCAGAAGACGTATACCGATCCCGCGGTGCGGGCGTGCGCTGAGAAGTTTGTGGCGGTCAAGGTTGATGTGGGGAGAGACCCCCTAGCTGCGGCGCCGTATCGGGTCACGGGGTTGCCGACGATCCTCTTTATGAACAGCGCCGGAGAAGTGGTCCATACTGTAATCGGTTTCCGGCCGCCAGCTCCATTCCTCGCAGAGATGCAGAAGGCCCTGGAGAAGATGGGGGGGAAGTAGAAATCGTTGAGGGCGATGAAGTGATCAATGATCAATGATCAATGATCAATGACAAATACCAAATGACAAAACACAAAGGGGTTTTGTAATTTGGTCATTTGTAATTCATTTGTCATTTGGTATTTGTCATTTTGTTAACCGAGCGGGGCTTGAGAAATGGACTCCTCACAACTAAATCTCCCCCTGGCATTCGGTGCTGGAATAGCCACCTTTTTCACCCCCTGTTTCCTCCCGTTGCTGCCCGCTTATCTGTCGTTCATAAGCGGCGTCTCCTTTAACGAGCTCGCGAGATCGGATAAACCGAAAAGGGCTGTGGTGATCAGCAGCCTATTTTTCATCCTCGGTTTTTCGATCGTCTTCATACTCCTGGGGGCCTCGATTACCTATCTTGGCAGTCGCCTTCATGACTATCAGACATGGGTAAGGGCTGGAGGCGGGGTAGTCGTAATCGCCTTCGGGCTATACATCCTCTTCGGTATGAAGCTGAGTTTCGTGGAGAAGGAGCGGAGGGTCCATCTGCGCTCGCGGCCGGCCGGCTACCTTGGTTCGATGCTCGTCGGCGTTGCTTTCGCCTCCGGCTGGACGCCCTGCGTCGGTCCCATCCTCGGCTCGATTCTCGTCTGCGCGAGCGCCTCGGAGACGGTGGGGGAGGGTATTTGGCTCCTGGTTGCGTACTCCCTTGGCCTCGGCGTCCCCTTCGTGATCTCGGCCGTTCTAGCCGACGAGATACTCAAGCGTATGACGAGACTCACGAACTACATCAGGCCCGTCTCGATGGCGTGCGGCGTCATTCTGGTGGTTATGGGAATCCTCCTGATAACCGACCCGCTCCATCTGATCAGGAAGTTTTGAGCTGATCTATTCACCAACCACTGATCCGATACTCCTACTTTCAACGTTTTTATCCACGGTGTGATTGGGATTTGGGATTTCTCACTTTACTCTCCCCACTTTGCCAGCTTGCAGATGCCGATGACTGCGAGTATGAAGACGGTTATCTGGACGGAAAACCCGATCCAGTTCCGCATTGTCCACCCCGCCGGACCGACCGGCTCGGTTGGCTGGGCCAAACATGGAATCGCGATTGCAGCGGCTAATACGAGAAGAACGATCGTTCGGCGCATTTATCACCTCCAGATGCTTTGTGCCTTAGACTTTAGGCTGTTGTACGTATCAGATAAAATTAGAGTAATCAGATGCAAGCCGAAGATGCTTTATACCTTAAACTTTAGGCTGATCCATTCATCAACCGCAGCAGGAATGACAAATACCAAATGACAAATGAATTACAAATGATCAAATGACAAAACCTCGCTGTGTTTTGTCATTTGAATTTTGTCATTTGTCATTATTCGGTGCGGTTCCTTATCCTTCGTTCATGGACAATCCAAGCTACCTTACCCGGTTATACCGGCACCTGCGGCGATGGGCTTCCATGCCGACGGCGATGATTCTATCCAGGAGCCTTGGAAAGCTCAGACCGGCGGCGCGCGCTGCTTGCGGGAGTAGAGACACGTCCGTCATCCCGGGGATGGTGTTGGTCTCCAGGACGTGGATGCTCCCGTTTCCCACGATCATATCGGTGCGCGACATCCCCGAGCACCCGAGCGCGCGGTGTGCGCGCAACGCGATATCCCGTACCCGTGCGGTGAGCGCCTTTCCGATGCGCGCCGGCGTGATCTCCAGTGAGGCTCCCGGTGTATATTTCGCATGGTAGTCGAACCACGGCCTTGTCTGCGGGATGATTTCGGTGGGAGGGAGGGCGATCGCGGGTTTACTCCCCGGGGTGTCGAGGACGGCGCAGGTGAGCTCGCGCCCCTCCAGGCCCGCTTCTACAAGTACCCGTCCGCCGTACTTTAGAGAAGACGGCATTTTTTTCAGGAGCTCGGCCTGGTCTTTACAGATAGTCAGGCCCACGCTCGATCCGAGCCTGACGGGTTTGAGGAAACAGGGATAGCCGACGACTTTTTTGATGCTGGCCAGGTGCCGCTTCCTGTCTTTCATCCACGCCGCCGCTTCGAACACGAGCGAGGGCGGCGTCGGAATGCGATTGCAGCGATAGACCTCTTTCGACTTGACCTTGTCCATCGCGAGGGCGCTGGCGCAGACGTCGGAGCCGGTGTAGGGGAGACCCAGCATCTCCATCATTCCCTGGACCGTTCCATCCTCCCCATAGGGACCATGCATGGCGATAAAGACGCAGTCGATCCGGCGCTTTAGAAGCCGGCTGAGGGCTTCGCCCGCGGGAAGGAACCATCGCTTCTCCCTACGGACAAGAGAAAGAGTCCATCCCTTCGATCCCTCCGCGCTCCGAGGGACATGCCAGAAGCCGTCACGGCTGATCACCACGGGTATGACGTTGTATTTCTTGCGGTCGAGGTGCTCGACCACCTTGGCTCCTGACTTGAGTGAAACATCATGCTCGGCGGTCCGACCGCCCATGAGCACTACTACGTTAATTTTTTTCATTGTGGCGTTAGACCAAAGTTTCTATCCGCGAGCATCCCCCGACGGGGTCCCTTTCTCGAAGGGATCCCGTTGGGACGGGACGCGGCAGAATCCGTGAAATCCGCGGATAAAGTCACTGCTTATCCTTTCTCGGTTTCGTCCGCCGGCGCCCCTTATTTTTGATATGCTCGATGACGTCGAGATGCGATTTGAATGCCATGCATGAGGGTAGTTTATCGATCGGAAACATCCTGACGGCAGACACGTCTCCGCCGGGCCGCATTCTGCCGCCCGTCTTCTCTCCGATATAGACGTGGACGACGGCGTGAGTGTCGGGGTGCGCCGTGCTGAAAAATATCTTGTGGAGCTTACGAATGCGGACGTCCAGATTCGTTTCCTCCTTCACCTCGCGTACGGCGGTTTCTTCGGGCCCCTCATCGTATTCTTGAAATCCCGCGGGCAGGCACCAACTACCCACGTGCGGGGGGACTTTGCGTTTTACGAGGACCACCTTCTGCCCGGAGACTATGGCGACCGCCGATGCCGACGCCGGATTTTTGAAAAATATCCAACCGCAGCTCCGGCAGACGGGGCGGGGTCTCCCCTCGATCCGCACTCTGACGAGCTTGGCCCCGCATCGTATGCAGAAGTTTTCCCCGGATGCCTTATTGGTTTTGTGTTGTTTGGTCATAGATTGGCTTGATCTTATGGCTTACAGCTATTGTGTTTTGTCGTTTGCCATTATTCAATGCGTTGCGATCAAAATAATTTTTCCGCCCCGGTATACTTGGAGGATTTCTTCGATGGGACGGTCTTCTGGATGCGTATCGGATCGAGGCGGAGCGGGGCTTTCGTGTCCCCGGCTTTGGCAGGAGGGTATTCGACCTCGATGATGCGCCTCCGGTAACCGTTTCTGAACGCCTCGATGTAAAGAAGCTCGGGCGTGTTCCTGAACCAGAAGACGGGGAGCCCCAGCCAGAGCCACTTCTCGTAATTATAATTGTACGTGGTGTCGAACATTCCCTCCTTGTCGGTGACGACGTCGGTCTTTATTGCGAAATCGAGTTTATCCTTCTCGTCCGCGATGTCGATGTAGGCCCCCTCAACGGGATCGTTGGTTCCCGACTCGAGGACCTGTCCCTGGAGCTTCAAGGGCGTCTGGGCCATCTTCCATCCGCAGCCGGAGAGGATGAGCGCCGAAATCCCGATCACGATATATTGCCACACTGTACGCATGGATTCCTCCTGAGGGAAATAAACTAAATTCTACCACAGAGGACACAGAGAAGGCACGCCCCAAAGGGACCTCGTTGGGGGATGTAGAAATTTAACGTCAGAAGAAAACCGAGCATTCTATCCCCCGCGTGCGGCAGGCTTTTAAAATCGTTTGCGCCACTTGTTGATAATAATATTTCGTGGCGCGTGGCGCGCGTCGCGCCACATCCCTGTCATAGGCGTACAAAGCGGGGAGGAGGCGTCCCTTTATGCGGGAGAAATAGTGAAGGTCGTCGAGCATGAGCCTTTTCACCCCGGCATCAGAGAGTTGCGCGAGGAGCTTCTCGATGTTCTTTTCCGTGACGAACGGGATGATCGGGGCGATGAACACAGATGTCTCTATTCCCGAATGCGCGAGCAGCTCCAATGCCTCAAGGCGCTCTCCGACCGTTGATGCGCGGGGCTCGATGCACCTTGCGGCATCTTCTTCTCCGGTGACGATGGTGAAGGTGACCGATACGTCCTTGAACCCGCGCAGGACGTCGATGTCCCTTGTAACGAGCGCCGATTTCGTATGGATGCCGAGCGAATGCGGGAGGGGGGCCAGGATTTCAAGGATGCTCCGGGTGATGCGGGCGCATTTCTCCGGGGGTTGGTAGGGATCGGTCACGGAACTCATGAAAATCGAGGCGGGCGGGATGCGGCGGAGCTGGCGTATGAGCGCACGGGGGGCGTTAACCTTGAGGTCGACGAAGCTCCCCCAAGGCTCGTCGTGGCCCGAGTAGCGCTGCATATAGTGCGCATAGCAGTATGCGCACGCGTGCACGCAGCCGACGTAGGGATTTATCGAGTAATCGGCGCCGGGGATTCCCGAAGGGCTGAGGATCGTCCGGCAGGCGATTTCGCTTTGTCGGATCCCGTTCATTGTGTTGTGATTCGCCGCCCCCGGCGTTTGTGACTGAGGGAACGGTTTCACGATGCCTCCACCCGTACCGGCTCGCCCCGCCGGATCTGATTGACAAGGATGTGGGCCTGCCTGGTGGGCTCGGGGAGGCGGCAGCCTCGGCAGCATTTAAGCACACACTCCACCGCTCCACGGTGGTCCATCAGATGGCCGGGCGATACGAAAACGGGTTTGACCCTATCACGGGTGCGCAGCACGGTGCCGATCCTGTCCCCATGATGGGTGAGCACGGTGCGGCAGCCGGCGCGCGTATCGGGCTCGCGGTACTCGCCGATAAGGCGGCTCTTGGCGCAGCCGATCGTGGGTATGTTGAGGAAGAGTCCGATATGAGCGGCGAGACCGAGGCCCCGTGGGTGGGCGATCCCCTGGCTGTCGAAAATGACGAGGTCCGGCGCGACTTTTAGTTTTTTGAACGCCTTGAGCAGGATCGGCGCCTCCCTGAAGCTGAGCATGCCGGGGATGTAGGGGAATGAAACGCGCCCCTCGGCAGTCGCCCACTCTACGATCCGCCACGGTTTGAGCGAGAAGACGACCACCGCCCCGTAAAAGAGATCGTTTTGTTTCCAGTATGAGGCATCCGCGCCCGCGATCAGTCGCGGGGGACCGGCTAGTGGCGCAAGCACGAGGCGTTTTCTCAACGCCTTCTGGAGCAGCGCCGCCCGCGAGTAGCTCATCCTCCACGGATGCAGATTCAAGTAATTCATTGTAGGTGTATTTTACCTGCGTTATAATTTTCATGGCCGTTCGCACGAGGGGGATGCCGATGGCGGGTTCCGCGCGCGAGAGGCTCGAAGAGATTATATCAGCATGACCATCGGGAAGCGAGGGACGGTATGGCGAACGAAAAACTTTTCTTCAACGCGCCGATCGAATTTTTGTTGGCGCACGAACATCTCCTGGAACAGTATCCCGTGAACGTCGAGGTCTTCGTGGACGGCGAGGACCTGGAACGGATCGACGGGAATACGGTTGATCGGGTCAGGCGGCTATTCGAGGAGAAAAATCTAAGGCGGCGCGTACACGGGCCCATTTCGGAAATGACGCTAGGCGCATTCGATCCGAAGATAAGAAAGGTCAGCCGGGACCGTTTCGTTCAGGCGATCGAATTCGCCGATGCGATCGGGGCCGAGTCAGTGACGCTCCACTCCGGTTTTGACACGCTCAACAAGCGCGACTGCGAGGAGCGCTATGCGGAGAATCTTGTCTCTTCCCTGCGTGCCTTAAGCGGCGAGGCGGCGGGGAGGAAGAAGCGCTTGATGCTGGAAAATACGTTTGAGCCCACGCCCGATCTCTTGTGCGACTCCCTTGCGATGGTCGACGCGGAAAATCTGAAGCTATGTTTTGACGTCGCCCACCACCACGTGTTCGGCAGGGTTCCGCTCGGCGACTGGATCCGGCGTTGCGCGCCGCTGATTGAAGAGGTCCACATCACGGACAACAGGGGGGAGTGGGACGACCATCTCGCCCCGGGGACGGGGGAGATCGATTTCCCCGCCTTCTTCGGGCTGCTCAAGGAGAATGCCATCAAGCCGGTATTTACCTTCGAGCCCCACGACGTGGACGCGTTCGCAGAGACGCTGAAGTACATCAGCCGGCACGAGGATTACTTCATGTAGCTTGCTGCGTCGCGCCCCGAAGGGGTTACGTTGGGGGATGAGGCGGGGAGCACTTATACGAACGGGTGAATCGGAGAATGGGCGAATCGTCCCGAAGGGACCCCTTCGGGGGCGACTCTGGAGATTCAAAATCGCCCTTTCACCGTTTCTCCCATTCGCCGGTTCGATTGTTGTGGGTGTGGATCCAGGAAAGGAGGTCCGTATGTCCAAGATTTATAAGGTGATCGATGTCGTGGGCACATCGCCGCAGAGCTTCGCCGAGGCGGCGCGCAACGCGATTGCCGAGGCTGGGAAAACGATCAAGGCGATGAGATGGTTCGAGATTGAACGCCTGGGGGGACGCATTGAAGGCGACAGGGTGACCGAATTTCAGGCAAAGATCAAGGTCGGCTTCAGGGTGCTGAACCCGGAAGAGTTGAAGCAGTAAACGGGCGGTTTATTCTCTCCCGGTATACTCTCCCGTGCGTGTATCGATGCGGAGGAGGTCTCCCTCCTTGATGAAGAGGGGGACGTTCAGTTCATACCCGTTTTCGAGCGTCGCTGGTTTTTGAAGGTTGGTGACCGAGTCGCCCTTGAATCCGGGGATGGTCTTCACCACCTTGAGCACTACGCTCGTCGGGAGCTCAAGCTCGATCGCCTCATCCTTGTAGAAAAGCACCTCGATCTCATCCCCCTCCTTGAGGTACCTGGTTGCGTCGCCGACGGTTGCGAGGTGAAGGATGACGTTGCTGAAGTCCTCCGCGTTCATGAAGTTGTAGCCGTTGGAATCCCGATATAGGTACTGTAGTTTCTTGCTCTCGAGATCCGCGATTTCAACCTGCTCGGTGGACCTGAAACGATTCTGAACGGAGTTCCCCGTCTTGACGTTGCGCATGGTCACCTGGACGTAGGCTCGCCAGTTCCCAGGCGTGACGTGTTGGTACTCGGTGATCACATGGACCACTCCCTGATACAGTATTGCCACCCCTTTTCTCAAATCAACAGCGTTTGCCATAGCGAAACTCCTTTTTAAGCGAAGGTTCCTGCATCGAAGTGCGGCCACTATAGCACAACTGCGCGTTTGACTGAAGAGGTTAAATGGGCCCGAAGTTAAATCCCAATCCCCAAATCCCAATAATGCAGATTTAAAAGCCACGAGATTACACAGCCTCCATAGACGGGCAAGGATTTTCACGAGAATTTGGTGGGAATAAATCTTGTGTAATCTTGTGGTACTCTGAATTTCCCTGGAATATCAGAGAAGTCAGAGGAATTATGAGATTTTGCCGCGGCAAGCAAAGCTGTGTTTTCTCTCGCTTTTTCTCTTTTACTCTTTGTAAGAATCTGATCTCTTTCCCGAAGGGACCCCTTTGGGGCGAGTGCGTTGTGGTAAAAATCTGCGTCCATTTGTGAGATCCTGTGAAATCTTGTGGTTTCTTGAATATCAGAGCAATCAGGTGCAGAAACATTGAAGAGTAGGGGAGAGATTGCGTTGTTGTCAGTAGGCCAGCGAGAATTCCACACCGGCGTACTTGAGCTTGACCCTGTCCTTGAGGATGTCCACGACTTCGGCCCCGTCGATGGTATCGCCGACCTTCAGCATCCTGTCGTTTACGAACGCCCATGAGCGGTTTCCGCTCTGGCTGATTCCCTTCAGGTGGAGCTCCGGGATTTTCGTGTCGGTTACGGAGGTGGAGCTCTTGAGGACGGCCGGCGCCGGCGGTTCCTGGGGTCTCAGCGAGAGATCGATTGTGGAGGGGCGGATGTCCCTCGGTTGTAGGCGCACCTCCTTGATAATGGGTGCGATCGAAGGGGCGATGGAGGCATGGGTGGCCGGTGAAGGGTGGCGGGGGGAGGAAAGCTTGAACGAGTCCGGCCTGATGAGGAGCGCCAGGATAAAGAGGAGAGGGGCGGCTATCGCCGCATAGCGTACGGTATGCCGGAAGGTCTTGGGACGTTCATTCCGGACCGTCTCCTCCTTGGGGAAGGTAAATACTATCGGAGCGCATCCGGGGGAATCGTCCTTCTTTTCTTCCTCGATCTTTTTAAGCGCTTCGTAGATTATGCTCACGTTAAGAACGGCCTAAAGTTGAAAGTTTAAAGCACAAGGCACAGCGTTAATTCAGCGAAACGGCGGTCAGCTCCGGCGTCCCCTCGATCTCTCGGATGCTCGCCTTGATGATTCTGGTGCTGATTGTCTTGGTGCCTAGCGCGAAGCCGGCGAGGAGCGCCTTGTCGCACAGCATGTTGATCAGGCGGGGGACCCCGTCTGAGTATTCGTAGACGAGGTCGATGGCGCGCGGATCGAACATGCCCCGCGGGATGCCCCCAGCGACTCTCAGTCGATGGTTGATGTACGCGGCGACCTCGCTTCTTGAAAGCGGATAGAGGTGGAATCGGATGGCGAGCCGCTGCCGCAACTGTAAGAGTCCCTTGGAATCGAGTTTTTTCCGTAGCTGGGGTTGGCCGACAAGAATGATTTGAAGGAGCTTCTCTTCAGCGGTCTCCAGATTGGAGAGCATGCGGACCTGCTCGAGCTGCATTGAGCTCAGGTTCTGCGCCTCATCGATTATCAGGACGGCGTTGTTGCCCTGGCGCACCTGTTCGAGCAGAAAGTTGTTGAGGGCGCGCATGAGGTTGATCTTGTTTTTCGACGGCATGGCGATGCCGAAGTCGTCGGTGATTGCGTTGAGGAGCTGATATTCGGTGAGATTCGAGTTGAGGATGAAAGCGGTCTTCACCTTGCTGTCGAGCTGCGAGAGGAGAGCCCTGCACAGGGTGGTTTTGCCGGTCCCCACCTCTCCGGTGATAGCGAGGAACCCCTTGCGACCCATGATGCCGTAGTAGAGGAAACTCATCGCCTCCCGGTGCTGGGGGCTTGGGAAGAGGAAGCTCGGATCGGCCGTCAGGTTGAAGGGGTGTTTTTGGAATCCATAATAGTTGAGATACATGTCCGTACCCCGCATGCCGCATATCGTACGGCGCGCAAATTACATTATAGCGAATTTGTCTCGTGGCACAATCTGAAAAACCAAGCTGGGAAAATCCCAAATCCCAAAGTTTGTAAGCTTACGGCTCATATCAGAGGAAATCAGAATAATCAGGTGCAGGACATTCGCCGTCTTCGGGTGCTTTGTGGCGGAATTTTGTGATCAACGAAAAGCGCGCAGCATCTCGTCGTGTATCAGGCCGTTGCTCGCCACGATCTCTCTCAGGAACGGCTGGAACGCGCCTCCCGCATAGTCCGTCGCGCGTCCGCCCGCCTCTTCAAGGATCAGTATGCCGGCAGCCGTGTCCCAGGGTTTTAGGCCCCGTTCCCAGAAGCCGTCGAACCGCCCCGCCGCAACGTAACACATGTCGATCGCCGCCGATCCGTCGCGTCGGATCCCCTGGGCCGGCAGCGAGAGCCTCTGGAAAATCTCAAAATTGTCGGCTGGCTCCTCGCGCAGTTTGTAGGGGAATCCGGTACAGAGGAGGCTTCTCTCAAGAGAGGTTGTCGCAGAAACGCGCAGAGGGGCGCCGTTCAATCTGCTCCCCTTTCCCCGCTCGGCGGAGAAGATCTCCTCGTGGAGCGGATCGAATACCACGCCGAGGAGCGGCTCGTTGTTGCGATAGAGGGCGATCGACACCGAAACGCAGGGATAGCCGTGCGTGAAGTTCGTGGTGCCGTCCATGGGGTCGATGATCCAGAGGAACTCCGATCTGCGCTCGGGTTGGGTCGATTCCTCCGTCATGACGGCGTGAGTGGGGCATTCCTCGCTCAAGATGGCAAGGATGGTTTGCTCCGCCTTGAGGTCGATTTCCGTGACGGGGTTGGCCCTGTCTTTGAAGGCGACCCGCATGGGCTTCCCGAAGTTCTGTCTGATGATGCCTCCGGCCGCGCGCGCGGCGCGCCCGGCGGTCTCCATGAAATTGTTCGTCATGCTTGCAATGCTCTCCCAATTCAAGGTAAACGGTTATGATAGCATCGATGATGCGGATAATGGTGTGTACTTTCGTGAACAATGCCCACTAACCGTAGCGCACCTTTAACGGCGCGCCACGTGGAAGGGGGTAAGCCCACGTTTTTGCGTTCATCATCATAGCATCTCATGACCGAGTCTGCCATTGCTTATCCCGATCTATATGCTATCATCGTGCGGAGAAGATGCGTTGCATGAAATGCGCAACATTCCGGTAAGGAGGACGTTATGATCAACGAGAAGGAAGCGTTGGAATACCATAGCCGTGGGAGGAGGGGCAAGATAGAGGTGGTGCCCAGCAAGCCCTGCGCGACGCAGAAGGACCTTTCGCTCGCCTATACCCCGGGGGTTGCGTTCCCCAGTCTCGCGATCGCGAAAACACCCGAGGAGGCTTATAGCCTGACCGCGAGGGGCAACCTGGTCGCGGTGATTTCCAACGGCACCGCGGTCCTCGGCCTTGGTGACATCGGGGCGCTGGCCGGCAAGCCGGTCATGGAGGGAAAGGCGGTGCTCTTCAAGCGGTTCGCCGACGTTGACGCTTTCGATCTCGAGGTCGACTCGAAAGACCCGCAGGAGATAATACGGCTCGTCAAGCTGCTCGAACCAACTTTCGGCGGCATCAACTTGGAGGACATCAAGGCGCCCGAGTGCTTCCCGATTGAGGAGACGCTTGAACACGACATGCAGATACCGGTGTTCCACGACGACCAGCACGGAACGGCCATCATCTCCGGCGCCGCGCTCCTCAACGCCCTGGAGGTCGTGGGGAAGAAGATAGCCGACTGCCGGGTGGTCTTCAGCGGCGCCGGGGCGGCGGGCATCGCCTGCTCGAAGTATTATCTCAGCCTCGGCGTGAAGAAAGATAACCTGCTCCTCTGCGACAGCTCCGGCGTGATCTATAAGGGCCGTACGAAGGGGATGAATCCGTACAAGGAAATGTTCGCGGCACAGACTGATGCCAGGAGCCTCGCCGACGCTCTTAAAGGGGCCGACGTGTTCGTGGGGCTCTCGTACAAGGACCTCGTCAGCCAGGACATGGTCCGCTCCATGAACAAGGACCCGATTATTTTCGCAATGGCTAATCCAGATCCGGAGATAACCTACGAAGCGGCCACCGCGGCGCGCAGCGACCTAATCATGGCGACCGGACGCTCCGATTATCCCAACCAGGTTAATAACGTCCTCGGATTCCCGTTTATCTTCAGGGGGGCTTTGGACGTCCGTTCGACCCATATCAACGAGGCCATGAAGCATGCCGCGACGGAGGGTTTGGCCGCTCTCGCCAAAGAGGAAGTTGTTGAGGAGGTCCGGCGGGCATACGGCGGCAAGGAGTTTAAATTCGGGCGCAACTACATAATCCCCAAGCCGTTCGATCCGCGGGTGCTGCTCTGGGTGGCCCCGCGCGTGGCGAAAGCCGCCATGGAGAGCGGCGTCGCGCGGAAGCCGGTCGAGGATTGGAATGCGTACGACCGGGAACTCCGCGAGCGGGTGAAGAGGATACAGGCGCTGAGGCCGGTGGTGGCCTGAACACAGCCGCCGGCATAACGGTTTTTGCCACGGATACACACAGATTATTACGGATATTCACGGATAGATGCCGGGTGATGATTTCGCCGCTCCCTGAGAGGCCGGGTTCCACGCTGAGCCATGATGATGGCAGGCGTATTTCTTCTGAACCGATGCCGCTTATCTCTTTTACTCTTTGTAATTAAAAATCTGCATCAATCTGTGGGGCAAAGAGATATAGAGAACCGTCCCCATTTTTCTTGGGTCTATCCCTCCATGTTCTCAGTGCTTTCTCTCTGTGTCCTCTGTGGTTTTAGTGGTTTCAGACATTGACCCTGATCGAGCTGGCCATCGCCACTAGGATCACGAGGCCGGCGCAGATGATGAGAAAAGAGGCGATGGGGAGGAAGCCCTTCGCCTGCCCGCTCGTCTTCCTCATGATGCGAACGTTAAGAACCACGCCGGTAAAAAAAACCGCAAACCCGATCAGCAGCTTGGTGAATATCTCCATGTTTTTCCTCCTGTTTACTGGTAAATAACAAATGACAAATACCAATTAGGGGTTTCCCGTCTTCCCCTCACGCCGTCACCCTTCACGCCCTACGCCGATACGTCCCCTTCACGCAATCTCCCTCGCCCCCTTGACGCTCAGCCGCAGCACGCGCCGGTCGGTGGCTTTGGAGACGTGGAACGCGAGCTGCTCATAGGAAATCTCGGCGCCCGGCGGCGGGATTTTCCCGAGAAGATTTATCACAAATCCGCCGATCGTTTCGCACTCATCCTCGGGGATATGCTGGTCGAACTCGTCGTTGAAGTCATCGATGCGCATCCTGCCGTCGACAATGATCGATTCGGCGCTCTTCTCCCACGCAGCTCCCTTATCGGCGTCATATTCATCATCGATCTCACCCACGATCTCCTCGACGATGTCCTCCATGGTGAGGATTCCCGAAATACCGCCATACTCGTCCGCCACGATCGCCATCTGCTTGTTATTGCGTTGGAGTTCGGCGAGAACGGCCTCGATTCGGGCGGATTCAGGAACAATAAAAGGAGGACGCATGATTTCGGGCGCCGATTTTTCGATAGGAAGGCCGATGAGATCGGTGGCGTGTATCGTGCCGATGATGGCGTCAATCCTCTCCCGGTATATCGGGATGCGGGAGTGGCCGGCCGCTGCGATGAGCCGCTTAAGCTCGCCCACCGTAGCCGTCTCCGGCGCGGCGACGACATCGATGAGAGGGACCATTGCATGACCGGCCGTTTTTTCTCCGAAATAGAATATCTCCTCGATCATCTCCTTTTCCTCGCCCTGGAGCATCCCCGCCTCGTGGCTCTCCTTGAGCAGCAATTCAAGCTCCTCCCGCGTTACGAACGGGTTCTTTTTTGACCTCCCCCGCGTGAAGATTCTGGTAATCCCCCTCCCCAGGAGCGAGGCGGAGAACACCAGCGGGAAGAGGGCGTAGTAGGCGACCCGGAGGGGCCTGGCGAGGGTGAGGCAGAGGCTGTTTGCGTATTGCCTACCGCAGGCCATCGGCACGATTTGGCCCACGATGAGCACGAGCGGCCAGTAGACGATGAGGGAGAACAGATTCTCGGTATTACGCGGCGCGTAGTGGGAAATGAAGTTGTTGAGTACGCATGAGCCGATGACCACCGACAGGTTGTAGCCGACTAGCGTGGTGGCGAGGAGGTTCCGCGGTTCGTCCAGGAACCACTGTACGATGCAGGCCCGCCGCTCGCCCATCTCCGCCTTGTGGCGCACCTTGATGCGGCTGCAGGATATTACCGCCATCTCCGCCCCCGCAAAAAAGGCCTGGAGCGTCATGCAGGCAAGAATGATGGCGAAGACGATCAAGATCACTGGCGCACCCCTTTTCTCACGATGATCTCCCTGATGCTGCTTTTCTCGGTGGCCGAGATGACGAATTGAAGATCGCCGTAGGAGAAGCGATAGCCCTCGGGCGGGATTATGCCTATCTGGCTTACGAGGAAGCCGCCGATGGTGGCGCTGCGCTGGTCAGCGAGCGAGCTGCCGAGCAGTTGGTTGAACGGTTCCAGCTCCATGCGAGCGTTGATCCTGAAGCTTTGGTCATCCAGTTTCTGATAGAAGGGGGTGGCATCGCCCTTGTCCCTGATTTCGCCGATGATCTCTTCGATCAGGTCCTCAAGAGTGACAAGGCCCGCCACGCCTCCGTACTCATCCACCACGATGGCTAGGTGTGTTTTTCTCCGCTTGAGCTCCCGGAGGAGCGATGCGGCGGTTTGTGTCTCGGGTACGAAATACGCCGGCCTGAGCAGCGGCTTGAGATCGGCCTCGGGCGGCGGACCCGTGCTGCGTAGAATGTCCTTGGCGTAGATGATGCCGACGATGTTGTCCAAGGTCTTATCGTAGATGGGGATCCGGGAGAACTCGCGCGTCCGTATCGCCTGTTCGACGTCGCGCAAGGGGCATGTGAGATCGAAGGCCACGATCTCTTTGCGCGGCCGCATGATTGCTGCCACGCGTTTGCTGGCGAAATCGAAGACCCCCTGGATCATCTCCTTTTGCTGGGAGTCCACGACCCCCTCGCGGGATCCGATCTTGATGGCGGTTTTGATCTCGTCATGGGTGATGGCCGTTTCCGTGGGAGGGATCGTAGGAGTGAAGATGGAGATGATCCTGTCCGAGACGGCGCGTACGATCCTCCGGACGGGATATTCGATCGTGCCGATTGTATTTATGATAGGCGCGACCAGCGGAGCGAACCGCATGTTGCACTGAATGGCGATGGTTTTCGGCGTTACCTCTCCGAGAACGAGGATGGCGAAGGTCATGATGAAGATCGCGTAAAGGGTACCCTCGGCCCCGGGTATGAGGAACCTCATGAGCGATTCACCAAGGGTGGAGGAGAGTATGTTGACGAACATGTTGCCGATAAGGATCGAGATGAGCAAGCGGCGGGGATTGGCGAGGAGGCGGGCGGCGAGGGCTCCACGGTTCGGGTGCAAGCGCTGTAGTTTCTTTATCTGGAAATTCGACAGGGAAAATAGAGTGGTCTCCGTACACGAAAATAAGAATGAGAGGCAGAGGAGCGCGAAGATACCGAATATGTGAAAGAGGATGTATTTGTTCAAGGCTGTTTGCGCTCCCTCCGAGCGCCGCCATTTCCTCCGGGGACGTGACTTGCGCCCCAGGGTGAGCCCCGGTGCGTTACTCGGATGGGATCTGTTTCTCCCCGGCCTGTTTCTCCGCGGGACCTATCTCCAGGGCGTTTTTGCATCCCTGCACTATGTAGTCGAATCCGTAGAGTACCGTTTTGAATACGCCAAGGAAGCGACTCATTTCTTCTTGAATTTCTTTGAGATCGTTCTCGACCGTCTTGGCCTTGATTTTCAGTTCGGCGGTATCTTTCCGGGAGGTCTCTAGAGCGCGCTCGTCCTCTTCCACCTTCCGGGCAAGCTCGGAAAGGCGGCGCTTCACCTCCTCGAAATCGATCGCATTGAGCTTCCGCCGTGTCTGCCTAACGTGCAGAAGGACAGCCAGGGCAAGTAGCGCAAGGGATACGATCAGGAGAGCCTGTAGCGTCATGATGGATGAGAATGGCATTTTGTAACCCCAAGCTGCGTGGAGCGTAGGGAGTGGGGCGTTAGGCGTAAATACCAATCACGCCGTCACGCCTTACGCCCAACGCCGATACGCATTATCCTGTTCCCCCAACTTTCGGCTTTACACTTTTAGCTGTGGTCACGCTTTCCCCTCGCAGCCGAGCACCTTGATCTTCCGCTTGACCACCTCTTTGATGGCTTCCCGAGCGGGGCCGAGGTAGTTACGCGGATCGAAATTCCCTGGATTTTCCGCAAGCGACTTGCGAATGGCCCCGGTGACCGCCAGGCGGATGTCGGTATCTATGTTCACCTTGCAGACGTTCATTTTGGCGGCCCGGCTGATCATCTCCTCGGGCACGCCCCGCGAGCCCAATATTTTACCCCCGTACTTGTTGCATGTATCGACGAGGTCCCGTGGCACGCTCGATGCTCCGTGGAGCACGAGCGGGAAGCCGGGCAGCCGCTCCTGGATTTCAACGAGCCGGTCGAAATCAAGCTGGGGTTCTCCCTTGAACTTGTAGGCCCCGTGGCTTGTGCCTATCGCCACCGCGAGCGAATCGCAGCCGGTGTGCGTTACGAATTCCTTCGCCTGGTCGGGGTTGGTGAAAATGGCGTCCTTCTCGCTCACCGTGATGTTGTCCTCGACGCCGGCGAGTTTCCCGAGCTCCGCCTCGACCGTGACGCCGCGCGGGTGAGCGTACTCGACCACTTTTCTGGTGAGCGCGACGTTCTCTTCGAACGGGTGTTTGGAGCCGTCGATCATCACCGAGGTGAAACCGCCGTCCACGCATGCCTTGCAGATGTCAAAATCCTCGCCATGGTCGAGATGGAGCACGATGGGGAGGTCGCAGGTTTCGAGCGCCGCCTGGACGAGCTTGATCAGATATTCATGGCGGGCATACTTGCGGGCGCCGGCGGAGAATTGGAGTATTAGTGGAGCGTTCTCCTCGGCTGCTCCCTCGACGATACCCTGGATGATCTCCATGTCGTTGACATTGAACGCTCCCAAGGCGTAGCCATCTTTCAGGGCCTTTTTGAACAGTTCCTTCGAAGTCACCAGCGGCATGCAATACCCCCTGTTGCATTGGTCGATATCTTCCATCGGCATTATGCCACAGGGAATGGATGAGGGGCAAGGAAATTGGAAATCCCCGAAAATCGGTGATAAGAGAATCCAGAATCCAGAATCCAGAGTACTGACTCCTGGACTCTATCTTCTGAATTCCGTATTCTGGATTCTAGTCCGATCGGCGCACAGGTGTTATAATTCATCATAGGCAGCGTGGGACGAATCACAATGGAAAACAGGCAGATCGCCGACGTCTTTACCGAGATCGCCGACATCCTCGACATCAAGGGGGATAACCCGTTCCGGATACGTTCCTACAGGAACGCCGCCCGTGCGGTCGGCGACATGTCCGAAAACGTCGCGGCCATGGTGCGCGAGGGGAAAGACATCGAGCAGATCCCAGGTATCGGCGCCTCCATCGCCGAGAAGATAAAAGAAATAGTCGCCACCGGCAAACTTAAATTCCTCGACGAACTGAGGGCCGAACTCCCCAAAGGCCTCCCGGAGCTCCTGAAGATAGAGGGGATGGGGCCGAAAAAGGTGAAGCTTTTCTACGAAAAGTTGAAGATAGACGGCGTGGACAAGCTGGAAGCGGCGGCTAAGGGAGGGAAGCTGCGCGAGTTGTTCCGGATGGGAGACAAGAGCGAAGAGAACCTGATCAAAGCGCTCGCGCGGTACCGGGCGGGGCAGGGTCGCTTCAAGCTCTCTGTCGCGTTCGATTACGCGGAATCGATCATTAGATACCTTAAAAAATCAAAGGGCGTAGAGGCGATCGAGGTCGCGGGAAGCCTCAGGAGACGGAAGGAAACCATAGGGGACTTGGACATCCTCGCCATATGCGGCGAGGCATCGGACATCATGGATCGCTTCGTCGCATATGATGGTATTGAAGAGATGCTGGCGAAGGGGACGACGAAATCGAGCGCCCGGCTCTCCTGCGGCATTCAGGTGGACGTGCGCGTTCTTCCTGGAGATAGCTTCGGCTCGGCGCTACAGTATTTTACCGGTTCAAAAGAGCACAACATCGCGCTCCGCACGATGGCGGTGGAGAGGAAGCTTAAGATCAGCGAGTACGGCGTGTTCAGGGGCAACCGGCGCATCGCCGGGGAGAGCGAAGAGGAGGTCTACGCCACGGTGGGTCTTCCGGTGATGCCGCCGGAGATCAGGGAGAACCATGGTGAGATAGAGGCGGCCGAGAAGGGGGAATTGCCGAAGCTCATCGAGCTCCGCGACATCAGGGGCGATCTCCAGATGCACACGACCGCCACCGACGGCAAGGCGTCGATAGAGGAGATGGCTCTCAAAGCTAAAGGGATGGGGTATGAATATATAGCCATCACGGACCATTCCAAAGCCGTCAGGGTGGCGCATGGCCTTGATGAGAAGAAGCTTGCGAAACACCTGAAGGCGATCGAGAAGGCCCAATCCAAAGTACCCGGCATACGCATACTCAAAGGGATTGAGGTGGATATCCTTCCCGACGGAAGCCTCGATCTCGACGATGCGATCCTTAAAGAATGCGACGTGGTGATCGGCGCGGTCCATTACCGGTTCAACCTATCCGAGAAGGAGATGACGGAACGTATCATCAGGGGAATCAGCAACCGGTGTGTGAACATCTTCGGGCATCCGACGGGGCGGCTCATCCTCGAACGGCCGGGTTATGCTGTGAACATCGAGGAGCTCGTCAAGGCGGCGAGGGATTACGGCGTCGTTCTCGAGATCAACGCGCACCCCGACCGTCTCGATCTAAGAGACATTCACGTGAGATTGGCGAGAGACCGGGGTGTAAAGCTGGTGATCTCCACCGATTCCCATTCGCCCCAGAACCTCGAGTTCATGCGCTACGGCGTTTTCACCGCCAGGCGCGGCTGGGCCGAGGCGAGGGACGTGATCAATGCGTATCCGTTGCAAAAACTACTCCGGGCTCTCAAGAGATAAGGGAGCGCGCTCTCAATCACGGCGTTTGGCGAGGTTATGGGCTATCGCCCCAGGCGTTGGTGGGTGATGGCGTCGAAGAAGTCGCTGATGTTCTTGGTCACCGGAGTAAGTGGGATGATGGTAATGGTAGGATTCGAGAGCGTGCCCGTGACCTCGAACTGCGCTATGTTGCCCGATATGCTGTCGAGGGCCTTTTGGACGAGGAGGTCCGCGACGAGAATCGGCGTTTTGCTCACCGGCCGCGCGTAAAAGACGAGTTTCAAGTCCCCCTTGTAGCTGCTCCATCCCTGCCCGTAGATGTCCAGGACGTCGCTTACAAGGCTTATCTTTTTGAAGGTGATGCCGTCCTCGGTCAGCGTAAAGTTGGCCGTGCAGTTTTGGGGAGGGCCTTCCCCGGCCCATAGTTTGAGTTGTAGCTTGGAGATGATCTGGAGGATGACGGGAAACTTCCAGAGCCGCGCGTTCGGGATCGATAGATTTCCCTGCCCCTCGAAGTTCCCCAGGCTATGGTCGCCTTGGAACGACACGGCGCCGCTGGCCTTGCCCTGGAGCTGGGCATTGTCCGTGTTGAAATCCTTGAGGAAATCGGCCATGTCGACGTCCGTGAAAACGTAGCGGCTGGAGTAGGTGAAGGGCGCTTCTATGCTCGCGATACTGAAGCCCTCCACCGCTCCCTTAAAGAGCTGCCCTTTGAGATTATTGACCACGACCGAGTGGGGATCGATGAAGATGCGCCCCGTTGCGCTGGAGACGGGGAATATGAGGTACTTACATGACGAATCCTTCGCCGTGAAGATGAGGCTGTAGTCGCACGCGCGCCCCCTTCCCCAAGAGTAGTTGACGGTCCCCGTGAGGTCGAAGAGACCTTCCGGCCGGTAGCGATCCCAAACACTGCGCCCCATGAGAGGGAAATCCCTGACCCACCATTTGGTGAGGCGAAGGTCTTTGGCGTCCAGGGAGAGTGTGAGGGTTTCACCTCTCACGTCGATGCTTCCCTGTACGCGATAAGCCCCCCAGAACGGATCGTCCATGCTCCCGCGGATTGCGATCGTATGCTGTGATGGGAAGGGGATCAGCTCGCAATTGAGCCCTTCGAGGGTGTGGGCCCCGATCGTCACCCTCCCATTTTTAAGATTGATCGTGGGCGGTGTCCCTTCGCCGGGGGCGGCGCTTTCCTTGAGCACGCCTGCCCAATCCGAAGCGCCCTTTGAATCCCTGAGGAACGTAATGGCGGCGTTTTCCAGGCCGATTTCTTTGATCTGTAGCCGGAACCGCAGCAGCGATCGTAACCGCGGGCTGATATGGATCCGGTCGGCATGGAAAATCCGGTTTTGTCCCGGCGCCCGTTTAACGTCGATCCCCTCCAGAGTGAGGCCGGAGAGGGGGTGGAGCGCCGCTGAGCCTAGTTGTATGTCGGCGTTGAGATGCCATTCCAACATGTTCTCGAGATTGCTTTTGAGAGCGGGGGGGTAGAGGAAAAAGAAATAGCAGGCGACTGCCGCCGCGAGAAAAAGGCATGCCACGGAGATAAGTAAGCTCGCCATTTTAGACATGGGACCATTGTAGTCGCAGCGCGCGACGAGGCAAAGCGAAAAAGGGGTAGTTCAGTGGATAATAGTTTTTACCACTGAACACACTGAAGCAACAATGCGCAAAAAACCCGCCGCGACGTTCAGGGCTTTGCGGGTGGCGGTGGGGGAGCGGGCTGCTTCTCACCGCCTTCGGGCTGCGCCTTTGTTTTTTCGGCTGGCTTATTCCCCGCGCCGCCGGTGGATGAAGGAGTAGGCTTTTCCTTTTGGATATAGCCGTAGGCGGTCACTTCAACTTTTTTCTGCTTGGGATGATCGAGGTAAAAAACTATTTTCGTTCTCACCCCGCCGCTCTGCGCAGAGGGCTTTCCCGTCAGGGTGAACGTGTGGGAGGCGGCGGAAGCCGTGGACGATTCCGGACGTACCGTAAAATCCTTGTTTTCTACCTCGATCCGTTCCACTTTAAACGATTGGCCCTTGGTATTGGAAACGGTGATCGGGCGGCTGACTTCCTGGCCAGTGGAGATGGAGCCGAGATTGATGCGGTTCGGTGAAGCCTCGATATCGCCCCGCACCGTGATCCGGACGGGTATGTCGATTTTTGGTTTCGCAGCGCAGTTTGTCGCTACGGTGACATTCTCGAAATATTTGCCCGCATCAATGTCCGGCTTCAGGCTTATTTCGAGGGAGTAGCACTTCTTTCCGTTCTCCGGGGGCTGCTCCTTGATCTGTGTGTTCACAAGGTTGAGGCGTGAGGTGACCTCTCCGAGCTTCAATTCTTCATTCATCGTTTGCGATATTTTAACGGCTTTCATGCTGACGGTATCCTTCGGCTGAAGGAAGATGCTTGCCGGCTCCACGTTCACGGGAGGGGTTATGAAACCTTTCAGGGTGAGCGTCTCTCTCGGTGTGTTCGGGTCGTTGGAGAGGACGTAGATGTGTTTGGTCTGCTGACCCTGCCTGCTGCCGACGGTGAAGGTCGCCGTCACTTCGCCCTTCCCCCCGGGGGGTATCACGTTGGACGAGAGTAGCGCGGCGGTGCAGCCGCAGGTGGTGTTTACCTTGTCGACTTTCAGATCCGCCTTGCCATCGTTACGGAATTTATATACGTGCTCTACCTTATCGACCCCCATGGGCTTGCCGAAATCATATTCCTTTTCCTCAAAGACGATCTTTGGCTGCTTCCCCGTCGTAGCTTTTGGCTCCGGAGCTCCAGGCTCTACGGCTTTAGGGGGCATGGCCTCCTTAGTTTGGGGCGGTGGTGCGGCCGGCTTCCGGCCCATGGCGAAGATGATTTCAGTGGAAATGAGGGGAGTAATAAAACAGACAGAGAGCACAGCTATGAACTTTCTCATGCAGCGTCCTCCTTTTTGATGGTGGAAACGCCTACTATAGCACAGCGAGAATAAATATTCAAGCATCGCGCACAAAAAACAGAGCCATGCTGGGAGACCTATCCCCCTCGTAGCCTTATGGTTCCTGCATTTGGTTCTTTTGGCAAGCGGGGTAAGACAGGTGCAAGAAATATTTGCCATGAAATATTTGTCATTGCGGGGAACGAAATGACGTGGCAATCTTTTTGTCGCTGATTGAAACCGAGTCGAATGAATGAAACGGTATTTTTGTAAATACGCGCTGGCTGTTATGGCGGTCTCTGTCTGTGGCTGCGCGATGGTGAAAAAGCCTTCCGGGCCTATGCCGTGGCCGTCGGAGATCCCGGACGCCGCGACGGGTGCGCAGTTGGAGACGTTGCGCGGCATAATTTCACAGTCGGTGGAGCGGTACAAGAGCATCCAGGATTACCGGTGCATTTTCCAAAAGCGCCAGCGAATTAGAGGGGGCCTCCAGGCCCCGCAGCGCATCGTCCTCAAATTCAAGAAACCGATGAACATTTACATGAAATGGGTTAGCAGGCCGCACGATGGGCAGGAGATTCTGTACTCGCCTCCACGCTATGGGGGGAAGGCGCTCGCCCACCCAGGGGGATGGAAGGGGTCGCTCATGCCGTCTGTTCCGATCGATGTCGATGGATACTGGGTCATGCGCGACAATATACATCCGATCAACCACGTCGGCCTCGGTCATCTTCTGGGTATGTTCGAAAAGAACTCGCAACAGGCGGCAGCGGAGAATGCAAGCACGCTCATTGACCGAGGCAAAGATATGGTGGGAACTCGCCCGGCCAGCGTTATCGAGGCGGTGTTGCCGCCGGAGAAAAGGAAGGGATATTACTGCTATCGATGCATAGTATGGTTTGATGAGAACTCGCGGCTCCCCATCAAGATACAGGTGTACGATTGGAACAACAATCTCTCGGAAGAGTACGTGTATGAGAACTTGGAGATAAACGTCGGTTTGGGCGACAAGGATTTTGACAGGAGAAACCCCGACTATCGATTTTAGCCTCGGGGGCAGTTGTGTAGTGGCAAGATTAAGTCGTCCGGATTCCAGCAGATGTAAAAAGCGCGCAATTACAACATACGGCAAGGCACGCTCCCCTCAAACCATTCTTAAACCCGTCCATCTATTTGCGCCATCTCCCTCAAGATACTTCCGTTTCCCTAGCTGCGCCACAGTAGGGAATCTTCTCTTCAATAAACCGGTAGGCGGCCCCAGTGTCTTCAGTGATCATTTCTCGGTGCGCTGAGTGGTTGCACATTGTTGCAGCCTTCCGCTCAATGAAATCACATCGACCGCGGAGAAAATATTTTACGGACACGGCGCAAGTTTATCGAGGGGATGACGTCAAACATAATGAGGCCAGAAAATGTTTGCATAGCTCTGGACATATCGAAGGGAGGTGAGATGCCGACATTTCAAGGGGTATGCTTTCAACCGGGAGGAGTGGGAACGACCGAACTGAAAGGAGGTTCTCGATGAAGATTGTAAAAGTGATGATTGCAGCATGTGCTATTGCATCGCTGGTTAGTACGGTGATTCTGGCGGGCCCGTTCGGGCCGCGCGATGCCGGGGGGCCTGGTGGACCGAGGGGGGAGTGTGTCGGAGCGCCGCCACCTGGATCGCCTGGATGCCAACCGCCTCGCCCTATGCCGGCGCCCGAGCAATTGGAGAAAGCCGGGGCAACCGAAAAACAGATCAGCGCTCTTATGCAGTTTGACTATGAACAGCAATTGAAGCGGATCGATCTGAGGGCGAGCGTGGAAAAGGCGGATTTGGCGTTGAATTATTCCATGAGGTCGAGCTCGGTGGATGAAAAGGCCCTTCTGAAGGCGGTTGACACGCTCAATCAGGCGCGTGGCGAGCTCTTCAAGCTGGACATCACCTCGGAGTTGCAGGTGAGAAACATCTTGGGCGATGAGGTCCTTTCCAAAATGAGGGAACAGCGTCCGCCTGACCGGGGTTCATGCCGCAGACATGGACCGGATTTGAGGGAGCAGGATCTGTCGCCGCGTGAAGAGGGCGCCGATCCTTTGCAACAGTGATGGAACTTAAATCCTGCCGGCGGTATAACCAATGGGCCCGGTAGATATAAACGGAGAATGTGGAGCTGCCCGTCGGAGCAGAGACGGCGGTTCCACATTCCCGTCTACCGGCGGAGCTGTTGTCCATCCAGCGCTCGTTACCCTGTGGCCCTTCCGCTCCCGGTTGCCCCTAGCGTTTCCCCCGCCGCTCTTGCTTTACATCCTTTAGCTGCCGATAACCGGTTGGTAAAGGATCGATCTTATTTGATAAAATTGCATGGTGAAAATAAAACGCAAGTTTATTGAAGAAACGGCGTCAAATATAGTGTAGAGCAAAAGGGGTCGATATATATATGAGGGCGAGGAATAGGGTAGATGGGAAAGAGTTGATCGAGCGGAAAGTCGAGGAGGCGCTTCGGGGTCTTGACGAGGTCGAAACGATCGCGGCCGACCCCTTTTTCTACACGCGACTCCAGGCGAGGTTTGGGAGCCTCGGAACGCAAAAGGCGGGGTCGCTCCACTGGATTTTAAGTGCGCGCGCCCTGCCTCCCATCTTCCTGGCGCTTCTCGTCGCGCTCAACGTCGTTTCTAGCATACGTCTTTTTAAGGAGAGCGGGTATAAATCCGAGACCCGTGAGGAAAACCTGGTGGCATTCGCCAGCACGTATTCGCTGTCCCGAAGCGGATACGGTTATTGATGGGGCGAGGGGGATAACATGGACATTCTTGCGAGACAGCGGGCCACGATCTGGGCGATAGCCATTCTCATTGTTCTTAACCTGTGCGCATTGGGTACGGTGTGGTATCAACAGCGCATGCGGCCCTTTATGGGGCCGTCTCACCAGGGCGGGAGACGGGGGCGCGATATCGCGCATCTTATCGATCGAGAGTTGAGGCTCACATCGCAGCAATCGGAGCGGGTTAAGGCTCAGCAAAAGGAGTTTTTTGCCCAGTCGGACGTTCTGCTTCGTGAAATCGGCGAGCTCCGGAGGGAACTCTTGGAGCAACTCCTTGTTCCTGCGCCCGATCATGCAAGGGTAGATGCGCTGACGGACAAAATCGGCGCGAAAGAGGCTTATATGGCCCGTCGCCTGTTTGAACATTTTCTGGAGATAAAATCCGTGTGCCGTCCCGATCAGGAGAAGGAGTTCGATGCGTTTATGCACGATGTCATCAGGACGTCTGCCCCGCCAGTTATGCCGGAGGGTCATGGCCCACATGGGGATCACGGGCCGCCTGAACCTCCCGCACCTCCCGGGCCCGGGCCGCACGGCGAGCCGGCGGAGTGGTAAGGATGTCCGTCGGAATACCGTTCTGCCCATGGGCATCGGGTCCAGGTAATTTTCTCAATGGCTGCCATTTTGTCCCATCAATTCATCATGGGCTGCCGGGCGAGGTCCGGATCTCCCGTGCTTTTCGCAACATAAGGCGTTTTTTAAAGGGGCCGCGATGTCCGTGGAAGATTTAAAACTGCTGCAAGATCTGCGCGACGGGTCCCCCAGCGCGTTTAAACGACTGGTGGAATTTCACCAGGAGCGCGTCATCAATACGTGCTATCGGTTCGTCTTCGTTCGGGAGGATGCCGAGGATATAGCCCAGGAGGTATTCCTTGAGGTATACAGATCCATTCCCGATTTTAGGGGAGAGTCAAAGCTGTCCACGTGGATTTATCGGATCGCGGTGGCCAAGTCCCTGGATTTTATCCGCAGGAGAAACAGGAAAAAGAGATTCGGATTCATGCAGGCGTTGATGGGCGTCGACAATCGGATCGAGAACCTCCCCGCGCCCCCCGGCAACACTCCGGATGCCGAGTTGGAGAGGGGGGAGCGGTATCGCGTCTTGCAGGACGCCTTAAACGCCTTGCCGGAAAACCAGAGGACGGCCATCACGCTGAGTAAGTATCATGACTTTTCCGGCAAGGAAATTGCGGAGGTCATGGGGACGACGTTGCCGGCCGTAGATAGTTTGATCCACCGCGCCAAGGCCAGGCTGCGCAAGAGGCTTTACCGCTATTACGATAAAGCGACCTGAGCGCCGCATGCGTTTGTGGCCGTGAGCCGGCGGGAGGGTAGTGCGGTCGGGGGCATGTTTTTCCATCCGTCTCAGTTTGGGATCCCCAGTCAATTTACGTCTTGATCGGGGCCCGTGGCGGATGTATCATACTATTCATACATATCATACTGCCCGCGGTCGGGGCGCCGCCCGGGGGCGGGGGAGGATGCGGGATGAACGGAATATTCAGGGGCAAGGTGCATGGCACCGCAACGGTGGGCGAGCGGGGACAGATCGTCATACCCGCCGACGTGAGGGAGCTGTTGCGAATCAGGCCGGGCGAACGGCTTATCGTGATGGTCAAGCCAGAGCGGAAGACCATCGGCCTCATGCGCACTGACGACTTCAACCGCTTCCTCGGCGAGGCGGCCAAGATGATAGTGCGGTTGAAGAAAAAGGTTTCAAAAAAGGGCCGGTGAGCTTATGGTGCGTACCACGATCGCTGTCTGTGCATCTGTTTTTCTCATCCGCGCCGCCGCGGGTGGCGCCGAACCATTGATGGAGGCCATGGCCTGGGACGCGTGCGTGCGGGAGGCCAAGAGGTATAATCCCAATCTGGTCTCCGCCATGGAACTCATAGCCCAGGCGAAGGCCAACAGGTCCATCAAGGCGAGTCCGCTCTTTCCCCAGGTGAACGCGTCCATGAACGACAGTAGGGAGGGGGGGAGCGGCATCGAGACCACGAATGCGCACAGCATGCAGTTGTCGGGCGAACAGCTCTTCTTCGACGGTTTCAAAACCGTGTTTAACGTAGGAAAGGCCGACGACGAGACCGTCGCCACACGATACAATTACATCGTGGCCTCCTCCAATGTCAGGCTCAGCCTACGGGGTGCCTTCACCGATCTACTCACCGCCCAGGAGTACGTGATCATAACGAAAGACATCGAGAAACGCCGCCGGCAGAACGCCGACCTCGTGAAGTTGCGCTACGAGGCGGGGAGGGAGCACAGAGGGGCGCTCCTCCTCGCGCAGGCGGACCTTGCCCAGGCCGAGTATGACGTCGAACAGGCCATCAGGGCAATAGCGCTTGGCCAGAGGAAATTGAACAAGCAGATGGGGCGCACTCACCTGATCCCGGTTTCCGCGGATGGTACTTTCGACATTGTGGACCGTTGCTCCCATCGGCCTGATTTTGAAATGATGGCCGACAGCAACCCATTTCTTCAGAAACTCATCGCCCTGACGGATGCGGCGCGCTACGGCCTGAGATCCGCCAAGGCCGATTTTTTCCCCCAGGTGTTCGGAAACATCCAGGCGGGCAAAGCCGCCGTGGACGAATGGCCGCCGAATAAGAATGAATGGTCACTTGGGATCGACGTCAACTACCCCCTCTTCACGGGGCGGAGCCGCATATCGGAGGTGTATCGGACGCGGGCGGTGCTCAACCAGGCGGTGGCGGACGAAAAGAGCGGGCTGGACGGCGTAATATTGACGCTGGAGCAGACCTGGACGGATCTCCAGAACGCCATCGAGTTGTTGGAGGTGCAGCAGAAGTATCTGGTCGCCGGCCAGGAGCGCGCCAAGATCGGCCGGGCGCAGTATGCCATAGGTCTGATCAATTTTGATGACTGGACGATCATCGAGGACAATCTCGTGAAGGCCCAGAAATCGTTTTTGAGCGCCGAGCAGGCTTCTTTGGTTGCGGAGGCAAACTGGATTCAAGCGCAGGGGGGCACCTTGGAGAGCGAGCCTGTGTTGCCGCGGCCATGATGTCAATTGTCCATTCACAATCGAATCGTAACCGGTAGGTTACTGGAGATGAAAATGCCTCACATGACATTGAAGAGATTGATCGGGGCACTGTCGATCGTCATTATCATTGTCGGCGCGGTGTTCGTGTTCCGCCACGGAGAAAGCTCCGAAGACTCCATCACGGAGGTGCACCCCGACTACTGCAATATCCGAGCGGTCATTTCGACGACGGGCGATGTAGAGCCACAGAACCGCCTCGAACTGAAGCCACCGATCGGCGGTCGGGTCGAAGAGATATTGGTGCACGAGGGGGACAGGGTGAAGGTCGGGCAGATACTCGCCTGGATGAGCTCGACCGACCGGGCGGCCCTGCTCGACGCGGCGCGCTCGCAAGGGCCTGAGGCGCTCAAATATTGGAGTGAGGTATATAAACCTACGCCGCTGATATCGCCCATCGACGGAGACGTGATCGTGCGAGCGGTGGAGCCGGGACAGACGGTCACCGCTACGACCGCGGTGCTCGTCCTCTCCGACCGCCTCATCGTCAACGCCCAGGTTGATGAGACCGATGTCGGCAAGGTGAAGGTCGGCCAAAAGGCCATCGTCAGCCTCGATGCGTACCCGGATGTGAAGGTCCCATCGAGGATTGACCATATTTCCTATGAGTCCAAAATCGTCAATAACGTCACGATCTACGAGGTGGACGTGTTGCCGGAAAAGGTTCCGGACGTTTTCCGGTCCGGCATGAGCGCGGTTGTGGAGATCGTGGAGGCGAGCAAGGACAACGTCCTCTGCCTGCCGCTTGAGGCCGTGAGGAGGACGAAAAGGGGCGGGAAGGTGCTTTTCAAAGCGGCCGGGGAAAAGTTTGTTGAACGCGCGGTCGTCCTCGGAGTCGCCGACGATAAAAATGTGGAGATTGTCTCGGGGCTCGCCCCCAGCGACGCGGTGGTGATTAAGACTGCGAAGAAAAAAATACCGAAGAGCGCGACGACGGGCACGAATCCATTCATGCCGAGTCCCCCCAAGAGGTAATTGAAGCAATGGTAAAACCACTGCCGCATCCCCCCGGTGAGGAATGGGCATCATGCTGGAACTGAAAAACGTATCCAAAACGTATCAGATGGGCGCGGTAAGCGTGCATGCCCTCGTGGATGTCTCATTGACAATCGGGGATGGCGAGTATGTAGCGATCATCGGCCCCTCCGGGTCGGGAAAATCTACGCTCCTCCACGTTATCGGTTGCCTGGACAGGCCTGACACCGGTTCCTATATGATGGGGGGGCGCGAGCTCACCACACTCACGGACGACCAGCTCGCGGTCCTCAGAAACAGGATGATGGGTTTTGTGTTCCAGCAGTTCCACCTATTGCCTTACGCCAGCGCATTGGAAAATGTTGAGCTCCCCCTGATATATGCCGGTCAGCGTCATCTGAAGGAAAAGGCGCGTGCCAGGTTGGACGAGGTCGGCCTCTCGGAGCGAGCCGCGCATCGACCCACGGAAATGTCGGGGGGAGAACAGCAGAGGGTTGCCATCGCGCGCTCCCTGGTCAATGAACCGCCCATCATCCTCGCCGACGAGCCGACGGGAAACCTTGACAGCAAGAGCGAGGCGGAGGTCATCAAGATGCTCGAGGGCCTGAACAAACAGGGGAAGACGGTCATCATCGTGACGCATGAGCCGGAGATCGCTCGGCGCGCCGGGAGAATTATCTCCATGCGGGACGGGCGGATCATATCGGATGAGCGGAAAGGCCGTGAGGATAAAAAAGACGGGGAGGGGCGCTCCGCGGGACAAGGTGAAGCCCTCATGGCCGGCGTCCACGTGGGAGTGGGGAAGGCGGAATTCGGCGATCATATCCGCCAGGCGCTTCGTGCGATAAGCTCGCACAAGATGCGTTCCTCTCTCTCCATGCTCGGGATACTCATCGGCGTGGGCGCGGTCATCGCGATGCTTGCGCTCGGCCGCGGCGCGAAGGAGTCAATAGCGCAGCGGCTCGCATCGATGGGATCCAATCTCCTAATGGTGCGCTCCGGCTCCCACCAGCTTCATCACGTGGCGCTCGAGGCAGGCGCGGTGACGCGGTTTACCCTTCAGGATGCCGAGGCGATGTCGAAGTTCCCGGAGGTGCGCCGGGTGGCGCCGGCCGTTCAGGGCCGCGCGCAGGTGGTGTATGGGAACAAGAACTGGAACACCCAGGTCGAGGGTACGGGTGTGGATTACAAGGACATACGGGCCTCTAATCCGACTGTGGGCAGGTTCTTCACTGAGGAGGAGATCAGGAGCCGCCAGAAGGTCGCCCTCCTTGGGACCACCGTTTCTCGCGCGCTGTTCGGGGATGCGAACCCGGTTGGGTCGATGATAAAGATCAACCGCGTCAATTTCCAGGTGATAGGGGTTATCCCCGAAAAGGGGGCCATGGGTCCCCGCGACCAGGACGATACCGTGGTCATCCCCATCAGCACCGCGATGTACCGCCTATTGGGCAAGGATTACCTCGACTCGATCTACGTCGAGGGCGCCGATTCCTCGCTGATGGACGCCGCGGAGAGCGCCGTCAGGGAGTTGATCATCAAGCGACACCGGCTCACGAAGGACAGGGAGGACACGTTTGAGATCCGCAACATGGCGGAGATGCAGGCTGCGCTCGAGAGCACCACGCAGACGATGACGTGGCTGCTCGGCTCCATCGCGGCAATCTCCCTCCTCGTCGGCGGCATCGGCATCATGAACATCATGCTCGTTTCAGTCACCGAGCGCACCCGGGAGATCGGTCTCCGCAAGGCGATCGGAGCGCGCGGTGTGGACATTATGATTCAGTTCCTCATCGAATCCGCCGTGATGACGTTCAGCGGAGGCCTGGCGGGGATCGCGTTGGGGGTGGGGATATCGGCCCTCATGGCGAACCTGGCCGGCTGGGCGGTGCACGTCTCACTCTTCTCCATAATCCTCGCGGCGTCGTTCTCGATCGCCGTGGGGATCCTCTTCGGCCTCTGGCCGGCCCGCAGCGCAGCAGCGCTTAATCCCATCGAGGCGCTGAGGTACGAATAACCGCAGAGATAAGTGATCGGGAAATAGGGATTACAAAAACCCGCCTCTTTACACCCTCCTCTACGAAGCGGAGCTTGCCCCGAACGAAGCCGAGAATGGAGCCAAGTCCACACTTTTGTGTCCGTCATCGGATTGCCATAATTGAGATTTTGACAAATTGGGATTTTATTATTGCGAGGAGCGAAGCGACTTGGCAATCTCTTCGGCGCTGTTTGGAGCCGGTCCGGCCGTGAGGATATGGTTAAAAAGACGTTTTAGTACGGGCTATATCAATCTTTTACGTATAAATTAGATGCAAAGTGGGACGGCGGCATGGCGTCGATCAGGAGAGGCACTGATGAAGGGACTGGTATGGTGTGGTGCGATGCTGGCGCTCTGCGCGGCATCTATAGCATTGGCTGCGGATGATTGGCAGATGTGGAACACCTACGCGTTCAAGCTCCCGGTCATCAAGAAAAAGGTCGATTTGAACGGTATCTTCGAGACGCGTTTCCGGGACGACATGGACGAGTTTTATCGCTACCATTTTTACGTGGGGCCCGACTACTATCCCTGGAAGTGGCTGACGCTCGGCATCCAGTACGGCAATATCCAGCAGAAACCGGAGGGCGGGGATTTCGAGACGGAACACCGCATCATGTACTTTGTGACGCCGAAGGCCCAGCTCTCCGACTTCTGTATGAAGGGGTCGCGGCTCGGGGATTTCAGCCTAAGCGTCCAGAACAGGCTCGACCAGCGCATACGGTTCTGCGCCGACCACACCTACACCTGGCGCTACAAGCTTTATCCCAAGCTCTCCTATCCGGTGTACAAAGGGGAGAAATTCGAGATTGCCCCGTATGCCGCTGACGCGTTCTACTTCCCCCTGGAAGATGGTATTTCGTTTAATGACAACAGGGTCTACGGCGGCCTCGGCTTCAAACTCTGCGAGTGGCTTGGGCTCGATTTTTATTACATGTGGCGGGTGACTCGTCCCGGCCGCGGGGGGGATTGGACGGGTCACGATACCGTCGGCACGTCGGTCTGCTATAACTTCTAGGCGGGATCGAGTAGGGAACCGCGCACCAAAGGGGTTCCCTCGGGGGATAAGGATAATGCGTGTCGGCGTAAGGCGTATGGCGTGACGGCGTAATGGGTATTTTCGCCTAACGTCCCACGCCCAATGCAGCTCGGGATTTGGGATTTGCCTGCCCGCCCCAAAGGGGCCTCTTTCCCGAAGGGATCCCTTTGGGACGAGGCCGGTTGTCGGGCGGAGGATTTGGGATTTAAGGGAAAATTACTATGGCATCCTGCCTGAGCGCAACGGTGATTGTCTTCCCCGCGCAGAGGTTGTGTCTCTTGTAGATGTAGGAAGGGAAACGCAGCTCGAACTCCACCGAGGCACGTACGATCATACTGCAAAAGTCGTTGCAAAAGTAAGATGAAACGATCACTCCTTCGTACTGATTTTCCCTAAGCTCTTCCCGGAGCGGTTCCCCCTCCCTGACGATTTTGATGTCCTGCGGCCTGATGCAGACAGTTGTCCGCCGGCCGATCCTATAAGGCGATTCTTGGTGTGCGACTATGTTGAGGGGGCCGCACTGTATGGTGACCTTGCCGTTATCGATCCGCGATATTACGCCGCGATAGATGTTGCGTATCCCCTGGTATCTCGCCACACGCTTCGTCATGGGCTGTAGCATGACGTCGTCCCGCGAGCCGACCTGCTCGATGACGCCGTCGATCAGGACTCCCATGCTGTCGCCGACGGCCGAGGCCCGCGTAGCGGGAGAAGCAATCTCGTTGCATACAACGTCTACGTCGCTCCTTTGGGCGGAAAATGAGTTGGAAATGACTAATGAAATGACTTGGTTATTACTTTGTATATTAAGCATGTAATATCTTCTCTTCCAACGCATAACATGTGTTATTAAATTGTTTTGACACGGAAATGAAACTTGTTATAGTAATGTTATGATTAAGTACGAGATTCCCTCTGGATGGCTTGCCTATGATTTTAACAAAGTGGCCAATCCGTTGATGCAGGCTAAGGCGGCAATGCTTTCGTTGACTAATATTCCCTATCAGCGAAGTTGGACCGAGCAACTTCAACGTGTTCAGCTCAAACGGGAGGTTGCCGGAACGTCTCGCATCGAGGGGGCCGATTTTACAGAAAAAGAATTAGACACAGCAATGGCTGAAACGCCGGAACAGTTGCATACACGATCCCAACGCCAAGCTGCGGCGGCAGTGCGTACCTACCGTTGGATTTCCAAGTTGCCGGCAGATAAACCCGTGGATGAGAACCTTGTTCGTGAAGTCCATAGACTGATTATCACCGATGCTGATGATGACCACTGCCCTCCTGGGGAGTTGCGTCAAAAAGACTATAATGTCACGTTTGGAATGCCTACTCATAGAGGCGCCAAGGGCGGGGCTGAGTG
>CAYWRA010000019.1:0-27518 GCA_964460305.1 uncultured bacterium
TTTTATTTTGAATCAACGAATCCTTTTCGAGTACTTTTATTATGAGGCAACTCGCGGGATTGACTTTCGACCCCGTTACTGCTACCATTTGGCATCTGCGCCATTAAGGTATCGTATCTTTATCCCTGGCGGAGGGATGCAATCTATGGCAAAAATGATGCGGATTCCCCCGGCGCGCAGCGTAAGAACCGTCCCCATTACCCGCAGGAAGAGCAAGGTTACCCTTGCGATGTTCGCCAAGGCATGCCGCAAGGGCGATACCTTCCAGGCCTTCCTCGACTCATTACCCAACATACTGGCGGCTAAGGAATTGCGAGAGTGCGTCGACGCGATCGTACGGGCTCGCAAGCGGTCAAAACCCGTGATAGCCGCCATGGGGGGGCACGTGGTCAAGTGCGGGCTGAACAGGGTCATCATCGACCTCATGCGCAGGGGGGTTATCACGGCGCTCGCCATGAACGGGGCGACGAGCATTCACGATTTTGAGATCGCCCTGGCCGGCAAAACGTCAGAGGACGTCCAGGAAGGGCTGAATAAAGGCACCTTCGGCATGGCGGGAGAGACTGGGGCCATGATGAACGACGCCCTTGCGGCTGGGGATGCGAACGGGCTCGGCGCGGGCTGGGCGCTAGGCTGCTATATCCTTGAAAACAGGTTCCCGCACCGGGACGTGAGCCTCCTTGCCCAGGCGGTACGCATGCGCCTGCCGGCAACCGTGCACATTGCGATCGGGACTGACATCATCCATCAGCACCCCCAGGCTGACGGAAGGGTCCTTGGGCAGACTACCATGAACGACTTCAAGCTGTTCGCCGACGTCGTAGCCAATCTCGGCAACGGCGGCGTGATGCTCAACATCGGGTCGGCCGTCATACTCCCGGAGGTCTTTCTAAAGGCGCTGACCCTCGCCAGGAACGCGGGCATTCGTGTGGCCGATTTCACGACAGCGACGTTTGACATGCTAGTCCAATACCGCCCGCTCCAGAACGTGGTGCGCCGCCCCGTCGCCGCCGGCGGGAGGGGACACTACATCATCGGCCATCATGAGATCATGATACCGCTACTCGGCCGCGCAATCATCGAGAGACTATGAGCGCAAAAAAAATCTCCAAACAAAAACTCAAGCGCCTCTTTGATAAATTCGACCGGTTGAACGTCCTCGTGGTCGGAGACCTCATGCTCGACCGCTTCATCTGGGGTTCCGTTTCACGGATATCTCCCGAGGCGCCGGTGCCGATCGTGGAGGTGACCTCCGAGTCCGACATGCCCGGCGGCTCCGCGAACGTGGTGAGCAACCTCTCCGCGCTCGGGGCCCGGACGTACGTCTGCGGGATGGTTGGGGACGACCGCATAGGGCACATCTTGCGCACCAAACTCACCAACCAGATGACCGACCTCGGGGGGATCATGGTCAATCCCCATCGGGCCACCACGTTGAAAACGAGGATTATCGCCCACAGCCAGCAGGTGGTTCGCGTCGACAAGGAGAACAAGGGCGAGATCGGGTTCCGCGAGACGTCGCGGCTCATCGCCTACGTCAACTCGGTTGTCCGTACGATCGACGCGATCATCATCGAGGACTATGGGAAGGGATTGGTTACACAGCCGCTCGTCAGCGAGTTGATACGGCTGGGCAAAAAGCATGGGACCATAATCTCGGTGGATCCCAAGATGGGGCACCGGATCGATTACAAGGGCGTTACGACAATAACCCCCAACCGCGCGGAGGCGCTCTGGCTCGCGGGAGTGGGGCCGGGCGACAGCGCAGCGATCGATCGTGTGGGAAAATCGCTCCTCACGCGCCTGGCATGCATGGGGATCCTTATCACTCTCGGAGAGCAGGGGATGTGCTTGTTCCAGAAGGGGCGGAGCCCCGCCTCAATCCCCACGACGGCGCGGGAGGTGTACGACGTCTCCGGCGCCGGCGATACGGTCATCAGCGTCTTCACCGCCGCTCTGGCCGCCGGGGCGCCCATGGAGGAAGCCGCCATAGTGGCAAACTACGCCGCCGGCGTCGTCGTGGGAAAGGTGGGGACGGCGACCGCCAGCAGGAGCGAAATCATCGAGGCGATTTACCCTTGAAGCGGAAGGCGGTTTTCCTTGACCGGGACGGGACGATCAACGCCGATCCGGGATACCTCGGCGATCCCGATAAGTTTCACTTTCTCCCAGGAGTGATCGACGGCCTCAGGCGCCTGCGCGAAGCGGGGTACCGCATATTCGTGATCAGCAATCAATCGGGGATCGCGAGAGGCTTTTTCAAAGACGAGGATCTCAAGAGGATCCATGACAAGATGACGGCTGCGCTCGGCGCAGAGGGGATCGAGCTCGACGGCATATACTACTGTCCCCATCATCCCGCGGAGCGATGCTCCTGCCGCAAGCCGTCGCCCAAGATGGTGCTCGACGCCTCACGCAGCTACGATATCGATCTTCGGGAGTCGTTCTTCATCGGAGACCGCGTCTCCGACATAGAGACAGGCAAAAACGCGGGCTGCGGCACCATCCTTGTCCTCACCGGCGCCGGCTCGGAAACCCTGAGGGATCTCTCCGCATCGCAGAAACCAGACCATGTCGCCGGCGACCTTGCCGGGGCGGTCTCATGGATACTGGGAGGGAAAGGATAATGCGTGACTGCGTGATTGGTATTTACGCCTAACGCCCCACGCAGCCTGGGATTTCTACCGCGGTTAAACTTGGATGGGAAAACGCATGCATTCGGCGATTGGTATAATTCCAGCGCGCTTTGGCTCCTCCCGGTTGCCGGCTAAAGCACTGGCGCCGATCGCCGGGAAGCCGATGATTCAACTCGTCTATGAATCGGCGGCGGCGGCGCGGCGCCTCGAGAGCGTCATCGTTGCGACCGACGACCAACGGATAGTGGACGCGGTGGCCCGGTTCGGCGGGAAGGCGATGCTGACCTCGCCCGATCACCGTTCGGGAAGCGACAGGATCGCCGAGGTCGCCTCCGGTATCGATTGCGCCATCGTCGTGAACGTACAGGGAGACGAGCCGCTGATCCGCGGCGAAACTATAGACGCCATGGTCGACGCCCTGATCGCGGCGCCGTCGTGCGCCGTGGCCACAGTGGCCACGCCCTTAAAGGGCGCGCATGAGGCCGATGACCCTAACGTCGTCAAGGTGGTGAGGGACCTCCAGGGCAACGCGCTCTATTTTTCCAGGGCACGCATCCCCTATGTCCGCGATGCCGGCGAGGGGGAGGGGCGGTACCTGAAGCACATCGGGCTCTATGCGTACCGCAAGGAGTTCCTGCTCCGCTTCACGAGCTTTCCGCAGACCGAGCTCGAGCGCATGGAAAAGCTCGAGCAGCTAAGGATCCTGGAGCATGGGACGAGCATCCGCGTTCTGGAGACGCCTTATGATTCGATCGGCGTCGACACGCCGGAAGACCTGGAGCGTGTGAGAAAAATGCTGGAGACGAAATGAAAACACGGGTCATCACCGTTAAAGAGGTAAAGATCGGCGGGGGACTGCCGCTCGTGTTGATCGCTGGACCCTGCGCGATCGAGAGCGAATCGCTCCTTGAGGACGTAGGCGGGGGGCTTCGGGAAATCTGCGGATCGCTCGGGATTCCCCTCGTATTCAAGACCTCGTACGATAAGGCCAACAGGAGCTCGCACGACGCTTTCCGCGGCCCCGGCGTAAAAGAGGGGCTGGAGATGCTCCGCAGGGTCAACGCCGGGCTCCGGCTCCCCCTCCTGGTCGACGTTCACGCGGTGGATGAGGTGACACCGGCGGCGGGGGTCGCCGACATACTCCAGATCCCCGCGTTTCTCTGCCGGCAGACGGACCTTCTCGATGCGGTGTGCCGCTCTGGCCGCGTGGTGAACGTTAAGAAAGGGCAGTTCCTCGCCCCGTGGGACGTCGCAAACATCATAGGGAAGTTCGAGGCGTTCGGCGGCAAGGGGCTCATGCTCACCGAGCGGGGAAGCTGCTTCGGCTACAACAATCTAGTGAACGACATGCGCGCCCTTCCCATCATGCGCCGCTACGGATACCCGGTGATCTTCGATGCCACCCACAGCGTTCAGCTCCCCGGCGGGCTCGGGACGAGCACCGGAGGGCAGGGGGAATTCATACCGGGGCTTTCGAGGGCCGCCGTGGCGACCGGTTGTGACGGGCTCTTCCTCGAAGTCCATCCGCAGCCGGATAGCGCGCGCTGCGACGGCCCAAACCAGGTCGCGCTCGGCGAGCTTGCGCCGCTACTCAAGGAATGTACGGAGATCGACCGGATCGTGAAACGAGGCGGATCATAAACATTCACCGCGGAGACACAGAGGCTGCTTATTTTTACAAAGGGTAAAAGAGACAAGGAGTTATCGGTTTTGTGAGGGGGTGATTAGCGCCCCATAACAGTCCCCTTACCTGGTTTTCTTGATTTTCTCTTTCCCTCTTTGTGGAAAAACCGAATTGCTTTCTCTGTGTATCAGTGTTGGAACGATAGGACAACCATGAAACCATCGGTACATCGCAAAATAGCAAGGGACGTCTTTAAAATCGAGGCCGCGGCGATACGCGCGCTCGGCAGGAAGCTGAACAGGGACTTCGACAGGGCGGTTGAGGCGATCTACGAGTGCAAAGGAAGGGTGATCGTGTGCGGGATGGGCAAGCCCGGGATCATCGGCAGGAAGATACAGGCGACGCTCGCGAGCATCGGCGTCCCCTCGCTCTCCCTCCACCCCGCCGAGGCGGTGCATGGGGACCTGGGAATGGTCACCGGGGGCGACGTGGTGCTCGCGCTCTCATCGAGCGGCGAGACCGAGGAGATGCTCAGGCACATACCGGTGGTGAAGAAGATCGGGGCGTCCATGATCTGCATGACGGGCAATCCGCAGTCCACGCTCGCCGCCCACAGCGACATCATCCTCAACGTCGCGGTCGAGCGCGAGGCCTGTCCCCTCGGGCTCGCGCCCACCGCAAGCACCACCGCGATGCTCGCCATGGGAGATGCGCTCGCAGTCGCACTGATCCGGAAGAAAAAGCTAAAACCCGAGGAGTTCGCATTTTACCATCCGGGGGGGAGATTGGGCCGCACGCTCCTAAAGGTGAAGGACGTGATGCGCACCGGCAAAGCCAACCCGATCGTCAGGGAGGACCTGCGGATAAAGGCGGTGCTCCTGGCGATCACGAATGCACGCGCGGGCGCGGCCGCGGTCGTCAATTGCAAAGGTAAGCTGGTGGGTATATTCACCGATGGAGACCTCCGCCGCGCCATCGAAGCGCAGACGGACGTCTCCACACACCGGATCAGGGAATTCATGATCCATAATCCCATCACCATAAGCCCCGACAGGCTTGCGATTGAGGCGCTCCGCGTCATGCGGGGCGAAAACCCCAAGAAACGCAAGCTTGACGAGCTGCCCGTCGTGGACCGGAAAGGCATGCCGGTCGGCATGCTCGACGTGGTGGACCTGATCGGGATCGGTTGACGACATGAAGAAAGCCGACGTCATTAAACGCGCGCTTCCGGTAAAGGCGATCGTCTCCGACGTGGACGGCGTCTTGACGGACGGCGGCATCATCTATGGCTCGGGGAAAATCGAGCTCAAGCAATTTCACGTACACGATGGGGTCGCGGTCGAGCTCGCGCATCGGGCCGGCATCAAGGTATTCCTCGTCTCCGCCCGCGCCTCCGAGGCGCTGCTCAGGCGGAGCCGTGAGATGGGCGTCGACCGCCTCTGGCAGGGCCTTTCCGACAAGGGCTCGCTATTTGGTATACTGCATCGGGAGTTTAGGCTCAGCCCGCGCGAGATATGTTACGTCGGCGACGATCTGCCCGACCTCCCGCTCCTTCGGGAAGCGGGGCTAGCGGTTGCGGTGCCGTGCGCCGCGGGAGAGGCGCGGCGGGCGGCGGCCCTAATCACGAGGAAGAGCGGCGGCGAAGGCGTGTTGCGAGAGGTCGTTGAATTCGTACTTGCGGCACAGGGCAGGTTAAAGGGTGCGGTAAATGCGTACCGGAATTAGGTGGTTCATGTGGTGGATCCTCTTTGCCTGCGGGATGGGGTTGCATGCCGAAACCGCCACGCCGCATCACACAGGCCCGGGTTCGGAGCTCCAGGGGTCGTTCATCTTCAACTCGACGAAGAAAAGCGGGAAGACCGAATGGAAACTCGAGGGGAGCTCCGCGACGTTTCTGACGCCGATGGATGTCGAGATTAAAAACGCCCGCGCGTTCTATTATCCGGAGGACGGGACGAACGTCATCGCCACCACAGCCAAGGCCATCATCAACAAGGAGACCAGACGGGTGGAAACAGACGAGTTCGTCACCATCACCACCGAGAATTCAGTCACCACGGCGACGGGAATGACGTGGGACCAGGGTTCAAAGAAGGCGTCCCTGAAAAAGGACGTCAAGGTGGTCTATAGCCGGGCCGGCGGAAAGGGGCTCATGAAATGAGCGCGATCGCAACCGCGTTGTTGTTGATCTGCTCTATGGGAGCCGTTGGAGTGACGGGCGATGACGCCGCCTCCATCGACCGTACGCCGGCTCCCGCTCCGGTCAAGTCGCCGGGGAAATCACAACAGCCCACGGTGATAACCTCCAACAGCGCAGAGGTGGATTACGCCAAAAATACCGCCGAATTCAGAGACAACGTCCACGTCAAGGACGTAAGCGGGGATATGTGGGCCGACAAAATGATCGTTAATTTCGACCGCGTGACCCGGGAGGTCAAAGAGATCGTCGCCACCGGAAAGAAGGTTATCACCGACGCCCACGGCAAGCGCTCGGAGAGCCGTCAGGCCGTTTATACCGCATCCGACGGGAAGATTGTCTTGACTGGAAAACCCTCCATCTTGGAGGGAGGAAATACCTACGCGGCGGAAAAGATCATCATCTTCAAGGACAGTGAAAAAACCATTTTTGAACCCACTGCGCGCCTGATATTCTATACCGGCAGGGGGAGTGAAAAGGAATGACAAATGACCAAATGACAAAACACAATGAGATTTTGTCATTTGTAATTCATTTGTCATTTGTGCTTTGCCTGCCCGCCCCAAAGGGGCTTCTTTCCCGAAGGGATCCCTTTGGGACGAGGCCGGTTGGCAGGCGGGGTGTTTGTCATTTTCAATATCGGAAGGGAAACCAATGCAAGAAAACAACGGAAAGGTCCTTACCCGGACGGACGGCCTTGTGAAGATATACGGCGGGCGGGCGGTGGTCAACGGCGTCAATATCGCCGTCAATAGGGGCGAAATCGTAGGCCTCCTCGGCCCCAATGGCGCCGGGAAAACCACCACCTTTTACATGATCGTCGGCCTGATCAGGCCAAATTCGGGGACGGTCTTCTTTCAGGAGAAGGACATCACCAGTCTGCCGACCTGCCAGAGGGCCCGCTTGGGCATGAGCTACCTCTCTCAGGAGCCGTCGATATTCAGGAAACTCACCGTGGAACAGAACATAATGGCGGTCCTCGAGACGCTGCCGCTCTCCCGCTCCCAGCGGAAAGCGCGGCTTGAGGAGCTCCTCAACGAGTTGGGGATAACCCACCTCGCCAAACAGAAGGCGTATACGCTCTCCGGCGGCGAGCGGAGGAGGCTCGAGATCAGCCGGGCGCTGGTGACCTCTCCCTCGTTCATGCTGTTGGATGAGCCGTTCTCGGGAGTGGACCCGATCGCGGTTTTCGACGTACAGCAGATCATCGCTAATCTCAGGTCCAAGGGACTCGGCATCCTCCTGACCGACCATAGCGTGAGGGAAACGCTCACCATAACGGACCGCTCGTACCTGATTTACGAGGGCAAGGTCCTCACGCACGGGACGTCGGAGTTTCTCATCAGCGATCCGGAGGCGCGTCGGTTCTATTTGGGCGAGAGATTTGAAATGTGAGTACTACAGCCGAAGGTTAAAAGTGTAAAGCGGGCGGTATGATGCGCACAAATGGAGATTCTTTATGAAACTGATCGTCACGGGACGCCACGTGGATGTCACGGAATCGATGAAGAACTACGCACGGGAGAAGCTGGGCCGCGTCATGCACGAGCGGCCCCATATCAATGAGATACACGTGATCATGGACGTGCAGAAATACCGCCACCTCGTGGAGCTCTCGGCGCGGGGAAAAAACCTGGAACTCTTTTGTCGGGAGGAAACGCCCGACATGTATGCGTCCATCGACCGCGCCCTCGCCAAGCTCGACCGGCAACTTCTCCGTTATAAGGAGCGGCACCTCCGCAAGCATCAGCCGTCCCCGGACCGCGCGAGAGAAGCGCTCCCTCCCGAGGAAACCATTGAACGCGAAGAGTCTGCCATCACGCATCGTTTCTCCATGAAGGTGATGTATCCTCAAGAAGCCTTCTTGCAGATGAAGGCGGGACGCCACCTCTTCTTTGTCTTTCTCAACGCGGAGACCGAAGAGATAAACCTGCTCTATCGATTGGGTGAAGAGGAGATCGGCCACCTCGTCCCCCGAAAAATAAAGGGGATGGATCAGGATGCCAAATTTCAATTGCAGGTGGTGAGGGAGGATTCGATCGCGCCCGATTCGAAGTTGCGCCCCTTGAGAAAAGAGGACTACTACGTCGCCTGGACCACGCCTGAAGAGGCGCTCGCATCCATGCTGGCAGCGGGAGAGAAGTACCGCTTCTTTATGAGCACCCTGGCGGAAAACGCTAGCGTGGTATATCAACAGGTCGACGGCGATTATGCGCTCATAGAGCCGGTGAAGTAGTTCGCGGTTAAATTCCACACAGAGATAAGAGGAGTAATAGCTTTACAAAGAGTAAAAGAGAGAAGGTATGACCACTATCCAGCCACGAATTAACACGCCCCGAAGGGGTCCCTTCGGGAAACGGGCGCGAATGAACAAACAGCCTAAAGTTTAAAGCCGGAGGTAGATGGATACAGAGTCGTTTGGAACTTTACACCTTAAACCTTCGGCTGTGGTCGTGATTTGTGAACATTAGTGGCTGAATAACGGTTCTCACGAGGAGTGAAAGAAAATAAGCGGTACGGTGATAGTCATGGGGGGCTACCCTACTTGGTTTCTCTTCCCCCTCTTTTACTCTTTGTAAAACAGTTGAATTGTTTTCTCCGTAATCTCTGTGTCCTCCGTGGTGAAAACTACCGTTCGGCGTAAGGAGTCCTCATGCGCGGCATAACGGTCGAGGAATTCTATCAGATCACGAAAGACAAGCTCAAGCTCAGGCTTGTCGCTGGAGGGAAGGGGCTCAAGCGCCGCATCATGGTGCCCGAGCTTAACCGGCCCGGTCTCGCACTAGCCGGTTACTTCGATTACTTCGCCTCAAGGAGGCCCCAGGTGCTGGGGATGGTGGAGATCAACTATCTCAACAGCATGGAGGTGGAGCTTCGCCGCAAGAGGATACGCGAGCTGTTCAAGCTCAGGGTCCCTTGCATTATCGTCGCGAGAAATTACCGGCCCCCGATGGAGCTTCCCGAGGAAGCGGAGCGTGAACGGGTTCCCCTCTTCCGGAGCCCCATGGTCACTATGGGGCTGATCAACAAGGCTACCATCTTCCTCGAGGACGAGTTTTCACCCTCAACCTCGATGGGCGCCGACCTGCTCGAGGTATTCGGCGTTGGCGTTTTGATCTGCGGGAATAGCGGCGTTGGGAAGAGCGAATGCGCCCTGGGGCTCATCAAGCGCGGGCACCGGCTAATCGCAGACGATGTGACCAAGATACGGCTGCGCGAAGGAAAGTATCTCATCGGGACCGGCTCCGACATCGTCAAGCACCACATGGAGATCCGCGGGCTCGGCATCATCAACGTCCAGGACCTCTATGGGGCGACGTGCATCAAGGACTCGCAGGAAGTGGAGCTGGTGATAACCCTTGAGGAATGGGACAGTAATACGGAATACGAGCGTCTGGGCCTGGAGGACAGGAGCATCGAGATCCTCGGGCAGAGCCTACCCCACATCATCATCCCCGTGCGGCCGGGGAGGGACATTGTTTTGCTCCTCGAGGCCGCCGCGCTCAACCAGCGCCTCAAGAAGATGGGGAGGCACGCCGCCAAGACGCTCGACAGGGATCTCATCGACCTCATGCGAAAGGAGTAGCGTGCCGGATGCTCCAATCCGTAACCGCCGAGAGCATCAATGGCAAATGACAAAATTCAAATGGCAAAACCTCATTGTGTTTTGTCATTTGGTATTTGTCATTCCTGCAGCCATTGGTTAATAGACCGGGCTAAACACGTATGAGAATCCTCAAATGGTTCTATCCCGGGATGGGCGTCAAGCGATGGTGGCTCGCATGCGCTGGGGGACTACTCATCTTCGGCGTCGGGTTCCACGTGCTGCTGGTGTCCGGGGAATCGCTTGCATTCCGTTCGCTCGGTGCGGCGCTGATCCTCGGCGGCGTGGGGTTTGAATTCTACGCGCTCGCGAAACTCTCCCGGTCCCTTCTGAACGTATTCCTGCCCAGGGGAGAAACGAAATTCGTGGACATCCTTTTCAAGAAGACCCAGTTGGGCAAGGGGCCGAGAATCACGGCCATCGGCGGCGGGACCGGCCTCTCCGTCATCCTCCAGGGGCTCAAGAGTTACTCGAGCAACCTGACTGCGATCGTCACGGTGGCGGATGATGGCGGAAGCTCCGGAAGGCTAAGGCGCGACTACAACCTTCCTCCCCCCGGCGACATCCGCAACTGCCTCGTCTCGCTCGCGGACGCTGAACCGCTCATGAGCCGGCTCTTCCAATATCGGTTCGACGACCACAGCGCGCTCGGCGGCCACAGCTTCGGCAATCTTTTCATCACCGCCATGACGCAAGTGACCGGTGATTTCGAGAAGGCGGTGGAGGCCTCGAGCAAGGTCCTCGCCATAAGCGGGCGGGTGGTGCCATGCACGTTGCGCAACGTGTCGTTGGTGGCGCGGCATACGGATGGGACGTTTACCCGCGGAGAAGAGATGATCACGAAGAGCGAGCGGGCCGTGGCGGAGGTCGCCCTGGAGCCGGGGGGTAGCCGTCCGACGGAGACGGCGCTTCAGGCGATCGCCGAGAGCGATGCGATCATCCTGGGTCCAGGGAGTCTCTACACAAGCATCATCCCGAACCTGCTTGTGGAAGGCCTTTCCGATGCGCTCGCCGCCTCTCCCGCCGTGAAGATATACGTCTGTAACGTGATGACGCAGGCCGGGGAGACGAAGGGATATGCCGCTTCCCAGCACGTCGAAGCGCTGCTCGCCCATGCCGGCGCCTCCATCGTCGACTATGTGGTCTGCAACAACGGCCGGGTGCCGTCCGCGCTGCTCAAGAAGTACCAGGCCGAGCATGCCGAACCGGTCGTCGTCGATCTCAAGGAAATGCGACATAAGCCGTACCGGGTCATCGTGGAAGACGTGATCAGCGCGCATGATTACGTCAGGCACGATCCCGAGCGGCTCGCAGACATTGTAATCAGGCTGATCCAGATTGCCTGAGAAAGGCAAGTTCGTTCCATGGCCGATACCGTCGTAAAACGAGAGCTCACGATCACCAACAGGCTTGGCCTCCACGCCCGGCCCGCCGCCCTGTTCGTACAGCTCGCCAATAAATTCTCGTCCGACATCACCGTCGAGAGGGGCAATGAGAAGGTAAACGGCAAGAGCATCATGGGTATCATGATGCTCGCCGCCGGCAAGGGATTGAAAATCACCGTCACCGCCAGGGGAGCAGACGCCGAAGAGGCGATAGCGGCCCTCGAGGCTTTGGTGAAGGGTAAATTCGGAGAGGGTTAAAATGCCCGCAAAAAAAGCAACCCGCCCACGCCTTAAGCAACACACCTGCCATGGCATCGGCGTATCGCCGGGGGTCGCCATAGGGAGGGCCTTCATCTTCGGCACCGAGGAGGTCGTGGTCATCAAGCGGCGCATCGACGCCGAGCAGGTCCCCGCTGAGATCGCCCGTTTCGAGGATGCGCTGATCCTCACCAGGAAAGAGATCCTCAAAATCCAAGGCGAGATATCCGAACGGCTCGGCACCGAGCATGCCGAAATCTTCAACGCACACCTCCTTGTCCTCGAGGACCGGTCGCTGATCGAGGACGTCATCAAGAAGATCGAGCGGGAGCGCTACAACATCGAATACATATTCCAGCAGGTCGGCAAGAAATACGCCGACATCTTTTCCCAGATCGAGGATGACTACCTCAAGGAACGCGCGAGCGACATCCGGGACGTCACCAGAAGGGTGCTCCATAACCTGCTCGGGAAAAAGCGCGAGGACGTGAGCAAGCTCAAGGAAGAGGTGATCATCGTCGCCTACGACCTCTCTCCCTCCGACACGGCGCTCATGCACAAGGACAAGGTGATCAGCTTCGTCACCGACGTCGGCGCGATGACCTCGCACACCGCCATCATGGCCCGCTCTCTCAAGGTCCCAGCGGTCGTCGGGCTCCACGATTTCAGCCAGAAGATCAAATCCGGAGAAACGCTCATCGTCGACGGGACCGGCGGCATGGTCATCGCCTCGCCCACGAAGCAGACACTCCATAAGTATACCCAGCTCCAGAGCAGGATCCGGGTCATCGAAGAGCGCCTGACCAGCCTCAGGGATCTCCCCGCGGAAACGCTCGACGGATACCGTGTCGCGCTCGCCGCCAATATCGAGCTTCCCGAAGACGCCGCCCCCGCCATCGAGAACGGCGCGGAGGGGGTAGGCCTTTATCGGACGGAATTTCTTTACATGAACCGCAGGGATCTTCCCACCGAAGAGGAACAGTATAAGGCATACCGGACGGTCGCCGAATGCGCGCATCCCCATCCCACGATCATCCGCACCCTCGACATCGGCGGCGACAAATTTATCTCGGACCTGCAGGTCCCGCGGGAGATGAATCCGTTCCTGGGCTGGCGCGCGATCCGTTTCTGCCTGGAACGGACCGACATCTTCAAGGTGCAACTCAGGGCGATCCTCAGGGCGTCGAGCCTGGGGAACGTCAAGGTGATGTTCCCCATGATCTCCGGCGTTGAGGAGGTGCTGCGCGCCACCGAGATTCTCGATGAGGTCAAGGACGAGCTGCGGAGGCAGGGGAAGGAGTTTGATAAGGAGATAGAGGTGGGGGCGATGATCGAGATTCCCTCAGCGGCGCTTACAGCCGACATCCTCGCCAAGCACGTGGATTTTTTCAGCATCGGCACGAACGATCTCATCCAGTACTCGCTCGCGGTGGATCGCGTGAACGAAAAAATCGCCTACCTTTATGAACCGCGGCATCCCGCCATTCTCAGGCTCATCAAACAGATCATCACCGCCGGCCATAACGAGAACATCTGGGTGGGGATGTGCGGAGAGATGGCGGGAGAACCGTCCCTTGCCCTCATCCTCGTGGGGATGGGCCTGGACGAATTCAGCGTGAGCATGGCGGCCATTCCGGAGATCAAGAAGGTGATACGCTCGGTGCGTCTCGCCGAGGCGAGAGAGTTGGCGGAGGAGGTGTTGAGCTACACCAACGCGCAGGACATCAGGACGAAATGCAAGAAGCTGCTGCTTAAGATCGCCCCCGAGCTAGTGGTGCTGAAGGGGGAGAGGTGATAAGGCAAAAGATTGAGTCGGCGAATGGGAGAAACGGGGAAGGGGCGATTCTGAATCTCCAAAGTCGCCGATTCGCCCATTCTCCGTCTCGCCGTTTCTAATTAGGGTCCCTCTTAGCGCCCCACCGGAAATTGCACGTCCTTGTCGAGCATGACCTTCATCCTAGTCCCCACCGGGATGGTGATTTCCTTATCCTCGGTGACGAACTTGGCGGCGTTCGCGACGTCCTGAATGAGGAAAACCGTCCCAAGGACTGGAATGGCCCTTTCGGCGACGTTCTTCGCCACCATCGTACCCGCCATCTTCCCCCCCTTCATGGCGAGCGCGGACAGGTCGAGGTGAGCCGTCGCCTCGATCGGGACCGTGCCGGAGCGGGTCTTTAGGCTAGTGAAGACGAACTTCATTTTTGCCTTCATGACTCCCATCTGCGGCCCGGAAACCTCGGTGACCTTTCCAGAGAGCATGGCGCCTTCCGGCACCACCACCCTCTCTCCCGAGACGAGCGGCAGCACGAGCCGCGCCCGGACCGGTTCACCAGCCTTCGTCGTCCGCGAATCGAGCGCGTTTTCTAACTCGATCTCCATCTGGAGCCCCTTCGGGAGCATCACCATCATCTTCTCTTTCGCTTCCGAGCCCTTAGCCTTCCCCTGGGCGATGCCGGCGGCGGCAAGCATGACGATCGACGATATAATAACCATTTTCCGCATCTCAATCCTCCTTGTTAATATCCCAATTGCGCGCCATTGTAACATTATTTTTCCACACCGCTGACAAAAATTTCACCGATGGGAACAGGGGGAAAATAATTTTTCACAAAGAGTAAAAGAGGGCCAAAGAGGAGCAAGAAACAAAAGTAAGCATTTCTTATCGTAAGGCTCTCGGTGGGGGGTGATTACCACCGTTTTACTGTCTCCGCCGGTTATTCTCTTTGTGAAAACAGTAACCGCCGCGATCTCAGCGTTTCACAATCTCGAACGAGAGGGGGATCCTCATGCTCAACGGCTCTCCCCTGAGCCTGGCCGGCACCTCCGGGAAAGGGGCCGCGCGTTGGATGGTCTTCTGTGCCTCCAAATCCAGGATCCCGGAAAGCGAGCTCTTCAGGACGCGCACGTTCGACACGGTGCCGTCCCGATGAAGGTCGAAGCCGACGACCGCCGTTCCCTGGCTCCCCTCATTAGCGGCTTCAGTGGGATAGCGTTTTGCCTCGGCGATTTTGCGCCGTATTACGTTGAAATAATCTTCTTTGCCCCATCCGGACGTGGTTGCCGTTCTGCCGGAGTCACCCCTTGAGGGGAGAGATGCCGGAGCGCTCGCTTTGGACGTCGGGCTCGGCGATTTTTCCGTCCCGGTCGATTTAGAGGCGCTTTTGACGTCGAGTTTCGGGGGCTGTTGCCGCGCCTTGTCCGCATCGGGCTTCTTGTCGGGCGGGGCCTTCTCGGTTCTGACGGGGGCGTCGGCGCCGCCATCACGCTTTTGTGACGCCACCTCGTTGGACGAAAGGGGCGCTTCGCATACCCGAATGGAGCCTATAGAGAGCGTGCATGCGGCTCCCGGTTTCGAATACGGCCCGCTGGATGCTGCTCCGAATATGGGAATCAACACGAGCAGGTGCATGGAAAGCGAAATCAGGAAGGCGCAGGAAATATTTCTATTTGTTGCAACAAGGGCGTTCATTCGGACCTCGCCATGCCGGCATCCCCACCATGAATCAACCTATTACCACGGCGCACGGAGCAATGTCAACCGTTATGTTTTCCAATGTATATCGGCGCTTCCCCGCGGGCAAGGTGTAACCACAGAGCGCACAGAGAGATGATCGCTGAGGCCGCTGAGATTGCTGCGGCAAAAGCAGTTTTTCGTTTCTGGTTTCTGGAGAAAGAAATAATCCGTGTGTATAGGTGTTTATCCGTGTTCATATGCGGTTAAAAGTAATTTATGGTTTTTCTCGGTGTGCTCAGTGTCTTCCCAGTGGCCTCTGTGGTTTTATTTAGGGTCGTTTTATGCGCAATGGAGATAGCCCATAGTATCCTTCTATTGATTCCGCTGCCGGGGTGAAATATAGTAAAATCTGGATCATGAAAGTAAAAGTCCGGGTATCCATCACCAATGCAAAAGGCGAAGGCTACATGGGGATCGGCCTCGTCTGGCTGCTCAAGAAGATCCATAAATTCAAATCCATCAGGCTCGCCGCGCTGGACATGGAGCTTTCCTATACAAAGGCCCTGACGATCCTGAATCGCCTTGAGAAGAACCTGGGCCAAAAGGTGCTTGTCCGCACCCGCGGCGGAATGGTCCGCGGGGGGGCGGAATTGACGCCTTTTGCGAGGGCATACATCAGGGCCTACGAGGACTTCGCAGGCGACATTTCGCGTTACGCCCAAAAACGGTTCGGGGCATTCCGCAAGACCGCGGCGAGAATCTGAGCCGCGAGTTTACTCATTAAAATTGGCCGCAGATTTTCGCAGATCACCGCAGATAAAATTAACCAGACTTATCCACCAAGCCCTCTTTCTATCCACGTCCCAACGGGATTCCTTCGGGGGATTGCACGGCTAGCATTGAGTCGGTTATGGAGTGGTCGTCACCCCGCACCAATTTCGCAAATTTGCCATTGACATTCCCGTTATATTTTCGTATGTTGTTCGGCTCTGTAACGGTGATGTGCGCTCGGACGCCGCCGACAGCGGCGCTCCGGATGCACGCGGCGGGCATAGGTGCCCGATGGCGCCCCGGAACACACGTCACATGGATTGAGGAGGCAGCCATGCCTCGAATCAAGCAGTTGTGGATTCCGGTCTTGTTCTTTGCGGTTGGAACGTGGATATCCCACGGTCTGGCGATGGGTCAGTCGACTGACGCCGATTCCCAAGCGGCGGAGCCCCAGGGGAAGACGTCCCCGGCCGATGCCGGACAGAATACATCGAAGGAGGCGCCCCCCGCTGCTACATCCGGGCCTTCGCAAAGCCCCGCAGCATCCACGCCGGCTGCGGAGGGCGGCGGAAACGCATCGGGCGGATCCAGTAATATCCTTAATACCTTATTCCCGCGCGCGGGCGGGACGGTGGAACAATCCGATTACAAGGCATACACGTTGGGCGAGGTCGTCGTCTCGGAGAGCCTGAAGGACAGCGGTTATGCAATAAGCAACGAAGTCACGGCGGAGGACATCAAAGCCACCGACAGCAAAACCGCCGCAGATGCGTTGCGCTACGTCCCTGGCGTCAACGTTTCCAAGGGGTACAAAAACGAGCCGGACGTTCAAATCCACGGATTCGACCAGTCGAAAACCCTGGTCCTCATCGACGGCGTTCCGTACTACGAAACAAACTACGGTAAGCTGAATCTCAACCAGATCCCCGCCGACATCATCGCCAAGATCCAGGTCATCAAGGGCGCCCCGTCGGTCCTCTATGGTCCCAATGCCGAGGCCGGCGTCATCAACATCGTCACCAAGGAGCCGGGAAAACCGTTCACGGCATCCACAAATGTTGAGCTTGGTGAGAAGGATTACAACCACGTCTCCGCCTCCACCGGCGCCGAGGCCGGCAAGTTCAAATACTGGTTTAATTACACCCACGACGAGAAAGACGCTTGGAAGATGTCGGATAATTTTAAGCCCACAGAGGGCACAATTTTTAGCATGCCCGGCGGTGAGAGCAAGGCCGTCATCGATAACGGCGGTTTCCGCAGCAATTCAAGCTCGAAGACCGACAGCTTCTGGGCCAAGGCCGGGGTGACGCCGGACAAGGATTCGGAGTATTACGCCAATTTCCACTGGATCATGTCGCAGTGGGGCATCCCGCCGTCGGTCAGCGACGTAACGGTGTTCCCAAATCCCCCTGCCTTCACGCAGTTCGCGCGCTTCGACAGATACAATGACTGGGGCATAGATTTGAATGCTAAGCAAAGGGTGTTGGAAAAGCTGCTGCTCAAAAACAATGCCTACTTCCATAACCACGACGACGCATACGTGTCCTACAATGACGAGGATTTCAGCGAGAAGCTCTCCCGGAGCGTGTATAAGGACTGGATGGCCGGAGACAGCCTCTTCGCCGATTACGATCTCACCAAATGGGATACCGTAAGGCTGGGTTTCCATTACAGGGTGGATTCGCACAGGCAGAGGGACGACTCATACCTGCCTTTCGCGGAGTCGCTGTCGGACACCGGTACGGTCGCCGCCGAAGACGAATTCAGGTTGGTCCCGAACCTCACCGCGACGGCCGGAATGGGCTGGGACTGGTTCAATATATTGAAGGCCCAGAGCACCACCACGAGCAATCAGGACGGACAGTTCACGGGGCGCGAGAACCTGGAACGGCCTGGAGTAAAAGACCTGCTGACGCCGATGGGCGGGCTTGAATACAAACTGCCCGATTCCACAAGGCTCTTCACCTCGCTGGCGCGGACGGCCCGTTTCCCGACCCTCCAGCAGCTCTATGGCAGCAAGGGGGGCAACACCGGTTTGCAGCCGGAGAAGAACCTCAGCTATACTTTCGGCGCTTCCCGGTCCTTCCTGCACAACATTGTCTGGACCGAGGCTTCGTATTTCAACCACTATGTGACGGATTGGATCAGCCGTGACGGCCCCGGCCCCATAAGCCAGTGGCAAAACTGGGGCAAGGTGGTGATGAACGGCATCGAGCTGAATACCGAGATCAATCCCATAGAGGACCTGACGTTCAAGGTGGGCTACACCTACAACCACGCCCGCGACCACAGCAGTGGGCACATCTCCGATTACCTCGTGGACGTCCCCGCGCAGAAGATCGACATGGACCTCGGCTACGTCCTGCCCTGGACCGCAACCAAGATCGACCTCATCCAGCAGCTCCAGAGCAAGACCTATTCCCAGCTCCCGACCCCTCAGGATCCCGAATTGGATACGGAGGTGGCCCAGGGATTTTACGTATTTAATCTGAAGTTCACGCAGCCGCTCACCAAATACCTGGACGGATACATCTCTCTCGAGAACCTCTGGGACCGCAATTATGAGACGGTCTATGGCTTCCCGGCGCAGGGCAGAACGGTCCTTTTCGGCATCGATGCTAAGTATTGATCGCCCTGTGCTCGGGGGGAACCCGGCGGGCGGGCGGTATTCAGGGGGTGACGCAATGCTGCTAACCGTACGCGGCCTTACGTTCAGATATCGCAATGCGGATCGTCCGGTCATGGACGGGTTGGACCTCTCCTTAAGCGCCGGGGAGTGCATCGCCATCACCGGTTCCAACGGCAGCGGGAAAAGCACCCTCGTTTCGATCCTTGCGGGCGTCATCCCGGCATTTATCTATGGCGAACTGACCGGCGCCGTCACTTTTCATGGCGCGACGGCCAGGCCCGCCGTCGCACTGCAGAATCCCGACACTCAAATCCTGTGCGACAGCGTCGAAAAGGAGCTCCTATTCTTTCTGACGCACTCTGGGAGCTGCTCTCCGGCCGTCACACCGCGCGGGATCGCCGCTTGCATCGGCATCGAGGACCTGTTGGCGAGGAAGGTATATCAGTTGTCTTACGGCGAGAAGCAGAGGCTCATCGCAGCCTGCGCGCTCATGTGCAGCGACGGAAAAATGGTGCTGCTTGACGAGCCGTCGGCGCATCTCGACGATGACGGCGCAACGAGGTTGCTCAAGCTTCTCGAAAGAAGGAAAGCGGAGGGGTTCTCCATCGTTCTCATCGGACACGAATGCTCGCGGTTCCAGGATTTGATCGACCGGTGGTATTTTCTTAAAGATGGGAAACTTATCGAATCGGGGAAGCACAGCGGCTCTCTACTCAATGCCGTGTCGCCTCGCAAATGCGCCGGGCCGGAGTCGCACCCCCTTTACTCGATCCGCAACCTGGCATATCGCACCGAGACCGGGGAAACGGTATTCTCCGGTTTCAGCTGCGATATCCACAAAGGCAGGATCTACGGGCTCACGGGGCCGAATGGATCGGGTAAGAGTTCTCTTGCCAGACTCCTCGCTGGTGTGACAGAGTGTACCGGGGGGGATATTATCCGTAACGGCGCAAAAGCGTCCGCTGGCGCGCTCCGCAAATGCGTAAAGATGGTGGGGCAAAACCCGTTCCACCAGCTCCTTTACAAGACCGTTAGGGCCAACCTTGATTCGGCGTATAGGGGAAGGGAGGGGGACCCGGTCTTTTCTCAGGAGCTTGGGATTCGGATACTCGGATTGGGGCCGTGGCTTTCGCGGGACGTCGCCACATTGAGCTTCGGCGAGGCGCAGCGGGTTGCATTCCTCTGGGCGGTCCTGCAGGCGCCCGAGCTTTTGATCGTCGATGAATCTTTCGCCACTCTTGATATGGCTGGCGTTGATGCGTTCCGCGAAATGACGTCGGCGCTCAAGGCAAACGGGGCGAGCGTAATCCTCATATCGCAGTTAGAGCGGTCGATAGCGGGTATCTCCGATAGGATTCTTTACATGAAACGGGGTGACGATGCAACAGGCCGATAGAATCAGAATGATAGTGTTCCCCACCATCTTCGGGGTGCTCTGGGGGTTCCTTGAGACGTTGCTGGGTAATTACCTCCATGCATTCGACATGCCGTTTAAAGGCGCCATAATGGCGGGGATAGGCGCGATCATCATGTGCGTGGAGAGGCTTTATACCCCTTTCCCCGGAGCGACGATTTCCACCGCGGTCGTCGCCGTGGCGATGAAATTCCTGTCCGCGGGGACGGTCAGGTTGCCGCCGGCCATAGGCATATCGGTCGAGGGCCTAATTGCCGAGGGGCTGCTCACTTCGCTTGGCACGGGATGGTATGCGTTCATGGCAAGCTGTATTGCATGCGCGCTGGAGGGGATACCGCATTTTTTCGTTGCGCACCGCCTCATGTACGGGGAGGGCATTTTTAACTCATACCTGGAGGCGGATAAAAAATTGCAGGCCTCAATGGGCCTTGGGGAAAGCCCTTTGAAATACATCCTCGCACTCTGGGTGGCCGGCCACTTGGTGACGGGGATTGCCTGCGGCCTGCTCGCAATAAGCGTGGGTAACTACGTGCGGAAAAAATGAAACGCGCTATCCTGATATTGGCTGCGGGCTGCTTTTTTTTCTCGCTCCTCGCGAGGGGCGAGCGCCTGAGTTGCGCAGCGGGCCTCCTTACGCTGGCCATCGTTGCGCTGCACGATCGCCGGGCCCTCGCGGCGTTTGGCTCGTTCAAGTTATGGATATTCCCCCTGATGTTTATCGTCCTTTCGCCGTTTTGCATGGGAGACAAGAGGTACGTTCTTTGGGGCATGCGTTATTCACCGGAGCAGCTTAAGCAGGGGGCCCTCTTCTTATTCCATGCGTATTGTTTCGTGGTCTTCGGGGCCTATGTATCGAGGGCCTTCGCGCTCCAGGAAGTTGTGCGTATCTCGGAACGTATCGGCATTCCGCAGATGGGACTGAGGGTTGCCCTGGGTATGAGCGCAGCCAAGATACTGAGCCGCATGGTAAGCGAAACGTACGAGACGTACCGGATGACCAGGCCTGGATGGATCGCCAGCATGCGGGAATGCCATATCCTGTTGGGGGCAATCGTCAGGAATGCCATATTGGTTGCGGAACAGATCTCGATCCTGTTCTATATAAGAAACGTGAAGATCGGGAACGCGTCCACGGGCGTCGACGTAATGGTGGCGGAGGGGAGGCGGGCGGTTGAGGAATAACGAGATTCTGAATGCAATATGGGAAGGGCTGGACAACGATCTGGTGCTTGAGGATCTTTCCATATTCCTGAACTGGATCGTCACAAAATCCAGGCGCTATGCCCTCGCGAATTATTTTCTTGGGATGCCCGGTTTGGATCTTGATCCGAATGGGGATACGTATTTGAGGGATCTGCTTGGTAGGCCGGTCAAGAAGGTCATACGAGAGCTGTTTGACACCAGGGAAACCCTGCGCGTCTCAACCGGCATGTCGTGCCTTAACAGCGCCCTCTCCGTCCCCGAAGATGTGTTTGATGGGAATGCGATCGATCCGTTTCTCGACCGGGCAAGGCGCCTCCGGACCTGTTTCATCGGCCACTTTCCCGCCGCCGACCTGTGGAGAGATCAGAAATACTCGGTCAACGTCGTTGAGCTGTTCCCGCAGCCGGGGGACATACATTGGGACCATTCGCACGAGGTGCTGGCGGCGGCGGATCTTGTGTTCATCACCGGCCTGACGCTCGTTAACGGCACCTTCCCCGAAGTGGTCCGGCGGACGCCGAACGCCAGCTACCGCGTATTGCTGGGTCCCACCGTCCCGCTTTCCCCCGTGCTCTTTGACTATGGCATCCATCTCATCGGTTCAACGCTCATCCTCGACATCGATCGGGCGATCGACTGCTGCCGCTGGGGGGCCGGGAGCGACATCTTCGAGCCGGAGGGAGTCATGCGACGGGTCAATTTGACGTGCGTCCCCGAGTTGAAGCAACATGCGCGACCTGGTTCCACGGAAGGGAGTTTTGAATATGTGGCTGAAAAGTCTTAGCGAATGGAAGACGCAGGGGATCCCCTGCGCGATGCTTACCATTATCGAGGCGGAGGGGTCGACGCCCCGTGGCGTCGGCTCGAAGATGGTGATCAACAGCCGCGGCGACAGCGCCGGATCCATCGGCGGCGGGCCGGTGGAACATATCAGCCTAGGCGAGGCCCGTAAGGCGATCGAGGACAATAAGTGCCGGCGGCTTAAATTTTCGCTTCAAGGCGACGAATGGCAGGTCACGAAGGACAAAAAGATAAAGGCCATCTGCGGCGGCACCCTCTCCGTTTTGATCGAACCGATTATGCCGAAGGAAGAGGTCGTCATCTTCGGCGCCGGGCATATCGGAGAGAGGTTGGCCGCACTGTGCGCTGTTCTAAATATGCCCTACAGGGTCTATGACAACCGTAAGGAATATCTTACCTCCGAGCGCTTCCCCGCTGCGAAAGAACTCATTTGCGATGAGTACTGCGCACTCGCACAGAAGCTCGCTTTGACGTCGATGAGCTATTGCGTCATATTGACGCACGGCCACGCCCATGACGAGGAGTGCCTCGAACTCTTGTTGAAGAACAAGGGCATCCCGTATATCGGCATGATCGGAAGCCCCGACAAGGTGGGGATTATCGTGGAAAACATACGCTCCAGGGGGACGGCCGTGGACGGGCGTCTCTATAGCCCAGTCGGCTTGAAGATCGGCCGCAACCTGCCGGAGGAGATAGCGCTTGCCATCATTACCGAGATAATGTTGCTGATACAAGGCGGATCCGGGGAGCACTACCGGGTGAAATGGCATGAGAAGAGATAGCTATGTGAAACGATCCCATCGGGGTTTCATAGGGACCAAACGGCCACGCCATGAAGTTATACATAAATAAAAACAATGCGCTGGATCAAATCGCCGTTATCACCATTGGATTCCCATTTGCGGCTTTCAAGTGGCTCCTTGGGCATACTTTTCTCAAGATGATGTCTTCCCCCATAAATTATCTCATCGGAGGCATTCTCATCGGCTGGAGCATTATCGACTTCTTGATAAACGGGGCAAACCTGCTTCTGCTGCTTTTTGAGAACCGATACCCCACAAACGTGTGCCTGCTCACCAATATTTTTGCCTCCAAGCATGTACATGTAAAAAATAGCGTTGCATGGAAAGAATTCGGGACGGCCCTGGACGTCATGCTTTCCTTTGCCCTCGTCGCCATTATGGTCGGCGGCAACCTATTCCACTATTTAGCCGGCTGGGAAATGCATTTATGGAGCGCCAGCGTCGTTGTCAACGTTTTGGGCGCGGGCATCACCCGCATTTTTCTTTCCATCCAACAGGTAACAGACGTTCAGGCGGGGTGAAATGAACGACCATTTGAAAAAGAACATCCTTATCACGGGCGAGAGAGGCGCGGGCAAGTCGACTTTGGTAAGAGAGGTTGCATCCGAGTTGGGATTAAAGCCCGGAGGATACCTTACCAAGGGGATACCCGAACGGGGAACAAAGAGATGGTGCGAGATTATTTCTCTGACCGACGGCGTAGTCCCGGCGATGGGAATTATGGCCGGCAGGGAAATAGACGGCGCCGGCCGTTTCCGCGGCATGCGGGTAGACAGGATCGTCCTTGAAAGAGTGGGGGCGGTCGCCATTGAAAGGGCCATAGGCTCATCGCGGCTTATCGTCATGGACGAGATCGGCAATCTGGAGGTTGTGAGCCCCAGGTTCCAGAATGCGGTCATCGCGGCCCTCGACAGCCGGACGCCGGTCCTCGGCGTTATCAAGCTGGAACCGGGGTGCTTTACCGACCGCATCAAGGCGCGGCCCGACATCGCGCTGCTAAAGATCTCCAACATGAATTACGACGTGGTGAAGCACTACGTGAAAGCGACCATACTTTCGATGATGGACCCGTTTGCGGCGGGGATAAAACAGTACCTGGCATAAAACTTCCACCAACAATACAGGGGTGCGCCATGATAGACATCATAATAAAAGGGGGGCCGGTGATGATCCCGATCCTGCTCGGATCACTCGTCGGCTGGACGATCGTTATCGAGAGATTGTGGGTTTTTAGGAAGATGCGGATGAATACGTTCGCATTCGTTCATGAAGCATTCAAGGAACTGAAGAACGGGAATGCGCAAGAGGCGCTCCATCTGTGCGACAAAAATATTTCGCATCCACTCGCCGCCGTTTACCGGTTAGGGATAATGAGGTCCAAGCTCGCGCCGGACCGCCTTGAGAAGATACTCGAACAGGCGGGGAACAACCAGATATTAAAAATGGAGCGATACCTGGGCGCGCTCGTCGCGGTAGTCAGCATCGAGCCGCTCTTGGGGTTTCTAGGGACCATAACCGGCCTGATCCGCGCGTTTATGTCATGGGAGAAGGCCGGTGCGGATGTTACGGTAAGCCTTTTAGCTTCGGGGATGTATGAGGCGATGATAACCACTGCGGCTGGCTTGATTATCGCGATTCCACTGTATCTGTGTTACACCTATTTCGTAAGCCATATCAAATACGTCGCCAATGAGATGACCAATCATTGCGTCCAATTGATCGAAGTCTTAAATGAGCAACAGGATATGGGAAATAGATGAAGATTGTATCGCGGAGGGGATATATCGTTGCGCTGGAATCAGTCGCCATGACCGACATAGTGCTCAACATGTTCATCTTCTTTTTTATCTCTTTCAGCATTCTCTATACCTTTAGTCCGGATCGTACGCAGTCCATCAAGGTGGAGCTGCCTACGGCGGGGAACGCAGTGAAGACCAAGGAAACCGCCCCGCTGGTCATTACCGTGACGCGCGAGGGCGTTGCATATCTTGGCAAGCAAGCGATGAGCGACGAAGATTTGAGGGCTGAAATATCCCGCCGGTGCAAGGAAAACCCCAAGCCGGACGTTTCACTGCGCTCGGACAGGCAAGCTCAATTCAAAGACGTCGTGCGCGTACTGTCCATCATCTCGGAGCACCGGATCGGCAATCTCAACATCGAAGTAATCAAGGAAAAAGCCGACGTTATAAACAAGCGGTCTCCAGCCTGATCTATTCGCCAAGCGCCAGGGGGGAAATCCTGAAATCCCCGTCTGTGCTCAGTCGGTGGGACCGGGGGTTAATCCGACCCGTTTGGCGGGCCACGCATCCCGCGTGGCAAGCCTGATGCTTGCCCGCCTCGGGCGGGAATCAAGCCCCTACAGGATTAACATTCCCGGTTCCTGTGCACCCAATGGGTGTAGGCTTCAATCGCTTATCCGCCATTACGGAAGCCACGCCATAATTGACTTTTCATCCCGGATCGGATAATCTGGGCCATTCTATCTCATCGCGGCCGGGCCGTATGTGCGCGCAGATGAGCTTGTGACAATGGGGGAGGATTTGGATATGCCGAAGATACCGGCGGCTATTTTCAGGGAATACGATATCCGTGGGCTGGTGGGGAAGGACCTTACCGACGGAACGGTGGAGCTCCTCGGGAAGGGAGCGGGAACGTACCTGGGGGAGAAGGGTATCACTAGGATCACCCTGGGGCGCGACGTGCGGCTGAGCTCTAAGGGTTATCGTGACGCCATTCTGAAGGGGCTTATGTCGACCGGCCTTCACGTAGTGGACGTCGGCGTGGTCACCACGCCCATGCTATACTTCTCCCTCTTTGGAAATGGAATCGAGGGCGGCGTGATGATCACCGGCAGCCACAACCCCCCCGAATATAACGGCTTTAAGGTCGCCGAGGGAAAATCGACGATATACGGCGAGAAGATCCAGGAGGTCAGGAAGATCATAGAGTCTGGGAACTTCCGCCGGGGAAAGGGCGGAGTGGAAGAGGCCTCCGTGGTCGAGGACTACTGCCGCGCCGTCGAGTTGCGCACCACGATGGGAAAAAGGAAAATCAAGGTGGTGGTGGACGCCGGGAACGGCACCACCGGCCCGACGAGCCCTCGCATCCTCCGCGATCTCGGCTGCGACGTGACTGAGATGTACTGCACACCGGACGGCCGCTTCCCGAATCATCATCCCGACCCGACGCTCCCCGATGCCGTAGAGGATTTACGGAAGAAGACACTCGCCCTCAAGGCCGACGTGGGAATAGGCTTCGACGGCGACGGAGATAGGATCGGTGTGATCGACGAGAAGGGCGAGATCATCTGGGTGGACACGCTGCTTATCCTATACGCGCGCGACATGTTGAGCAGGTTGCCAGGGGCGAAGATTATTTTCGACGTTAAATGCTCGCATCTCTGCACGGTCGAGATCAAAAAGGCCGGCGGGGTCCCGATCATGTGGAAGACCGGCCACTCGCTCATCAAGAAGAAGATGCTTGAGGAAAATGCTCCGCTCGCCGGCGAGATGAGCGGGCACGTCTGTTTCGCGGACAACTATTTCGGTTATGACGACGCCACGTATGCCGCTTGTCGCCTGGCGCAGATACTCTCCCATACCGACAAGACCCTTTCCCAACTTCTCTCGGACATCCCGAAGACCTATACCACCCCCGAGATACGGCTCGACTGCCCCGACGACAGGAAGTTCGACATCGTCAAGGAGCTTAAGGAATACTTCGACAAGAATTACGATACGGTCGACATCGATGGCGTGCGGGTTGTGTTCCCCGACGGCTGGGGGCTGGTCCGGCCCTCGAACACACAGCCGGTGCTCGTCCTCCGTTTCGAGGCGGAGACGGCCGAACGGCTGGCCGAGATCAAAGCGCTCGTGGCAGGTAAGCTGAAGGAGTATTTGCCGGAGGCGGAAATATAAGTGACAAATGACAAATACCAAATGACAAAACCCAATTGTGTTATGTCATTTGGTCATTTGTGATTCATTTGTCATTTGGTATTTGCCATTTTCTTATGCAACCAGCACTTCTCATACTTGAATTCAACAGTGTCGCGGCGGGGATCGCCGTCTCGGACCTGCTTGTGAAGCAGGCCGAGGTGAGGCTCCTTGACTCGCGGACAGCATGCCCCGGTAAGTACATCGTCACGCTCACCGGCGATGTGGATGCGCTTAAGTCATCGCTCGCCGCGGCGCTTGAGTCGGAGTTGGGCGCGACGATCACCGAGCACCACCTTCTGGCCAACGTCCATCCCCGTGTCGTGGCGGCTATCAACGGCGTTCCCGAGTATGGAGAGATTAAGTCGATCGGCGTCATCGAGACCTACGGCGTGCCGGCGTGCGTCCAGTCGGGGGATGCGGGCGCAAAAGCGGCGGACGTTGCGGTCGTTGAGATCAGGTTGGCGAATGCGCAGGGCGGCAAGTGCGTCGTCGTCTTCTCCGGAGAGCAGGACGAGATTGAAGCAGCCGTAGAGGCCGGCAGGTCCGTCGCCGAGGAGATGGGGGGGCTTATCAACAGCATCGTCATTGAGCACCCGCACGAGTGCGTACCGAGGTTCCTGGAAGCGTAACGAGATCCGAACCGCGCCCCTAAGGGGGGCCCCTTCGGGGGATGGACAAACGGCCCAAAGCTTAAAGCTGAAGGCGAACGGATAGGGGGCCGCTTAAAACTTTACACTTTAAACTTTCGGCTGTGGTTCTAATCCGTGTAATCCGTGGATAAAAGGGTAAAGGATGAGCATT
>CAYWRA010000019.1:27528-33519 GCA_964460305.1 uncultured bacterium
ATCGAACAGGTCAAAAAAGCCGGTGTGGTCGGCGCTGGGGGCGCGGGATTCCCCACCTGGAAGAAGATGAGCGCGCGGGCCGAGATCGTGATCGCCAACGGCTCCGAGTGCGAACCGCTCCTCCGCGTGGATCAGCAGCTAATGACCCTCCATGCGTGCGAGATCGTCGAGGGGATGAAGCTGGTGATGCAGTCCACGGGGGCCACGAGGGGCGTCATCGCGCTAAAAGAAAAATATCACAAGGCGGTTATAGCGCTCGAGGGTTGCCATGGCCGGAACGGCATCGATATCCACCGCCTAGATAATTATTATCCCGCGGGCGATGAGCAGGCCCTCGTCTGCGACGTCCTGGGCCTGGTGGTCCCAGAGGGAGGCATCCCCATCGACGTCGGCGTGGTGGTCCAGAACGTCGGCACGCTCATCAACATCGCGCGGGCGAGCAGGGGGGAAGCCGTGACGCACCGGTGGCTCACCGTCACAGGGGCTGTGCGCGAGCCGAAGACGATCATTGCACCCGTCGGTACGTCGATCGCCGACGCCGTCGCCGCAGCGGGAGGCGTAACCGTGTCCCCCAACGCGGTCATCGACGGGGGGCCGCTCATGGGGGTTGAGTCCAGGGGCTATGTGACTAAGACCACTACTAGCCTGATCGTCCTGCCGGCGGACCACAAGATCGTCCGCTACAAGAGAAGACCGATCGAGCTGGACGTGAAAATCGCCCGATCCGCCTGCGAGGGATGCCGGTTTTGCACCGATCTCTGTCCTCGATTCCTGCTCGGACACAAGCTCGAGCCGCATGCCATCATGGGAGCAGTTGCATACCAGACGGTCGAGGAGATAAATCCCCTTGTCGTAGCGCAGGCCTATCTCTGCTGCCAATGCGGCCTCTGCGGCATGTATGCGTGTCCGACCATGCTCTCACCCGATCGGATCATCAAGGGGCTTGCCGGTAGTCTTAAGGCCTCGGGCGCCGCGCCGCTCCACAAAAGGAAGCGGATCGAGGTCCATCCGGAGAGGGACTACCGCCGCGCCCCGATCCCGAATCTCATTTCGCGCTTTGAGCTCAAAGAGTATGACCTGGATGCTCCGATGATGAGCGAGCCGATCGAGGTGTCCGCGGTAAACATCCCCTTTAAACAGCACGTGGGGGTCCCTTGTGCGCCGGTGGTCAAGGTAGGAGAGACGGTGAAGGCCGGACAGGTGATAGGCGACGTGCCCGATGGGGCTCTCGGCGCGCCAATTCACGCGAGCATCGGCGGCGTCGTTTCGAGCGTGACCGCCGAGGGGATCGGCATCCGCGCGTAGATCAATTGTTTACCACGGATAGACAGACGGCCGGAAGTTTAAACCACTGAGCCCTCCAGCGGCGGGCAGGGGCACTGAATACACTGAGATAAAAAAGGCTTTCGGCGACTTCCCCCAAAGAGGCCCTTTCGGGGAGTGTTTTCAGCGGTAAAAAGCGAACAAAATTTTTATCCGTGTTCATCTGTGGTGAATATTATAGTCCCCTTTAGTATCCGAGTTTTTCGCCCACCAGAATGACCGTGATGCGATTCCCGCCAGGTTGACGCCGTATCACGGAAAGGACGTTGCAAATCCTCTCCGGCGCACGGCATCGGTCATCGTCGCAGCGTCCGGTTTCATGGCATGGCGTGAGGCGGTTGAGCCTGCGGCAGTTGCGCGGGGCCGCGACCGTTTTGATCCGGTCGATCGCCGCCGAGAAGTCGGATACGATCTTGTTTATGCCGGCGACGACGCAGACCCTCGCGGGGCCGAAGGAGAGGGCCGCGACACGGTTGCCGTAACCGTCCACGTTGACCAGCTCGCCAGCCTTTGTAACGGCGTTTGTCCCGCTGAAAAAAAGATCCGCTCCAAGGCTCTTGTGCCTGAGGAGCAACGCCTTATCTCGCGGGACGTTCGCGCGGTACTGATCGTAGAAGATGAATTTTTTCCTCCCGATATGCCCGCTTCGGAGGGCTTCCACGAGGCCTATCTCCTCGAGAGTCACCGATCCGCCCACCCCTATACGGTCTCCGGAACGTATGAGCTCGACCGCGCTCTTAAGCGCCTTCTCCTTTGATGGCGCCCAGATCGCCGCCATGCCGTTTTCCCGGAGCGCGGCGCACACATATTTTGCGATTCGGTCATCGGGTCGTCGGCTCATTTTCCTTCCCAGTAATGGGGCGCGGTGTGGAAGCCGCGGCCTTCTTGTTAAACACCGCTTCCCAATAGGACGACGTGTCCGAGAGCCGCGCGTCGATCTTGAGAGCGTTAGGGAGCTCTTCGAACTTGATGGCGCTGGTGATGCTTTTATCCAAATACTGTGAGACGAGGAGGGCCAACGCCGGTTCGAGCTTGCCGCGCAATTCCTTCGCCTCTTTGGGGCCGGCTGTCGCGAGGACGAGAACAATGAGGCTGTGGTCTTTATCCACGACGTCCAGCGCCATGCCGGCGCGCTTCACGGGGGAGAGCAACGTGAGCAGCAATAACTGCCAGTTTCTCTTTTTTGTTTCGAGTATGTTTGACAGAGCGGCATTCTCGTTGTTGGCATAGCCATAAGCATCCCAATCCCGCGGGAGGAGCGCCATAATCTCCCGATAGGAGCGGGCGGCGGCCAGGTGATTTCCATTGGAGAGGGCGGCCTGGATGAGCGCTTTATCGGTAGCAACGAGGGCGTGCTCGTCGCTCACCGAGAAGGCGGAGAATTTGCCCTTTTCGGCCCTGAGCGGATTGGAATAGATACCGCCATCGGGCGGGCTGTTTGCCGGGATCTTGCACGCGATCCCGAGTAGCAGGGTGAGGAGGCTGGTCTGGGTGTTCGTCGCGGTTTTAGCGTCTCTCACGTTGAGCTGGAACTTCTGGTCGCCGTAGGTAAGCCCGAACGTTCCCCCGCTCGGGAGGAGCCCCGCTGAAATGAGCATCTGCTCGTGACCGCCAGCCGCGGGGGGGAAGAGGGCGAAGCAGAAATCGGAGAAATGAAAGAGGCTTATCTCATCTAGGGGAGCGTTTTTTTCCCTCTCGCCGGCTTTGGCTATAAGATACTTCGTGAGCTCGCTGAATACCCATTTTTGACCGGGGTCATTTTCCTTTATGGTGAGCGACGTGGCGAGAATGGCGTTGGGGGGAAGGAGATCGACGGACCCCTTCCCCTCCGCGATGGAGGATGCAAGGAGCGAAAGGAATATGGCTGTGAATACGTTCAGGCGTGTTACGGCGATCATTGGGATATGTGTGTCTCCGGACGCAGGGGGACCGCAATGCAAAAGCCAGCATGAACGAGGGATGGCCATTGAATGCCTACCGTCCCCCACGGGAACGTCTACCAGGATTGGAGCTTCGTGATCGGCTCTTTGCCGGTGGGATTTACCCCCTGCTGGTACAGCTTGTTCTGCTTTTCCTGTTTCTTGAGGAGTTGTTCCTCTTTTTTCTGCTTTTCCTTCTCCCGCCGTTCCTGTTCGGTCATGTAGTAGGCAGCCGGCTCGCCTTTTTGACCGACCTGGAAAATGTCGGTGGCAACGGCGCCGGGCAGCTTGGCAAGGCCGAGAAATACCGTCTTGGGGAATATGACGATGCCCTTGGCAATGTTATAGTAGAGGTTCAGCATGCCTACGCCGAAACGCGCGGCATCCTCTTTCTGGATCTTGTCGATGGCGGCATGGGAGGGATGTGCGCATGCGATAAGGATAGCAAGCGCGAGCACGACAGCCGATCTGTGCATAAGCCCTCCGTGGAATTCAAACGTTAGAATGCCAATGCTAACAGAGGGCGGGAGCGAGCGTCAACCGGTTTTTTAAATCCCTATATTAGGTCGGTCATGGGCCCCTTTGAGGCGTGGTCCCCCTCTATATTAGTCACTTACCATCCTCGCAATTGGCTAGCTCTCCAGGATCGCTTTCTTGGTGATCTTGAAATGCAGCTTGGCCACTTTTGCGAGGCTCTCCACCCCGTGGGTCGAGACGAACTGCTTGGCCTTTTTCTCCACGGGCGCCCCGCCGCCCTTGGGCAAGGTGGTTTTAAACTCTTCCTCGAGCTTGCGTAACCGCGTGCAGAACTCGCTTCTGGCGATAATCGATGCGGCGGCGACGGCGACATCGGATTCCGCCTTTGTTCTGAACGTGATATCGATTTTCTTGGCCCGCTTCATGAGGGCGAGGTTCAGCACGCTCCTGTCGGCGAACTTGTCGAGGATCGCCTTCTTGCAGCTCGATTTTTTGATGAGCACGTTTTCGAGCGCCCGGGCGTGTCCCCATGCGAGGAGCCTGTTGAGGTTGCCGATTTTTTCATAAAGGGCGTTGTACTTCTCCGGGCCGATCGCTACGATTGAGTGGATGGTCTCATTTTTGATCGCCTCCGCCAGCTCCTCGATCCGCTTCGCACTAAGCTGTTTGCTGTCGGCGACGCCGAGGTCGAGCATCTTCCTGGCAATCGGCCTGTCCACGTGGACGGAAGCGATGATCAGCGGACCGAAGTAATCGCCCTTCCCGCTCTCGTCTACGCCGATGCGGGCCTCGGCAATGGAGGGATCGATGATCTCTTCGTAGCCGAGCGAGACCTCCTTGAGCAGCACCGGTTCGAGATAGAAAACGATGAAATCGTGCGCGCCCTTCCCTTGAATGAGCAGCTTGCCGTTGCGGAAGGCCGTCAGGCTCACGCCTTTTTTGCCGGCCCCGTAGAACGCGTGCGGGACCTTCTCCTTGATGTCGAATCCCTGCCCCACAAGGTCGTGCTTCATCTTCAGGACCTGGCGCTCGTTTAAATAGGCGATGTACGTTATTTCGGAACGTTTGGTGAGCATTTGGAATCAGCTCCACGAGCAACGGGGCGATTGAGCCCTATTTGCGCCGTCGTTCATTCAATTGATGGTCCAGAGATACATCAGCTTGGGAGCGGCCGTCTCCATGATCCCTTCCCTGAGAGCCGCGGAAGGCGAAAATGCCTGAGCGGACGCGCCCAACATGTCCTTGAAAGAGAAGAGCTTTTCGTAACGGACGAGCCTGAAAGTTTTTAAGCCCAGCATTCCCCTCACCGTAGCGAGCGATTCGTCCCGGTACCCGACGGCGTCGATCAGACCCGCAGCGAGGGCATCGGGAGCCAGGAAAATCCTACCGTCCGCGATGCGGCTCATCTGGTCCGCGCTCAATTTTCTCCGTGATGCGACGATGGAAGCGAACTGGTAGTACAGCTTATTGGTGATGTCCTGCAAAAGCAGCTCTTCCTCGGGGGTAAGCGAGCGGGTCGGGGAGAGAAGGTCTTTCATCCGACCCTTCTTGATGATGACTTCCCTGATGCCCAGTTTCTGGAACAGCCCCTCCACGTTCACGCTGTGTACGATGACGCCTATGTTACCGGTGATGGTCGTCGGCTGGGCGATGATCTTGTCGGAACCCACCGCAATGTAGTATGCCCCGGACGCAGCCATGTCCCGGAGAAAAGAGATGACCGGCTTGCCGCTCTCGCGTATCTTTTGCACCTCGTGGTAGATAAGATCGCTGTCCCCGACGCTACCGCCGGGGCTGTCGATCTCGAGGATGATCGCTTTCACGGCATCGTCCGCCGCGGCCTTTCTCAACTGCGCGATAATTGACGCGACCGTCCCGCGCCCCCCGAAGACCGAATCCCCGTAGCCGCCGCCGATCAAGCCCTGGATGGGGACGAGCGCGACCTTGTCAGGGCCCTCTCCCTCCACGGTAGACTCACGAAATTTAGCCGCGTCGCCGCCCGCCGGACTTTGCCCCATGAGGAGCGCGGAGAGCGCGACGTTGAACAGGATGCTCACCGCAAGTATGAGGACAAGCAGACCAAGCGCTGCCCATTTTAACGCCTTGCGGAAACAGCCCGGTTTATCACTCATACAGTAACCCCTTCGCCCATGACCCCATATCAACGATAATTTTATTGTTTTTCGGCGGAATCGTCAAGCATTTTGGCTGGACGGCAGTAATCCCTCAGTTATGGGGTGTCAGGAGGAGTCCGGATTGAAAAAGGCGGTAT
>CAYWRA010000020.1:0-12941 GCA_964460305.1 uncultured bacterium
GCCCAACCCCCTCAAAATAGCGATTTCGACGGTCCAGTTGCGAAAGTCAGGTTAAAGGTGATACTTTGCCTAGGTTGAGAACTTTTACCTGAGATTGCGCATGTCCCACAGTACGATGTTGGGTAGATTTACCATGGTTTGCCACCGGCGGTTGTTTTGTTAAGATAATACCATGACTACAAAAGAGAAAATGCTCAAGGCCGTTAGCGATCTCCCGGACAACGCATCCATCGAGGATGCTATGGAACGTCTGCTGTTTCTAGCCAAGGTGGAGCGTGGTTTGCAAGAGGCTGATTCCGGGCGGACAATCTCTCATGCCCAGGTCAAAGAGAGAATGTCGAAATGGCTGAAATAAGATGGACCCCGCAGGCGGTGGATGATCTGGAGTCTATTGCGGAGTTCATCGCTGCAGATTCCGCCCCGTTACGCTTATCTCCTAGTACTTGATGTAGTTCGGACGATTGAGCGTCTCGTATCTTTTCCCAAGCCGGGTAGAGTCGTCCCCGAGATTCTTGACCCCAATATCCGTGAGATTTTGCTGGGCAACTGTCGGATCGTATATCGACTGCGAGAGGAGACGGTCGAGATACTCACGATATACCACGCTGCGAGATTGCTTGGTCCTGGTTCATTGCGCTGAGGGCGCTCCTCCCCCGAAGGGATCCCGTTGGGCCGCGGTCAAAATTAATCTTGTGGTTATCCCTCCGTGCCTTCTCTGTGCCCTCTGTGGTTTTCCTTTAAACTCACTCCCCGAGGAACCGCGCCGGGGGCTTGTAGAGACCGCCGGAGGCCTTCACGAGATCGTCGATGGACCTCGCGGCGAGCAGTGAGTGGCTGGCGTCCTCTTTTTTGACGCCGATGTCCTCAGGGTAGAAGACGATCTTTCCATTCCGAAGCTTTTCGGTCTCCGCCATCTTTTCCTTCCTTCCAACCGGCGTATCGCCTGCCACCGCCCGGATTGCCGCCCGCCGCGTATCGAGGTCCGGGCAGCGATGCAGGACAGCGATGCCCTTTTCGGTGACGATGTGTGTGATGATGTCACCGTAAATCATGATGGGAGGGAGGGAAAAGAATCCCCCTTCAAAGAGCTTCTCCGCATCGAGCTTTTCGACAAAGACGGGGATGCCTTTCTTTTCGCTCGTCGTCGAGGTAATTTGAACCACGAGCTTTCTCCCCCTCGGCAACCCTCCCACGCCGTGAGTGCTCATGGTGTCCTCTTGCCCTGCTTTCAGCCAGGCGCCGCTCACGTGACGCCGCCCGCCGGGGTTGTCGCCGAGATTGGGGGCGCCGCCGAAGCCGGCGATACGGTTGGCGGTGGCGGTTGAGCTGTTTCCGTTCTCATCGATCTGGAGTGTGAGGCCGATGAACATGTCGCTCGCGTAGAGACCCGCGACCTGCGAGAGGAGCCGGTTCGATCGCATGCTTCCATCGGCGCCGTTGAAAAAGATGTCGCTTCGGGCCCGCACGTAGTCCTCCATGCCGGGTTCGCTGCCGAACGAGTGGACGCTTTGGACGAAACCCGCCTCGATCGCCGGGATCAGGGTGGGGTGGGGGTTGAGGATCCAGTGCGTGCAGGCCTTCGCTTTGAGGCCGAGCTTTTCCCCGTAGGTGGGGAGCAGGAGCTCGATCGCCGCCGTCCCGTAGCCGATGCCGTGATTGAGTTTGGTGATCATGTAAGGCAGGTAAATTCCCTTGAGGGCGAGCATGGCCATGAAGATTTGCATCTCGGTGATCTTCGCGGGATCGCGCGTAAAGAGCGGTTCTATGTACGGGGATGATCCGCAGGGGATGATAAAGTCCACCTGGTCGCCGGGGATGTCGACGCGCGGCAAACTTTCCGATATCTCTCGCGCCTGGGCGATGACGATCCCCTGTTTGAACGCGGTGGCTTCGGCGATCGTAGGCGTCTCTTCCGTGTTGAAGCCGGTATAGAGATTGCCTTTCTCGTCCGCGAGCTCCGCGGCGACGAGGGATACGCGCGGCGTGAGGTCCACGAAGTAGCGGCCGAAGAGCTCAAGGTAGGTGTGGATGGCCCCGATCCTTACCTTCCCCTCATTCACGATGCGCGCGAGTTCTTTGGCCTGGGGGCCGGAGAAGGCGAAGTCGAGATCGCGGGCGATGCCGCGATCGAAGACGGCGATGTGCTCGGGGAGCGCGACGGAGGACTGCACCATGTGGAGGCCGTTGATCCTGCGTGGGTCGAGGCTCGCGAGCGCCCGCGCCAGGAAATCCGCCTGTTTCTGGTTGTTGCCTTCTATCGTGACACGGTCTCCCGGACGTATGACGGCATAGAGAAGATCGACCGCCTTGTCGGGGGGGATGACTTTCGAGCCGTTGGATGAGAGATGCTTCGCTCCGGCGATCCGTTTTTCTTTGTCTCTTGCGAGCGACTGATAATCTTTACCCGACATGAGAATTATCCTCCGAATAAGTTTTGGCGAACGCCGTCAGCGCATCTTTGAAACAGGTCATGTTCGCCCGGAGTATGCCGGCGCCGATCTGGCCGACCCCCGGGTCTTTATGAGCAACGCCCGTATTGATGATCGGGGTGATGCCCGTTTCGACTACCTTCCGTACATCGACGCCTGCGGGAGTCCCCTGGAAATCGAGCGCCGGCAATTGGAAATCCCTGTGGACTCCCCAGCAGATCTCGTACATCTCTCTCGTGTAGCGGATCGCGTCCGCTGGAACCCCTCCGACGAATTTGACGATTGCCGGGGCGCTCGCCATGGCAAACCCTCCGATTGCCGCAGTTTCGGTGATCGTGCTGTCGCCGAGATCGAGGCAGCCGTCTGCGGCGCTGTAGCCTGGGAAGTAAAACCCTTTCGGCTCCCCAGCGGGGGCGGTGAACCAGCGGTCGCCGAGCCCCGCGACCCGGATGCCGATCTCCACTCCGTTCCTTGCCATGGCGCACATGATCGTGCTGTACCCGATCCCCATGAGAGGGTCCACCGTGGCCTTCGATGCGGCCATGGAGAGGTTGAGGAAGAAATGGTCGTTGCCGCTTATGAACTGGAAGATCTGCGCGATTGTTTCCTTATTGAGATCGGTCGCGAGGAGGTGCGGTGTGATGGCGCGGAGAAAGAGGCCCGTCGCGGCCACGTTGCGGTTGTGGCACTCGTCGCCCATTAGGAGCGCTTGGGCGATAAGGCTCTTGATATTGATTCCCCCCGCGCGGCGGACGGCCGCGGCGAGAGCGGGGGCGAGGGTCGTCTCCATCCATTTGAGCCTCGTGATGACGTCGGGGGTATTGGCGCCGAAGCGGAGCACCTTGCCGAGCCCCTCGTTGAGTGTGGCGAATGCGGGATTGCCGTGAGTTTTGTTCTCGATGCGCCATACCCACATCGAGGGAGAAATGACGCCGGCCATCGGCCCGACGGCCCGGTGGTGGTGGCAGGGCGAGAACTCTATCTTACCGCTTGCGGCGATTTGTTCCGCATCCGCGAGCGACTTCGCCTTCCCCTCGTAGATCAGGGCCCCAGCGATGGCGCCGCGCATGGGCCCGCACATCTTCTCCCATCCGATCGGCGGTCCTGCGTGGAGGATGAGATTGTCTTTCATCCCCGGGATCGCCTCGCGCGCCGGGCGGAGATCGGTGAGGACCGGCTGCGCGCTTATCATAATCTCGATTGCGCGGTCATTCGCCTCGGCTATTTTCTTTTCAAATGGCCTAAAGCAATCGATGGCCGCGAGCATCTGCAGGTCGCCTCCCGCTGGGGGCCGCCAATCGACGTGAACCACGCCGGCGCTCCTCTGGGCCGCCATGGATTCGGTGAACGACTTAAGGCCCATGCTGATGACCTGGAGCTTGTCTGACCACAATTCGTTGATCCGGTTTGACTTCACCTGTACACCCTCTATGAATTCACTTAGTGTATAGTTAAGGGACCCTGAACCACGCAGCGCAATTCGTTGATTCAGTTCGGTTAAAATTAACTGCCTTCTCCGTCTTCTCTGTGTCCTCTCTCCGTGTCCTCCGTGGTGAAACTTCTATGTAGTCAGCGGTTACGAGACGATCATGCCGGCCAGGCGCGCCGCCTGGGCATTGGTCGGGGCGATCAGGGCGCCGGCGCGCTCGAGGGCCGCCATTTGTCTGGAGCGGTTTTGCGGATCGCCGTCCGTGCCGGTAATCGATGCGACGAATGCGAGCGGTCTACCCCCGGCGCGTGCGATCTCGCGCGCATTCTCTATTGCCGGAACGAGGGCGCCTGCCGGATCCGGGTGCGATCCATAACCCAGCACGACGTCGAGGAGGATGACCGCGGTCCCATCGTCTCCCGCCTCCTGCACGATCCGCTCGCACCTGAGTGTGAAGTCGATCATCGGATGAGGCCGGCCCCTCGTGAACTCATCGTCTCCGAGGTCGACGAGGCAATTGCCCGTGCTCTTTCCGGGATCCTTCAATTTGAGTTCCTGAGTGAGCGGTATGTTTGAATAGCAATCGCCTGTTACGCCACGGAGGATTAGGAGCGCCTCGTCACAGAGCGTCCCGCCGGAGTAAAGCCCGCGGATGTATTTTTGACCCTGATTCAATGCCTTCCGGGCATCGTTCGCTTTGGATTGTAGTTCCGGCGACATCCCGGAATGGGGCTGCTCTTTCCCTTCGATTAGGGCCACCGCCGCCAGGGCCGCCCCTTCGAGGGTCGGGGAGAATGCGAGACCGCGCTTCGCCGCATCTATAGCGTCACCCTTCAGGAAGTTGATCACGACGGGCTTTGAACACCGTTTTGCCCTGTCGAGAATTTTTCCGGCGACGGCGGGGGCCGGGGGTTTTGAAATAAGGACTATGAGTTTTGTATCTTTGTCGGCGTCGAGGGCGTCGATGCCCATGAGCATGCCGATGCCGCCCACTTCCTCCCGGAGGTCCCGTCCCCCGAGGCCGATGGCGTGGGTGATGCCGTGGCCCATGTTGGAGATGATGCAGATCACCTCTTGGATGCCGGTTCCCGATGCGCCGACGATGCCAACGTCGCCCCGGTTGACCACGTTCGCGAAACCGAGCGCCACCCCGCCGATGATCGCCGTGCCGCAGTCGGGGCCCATTACGATCAGGCCGAGGTCGCGCGCCTTGGTTTTGAGCGCGATCTCATCCTCGATTGAGACGTTGTCGCTGAAGATCATCACGTGGAGGCCCCTATCCAACGCGGCCTCGGCCTGCCGGCGCGCATAAGCGCCTGGGAGAGAGATGAAGAGCAGCTTCGCGCCGGGACGGATTTCGAGGGCGCGCGCTAGGGTGTGCGGCGGGGCCTCTTCGGTCGGAGCGGCGGCCGCCTCTCGTTTCGAAAGCAGCGTTTCAACCGCGGCGGCCGCCTTCTGGATCGCCTCGTTGTCTTCCGCCTCGACGGCGATGACGATGTCCATGGGGCCGGCCGCGCACCCGGCGGCGTCAAGGAGCTTGGTTGCCTTCAGGAGTTCTTTGTTTGCGTCGGTCCCCATCATTGCGGAGACTTCCCGCATCCCCCCAGCGCTTTTCACTTTGGCGGAGATGGACATGAGCATGACCGAATCGACGTAGCGGTTTTTTATGACGATGTTTTTGAGCATGGCAACCTACTTTGGGCGACTGTACGCGGCGAGTATAAGTCATATGGGACGGTATCGCAAGTGGAAATGGTGCCCCGAAATGGCGGATAAGCACCCATCTGCTGCGTTGCGCGCTGCGCTTTCTTGTGCGGCGTATCGGATGATACGCCTCCTCGGGCGCTTGCGCGCGCCTTGCATCCGGGCGTTTCTCCGCTATTCGGATTTTCTCCTTCACCCGGCCCCTTTGGAGCGGGTGTGGGAAATCAGCTTTGGTTTTGGGATTACACGCTGGTTCGGGGGTGCGGAAACGAGCAATGGGTTGCGGGAACGCGCGATCAGAGAGATCGCGACCCCTTAGAGAGCGGAACAGAGAAGGGCTTCGAGATCTTCACGAGGATTGGAGTCCCCGGTTCGAGAGAAATCTCCTTGTCTTCGGAGATAGTGTCAAGGGCCTTCTTAGCGTCCATTATCATGAGCACGGTGCCGAAGCCGGGGATAGCCCTTTTCAGGGCCTCCTTGGCGACATAGCCGCCGGCCGCCTGTGCCCCCTTCTGGGCGAGGGCGGTCATACTCTGTGTGGCGGCTCCCTTAATAGGTATTCTCTTATTGCCGATTTCCATCCCGTCGAATTCAAATGATATTTTGGCCTTCATAAGGCCGAATCGGGGCGGAGTTAGTTTGGTCACCGTGCCATGGATACGTGTGCCCTCCGGTATAACGACTTGAGTGTCGACCACGACCGGCTCCGTGGTATGCACGGTAAATCCCTCGCCTACCTGTGTGGTGGTGGAGGCGAGCCTTTTATCGAGAGCGGTCTCAATCGTTAACTTGCCGGGAAGCTCCATGAATCGCCCCTCCGGGGAGGAAAATACGCGGGCATTATGCCTGGGCCCCATGGCGCATGAGGGTGTGAAAAACAGGACGCAGATGACAAGGGATACTTTATAGAACCGCTTCATGTTGCACCTCCCGTTCATTATGTGTGATCAATTTTCCGACTTTTCTCAATTTTCTCTGAGACTTACGCGAGTTTTGTGTTTAGAGTTTTTCGTTTGTTTGGGATTTAGAGTTTTTAGATTGCGGCTGGCAGAGTTCAATCAGGACCTTGCCGGTGGAGGAGGGGTGAAGGAAGGCGACCTCGTACTCGTCGCCGCGCTTCGTCGGCGTCTCGTTGATGAGCTGGATGCCGGCCGATTTGGCTTTTTGAAGATCGCCGCGGATGTCGTCGGTGCTGAGCGCAATGTGGTGGATCCCTTCGCCCTTCTTCTCGATGAATTTTTCGATCGGGCTGTCCGGGCCGAGCGCCTCGACGAGCTCGATCTTCACCTCTCCGAGCTGTATCATGGCCACGCGCACCTTCTGCTCGGGCACTTTTTCGATGCGGATTTTTTTAAGGCCGAGGAGGTCCCTGTAGAGGGGGAGGGAATCCTCGATCTTCCTGACGGCGATGCCGATATGGTCGATTTTAGAAATCATGGTTCACTGCGCTCCGGTTGGGGTTCGAAGGTGATGGGGATGCCATGTGCGCGCCTCATCCAGGCTTCCTTACGATTTCATCGGCGAGGGAATAGGGATCTGCGGCGCCCAAAGCGATCTGCTCGGAGTAACGTTCCAGCTCCGGCTCGCCGGGAAGCTTTGCGAGGACCGTTTCGTGTATCTTCCTATAAATTATGCCTCGGAGCTGATTCTTGGCGGCCTCCAGCCTTTTTCTCACGAGGGCGCCGCTCGATTCCATGAACGTGCGGTGCGCCTCGATGACGGCGATGACGTTATCGATTCCTTTCCCCTCTCTTGCGACCGTGTTGACGACGGGGACCCTCCAGGGCGATGCTGGCGCCATGGCGACGATCATCTCGATCGATTTCGATGCATGCGCCGCCTCGGGGAGATCGGCCTTGTTCATAACAATGACGTCGGCGATCTCGATCACCCCGGCCTTGAGCGCCTGGACCTTGTCTCCTGTGGCGGGCGTGCAGACGAGGATGGTGGTGTGCGCCAGGCGCGCCACCTCGACCTCGCTCTGGCCGACGCCTACGGTCTCAACGATGACGGGATCGCAGCCGTACGCTTCGAGCACGCGGACCGCCTCGCCGGTAGCCTGGCTCAAGCCCCCCGGCCAGTTGCGGCTTGCCATGCTGCGGATGAAGACGTGGTTGTCCGTGGCGTGCCGCTGCATGCGGATCCGGTCGCCGAGGACGGCCCCTCCGCTGAAGGGGCTTGAGGGGTCGATAGCGAGCACGCCGATCCGGAGTCCCCTGGCGCGATAGTGTGCGACGATCTGATCGGCGAGAGTGCTCTTGCCGGAGCCGGGTGGGCCGGTGATGCCGATGAGATACGATTTCCCGCTGTGGGAGTAGAGTTTTTTTAACTCCGCCGAGGCGCGCGGATCGCCGTCCTCGATCAGGCTAAGGAGCCGGCCTGCCGCCCGTGGGTCGCGATTGAGTATGTCGTCTGCAAGGGCCATTATGACCACCACATTAGTTTTTTACCACGGAGACACACCCCAAAGGGGCCCTTTCAGGGGAGAACACGCCCCGAAGGGATCCCTTTGGGACGGGGGAGGAATAATTTTTTACAAAGAGTAAAAGAGGGAAAAGAGAAATCAAGTAGGCAAGCCCCCCTCCCTAACCCTCCCCCTCTGAGGGGTAAGGGATGGGTGGGGATGATTGCAACTCCATAACTGTTTCCATACCCGTCGTTCTCTTTTACTCTTTGTGAAAACCAGTCGGTTTTTAGCCTCTGTGTTCTCAGTGCCTTCTCTGTGCCCTCTGTGGTTTTCCTTGCTACGCATTCCGGCGGAGGAAATCGATGATCTCCGATGTCATCGTGCCGGGGCCGAAGATTTCCGAGATTCCCTTTTGTTTCAGGGAAGGGATGTCCTCCTCCGGGATGACGCCTCCCCCGAAGATCAGGATGTCAGAGGCCCCCTTTTCTTTAAGGAGCTCGACTACTCTCGGGAAGAGCCTGTTGTGCGCGCCGGATAGGCAACTTAAGCCCACGATGCGCACGTCCTCCTGGATAGCCGTGTTCGCGATCTGTTCCGGCGTCTGGCGGATACCGGTGTAGATCACCTCCATGCCGGCGTCGCGCAGGGCATGGGCGATCACGAGGGCGCCGCGATCGTGGCCGTCGAGTCCCGGCTTGGCGATAAGAACCCTGATTGGTTTTTTCACGATGGATCCAATTTTAACCACAAATGCTCGCAGGCTTTTAACTTTTTTATCCACGGATATGCACTACAGTTTCTAGCTTCTGGTTGCTGGACTATTTCTTCCCCTCTGTCAGTTCTCCTGGTCTCTCTTTTACTCTTTGTAAAACAACCGCCTCGTTTCTCTCTGTGTTCTCCCCCTTGTGGGGCGTGTTTATCCGTGGTTAATTATTTAAATCGTCGTCGCGGGGCGATATTCGCCGAAGACCGCCCGTAGCCGGTCGCAGATCTCTCCTACGGTAGCATATAGTTTTACCGCGGCGAGGACCGGCGGCATCAGGTTTTCTTCCCCTCGCGCGGCCCGCTCGACCGCGTCGAGGGATTGCATGACCGCTTTGCTGTCGCGCGCCGCCTTCAGCTTCGCGAGCGCGCGGCGCTGCTTTTCTTCCGTTTCGGGCGTGACGCGCAGCAGGCGGCAACTCGCCTCGCTGTCGGAGGCATAGCGGTTGACGCCGACCACGATCCGTTCCCCGCTTTCGATCTTTTTCTGGCATTCATACGCGCTCGTCTGTATCTCGCGCTGCATGTAACCGTTCTCGATAGCCTTGAGCGCGCCGCCCATCCGATCGATCTCATCGAGATACGCGTACGCCGCCTTCTCGACCCGATCGGTGAGGTATTCCAGGTAGTAGGATCCGCCCAGCGGGTCGATGGTTTCCGCGACGCCGCTCTCCTCCGCGATGATCTGTTGCGTCCTAAGCGCCGTGCGGACGGACTCCTCCGTCGGCAGGCACAGGGCCTCGTCCCGCGAGTTTGTGTGCAGGCTCTGTGTGCCGCCGAGGACCGCGGCGAGCGCCTGGATCGTGATGCGCACGATGTTGTTGTCGGGCTGCTGGGCGGTGAGCGTGGAGCCGCCCGTCTGGGTATGGAAGCGGAGCATTAGCGAGCGCGGGTCGCGCGCGCCGAACCGGTCGCGCATGATCTTAGCCCACATCCTCCGCGCCGCGCGGAACTTGGCGACCTCCTCGAACAGGTTGTTGTGAGCGTTGAAGAAGAACGAGATCCTCGGCGCAAACGTATCCACGTCCAAACCCGCCGCGATCGCCGCGTCGACGTACGCGATCCCGTCGGCGAGGGTGAAGGCGAGCTCCTGAACGGCGGTTGCGCCGGCCTCTCGTATATGGTACCCGCTTACGCTGATCGCATTCCAACGGGGTATCTCGCGGTTGCAGAAGGAGAAAATGTCCGTGACGATGCGCATCGCCGGTCGCGGCGGGAATATGTATGTGCCGCGGGCGACGTACTCTTTCAGGATGTCGTTCTGTATCGTACCCCGCAGGGAGGCGCGCGGGACGCCCTGTTTCTCGGCGACGGCGATGTACATGGCCACGAGAATGGCGGCGGTGGAGTTGATGGTCATGGAAGTGCTCACCCTGTCCAGCGGGATCCCTTTGAAAAGGATTTCCATGTCCTGGAGCGAATCCACGGCGACGCCGACCCTCCCGACCTCTCCCTCGGCGAGCGGATGGTCGCTGTCGTAGCCGATTTGAGTGGGGAGGTCGAATGCGATGGAGAGCCCGGTCTGGCCCTGGTCGAGGAGATAGCGGTACCGGGCGTTTGATTCCTCCGCCGTGCCGAACCCGGCGTACTGGCGCATGGTCCATAGGCGGCTCCGGTACATGGTGGGCTGCACTCCCCTTGTGAACGGAAACTCGCCGGGGAAGCCGAGGTCATTCGGGTAGTCGAGGCCGGCGATGTCGTCGGGGACGTAGAGGAGATCGACGGGTATTCCGGAGGAAGTGGCGAACGCCGGCCTCCGCTCGCCCGTTTCCGCGCATGCCTTTTCTACGGCGCGCTTCCAACTATTTTTTTTACTCGACGCGTCTTTGGACATCGGCTGTCTCTGTAAAGAGTAAAGGTTTGACCCTGAATGTTCCAGTATTCCTCTTTGTAAAACAAAGCTGCGTTCGCCTGCGTTAATCTGCGTCCAATTATCCGTGTTAATCTGTGGTAAAAAATCAAATCGCTCCACCCGCCCGCATCGCCTGGATGTCTGCGCCCGAGTAGCCGAGGTTTTCGAGCACGGCATCGGTATGCTCGCTGAGGCAGGGCGGGGGATTCGCTATCCCCCCCGGCGTTTCGGAAAGCTTGACGGGTATTCCCGCCTGCTTGATCTCTCCGAGGATGCGATGCTGCATGGTGACCACCATCTCCCGCGCGGCCGCTTGCGGCTGGGCGAGCGCTTCCTCGATGGAGAGGATGGGGCCCGAGGGGATGCCGTGCTCCTCGAAGAGCGCGAGCCAGTGTGCGCTATCGTTTTTGCCGATCTCGTCCTGGATGATCGGGAAGAGTTGGTCCCGATGCTGCACCCGGCTGGGGTTCGTCGCGAAATCGGGATTGTCGCGTATTTTTTCGAGGCCGATGAGCGCGCATAACTTATGCCAGAGCTTGTCGTTACCGACGGCAATGTTGATGTAGCGGTCGCGCGCCTTGAACGTCTCGTAGGGGCAGATGGTCGGATGCTGGTTCCCTTTCCTCATGGGTGACACGCCGGTCATGAAATATATCCCGGCCTGAAAGCTGAGCATGGCAAGCTGGCAGTCGAGCATGCCGACGTCCACGAGCTGTCCCCTTCCCGTCTTCTCGCGCGCGAAGAGGGCGAGCAAGACCCCCTGTGCGGCATACAGGCCCGCTGTCAGGTCGGCCTGCGAGACGCCCACCTTGTAGGGAGGGCCGTCCGCATCGCCGGTGATGCTCATGATGCCGCCCAGTCCCTGGATGGCTAGATCGTAGCCGGGTTTCGCCGACCAGGGACCCGTCTGGCCGAAACCGGAGACCGAAGCATAGATGAGGCGTGGATTGATCGCCGAGGCCGCTTCGTAATCGAAGCCGAGTTTTTTTAGCGCGCCGGGGCGGAAGTTTTCGACGAGGACGTCGGAACGCTGGATCAGTCGGCCGAGGATTTCTTTGCCCTTGGCCGATTTGATGTCGAGTGTGATGCTCTTTTTGTTGCGGTTGACGCTGAGAAAGTAGGCGCTCTCGCCTTCTTGGAACGGCGGGCCGAACTGGCGTGTGTCATCGCCCTTCCCCGGTTGCTCGACCTTGATGACCTCGGCGCCCATGTCCGCGAGGATCATCGTACAAAAAGGCCCCGCAAGGACGCGCGTCAGATCAAGGACCTTGATGCCTTCAAGGGGTTTCATGTCGTGCTCCTTCCAAAAATATCCAGGGTGGTGTCATAAATGAATAGAGGCCTGATTATGATAAATGCGGTGGTGTGGGGCAAGGGAATAAATTGATGAGAAACCGCAGAATCCAGAATTTTGCATGCTGTCTCCCGAACTTTGTATTCCGGCTCCTGGATTCCGGCTCCTGGCCACCTGAATAGTTACAAAAAGGCAAGTTCATTGAACACTCCGGTGAGAGATGATATTTTATAGACGCCTCCCGGCCGTGATCTTCGTCGGTGGGATAAGCCATTAACCCGTGATACATCATGCCCAAATACGCCAGCGTTGTATTGGATATCGCGATAGACAGGGTATTCGACTATCTGGTGCCGCCCGAGATGGAAGGGGCGGTGGCGCCGGGAGTGAGGGTCTACGTCCCGTTCCGCTCGCGAAGGCTCAGCGGCTACGTCACGTCGGTGTCCGATAGTTCGTCTCACCCCGGAGCCAAGCAGCTACTTTCGGTCCGCGATGCGAAACCGGTGGTGGGCGAGCCGTTGCTAAAGCTAGCCGAATGGATTGCAGCGTATTACTCATGCTCCCTCTCCACCGCTATCATGTGCATTGTTCCCGCAAGCGTTCGCAAGGGACACGGTGCGAAGCTGCCGATTTTCGTGCAGCTTGACCGCTCACGCTGCGGAGACGGGAACGTAGTCGAGGCTCTCGGCAAGAAGGCGCCGCGGCAGGCCAGGGCTATAGAGATTCTCCTCCGGCATGAATCGCCCGTGCCGATGCGGGAGTTGATGGGGAGCAGCGGAGCTGGGTCGCAGGCAATCCGCGCGCTGGCAAAAAAGGGATTCGTCATTCTTACGCGGCAGCGGGTGTACCGGGACCCCTGGGAGGGAGAATCCATTCTGCCAACGGAGCATTTGCCGCCGACCCCGGAACAGCGGCGGGCGATCGAACATGCGGCGCAGTCGCTCGGCGAGCGCCGTTTCTCGGTGGTCCTGCTCCACGGGGTGACCGGCAGCGGGAAGACCGAGGTGTATCTCCAGGCCATCGACGAGGCCCTGAAGATAGGCCGGGGCGCCATCATCCTCGTC